>JBKDBG010000086.1:0-22073 GCA_046314755.1 Bacteroidota bacterium | reverse complement strand
TACACCACCCATGGTTAAGCCGTTAATTTCATTACCGGTAGTAATCACCACACCACCAAATTCTAAACGTACATAACGTAAAATACCTGAGTTGTGGTTGGCATCCGTACCGCCATATAAACCATCACCGTTGGTATTATCTAAGTCGCCTTCAATGGCTACTTGGTTACCCGGTTCAGCCGCAGCCACAGCTACAGAAGGACCGGTAGTTACATCAGGGCGATTAATCGGAGCTTTGCCTAAAATTACAATTCCACCCCAATCACCTGTTGCACGTTGGCCTTTTGGTTTTGATGAAGTGAAAACGATAGGAGCATTTGCTGTTCCGTTTGCATTAATAGATCCGTTACGTGTAATAATTAAGGTAGCTTTGGTAGCTGCATTTCCTTTGATTAAAGTACCGGGTTGTATGGTTAAGGTTGCATTGTTTTTTACATACACATAACCATCGAGGGTGTACACCGTATCACTGAACCACGTTGTGTTTTCAGTAATGTCACCTGCCGATATGGTTTTTGTTTTTTGTGCAAAAACGCTTGTTCCGGCAAGTAATGTTAGCACTGCGAGTAATGCTCTTTTTTTCATAGTAATTCTTCTTGAATTTTCGATTCAAACCTATACCTGCAACCTTGCTATACTGTTAATGTTGTGTTATTAAATTGCAAACAACCCATTAGGTTATTGTAAATGTGTATCATTTAAAAAATAATGATGATTAAAAAAAAGAAAGGCCGCCTTCCTGGAAAGCAGCCTTATCTTTTAAGTTTCAAAAATACCCGTTAAAATTTATAGCTTAAACCAAATGAAACGGTTCTACCCATTAAGAAACGATATACCACATTATCCAACTTCTGCAACTCTTTGCTGGCTGCTTCTGCTTCATCAATCGTTCCGTTTTTACGTTTGTTTACAAGTTCATTGCGTTTGCTTTCTTCAACTACATCAAATTTACCGTTGTTGTCATTGTCATGATAAAATACCAAGTCTTGCGCTAACAAATCACCAATGGTAAATTTCACATCCAATTTTTTGAAGAAACGTTTTGAAATGGTAAAATCAATTACATCACGTGGATTTTCCCAAACGCTTGGGAAAGCACCCCCAATTTCTTGTACAATAAATATTCTGCGACCAATGCGGTTGTATAACAAACTTGCCGTAATGTTTGAGGTAGGTTCAACATAACTTAATCCCATATTGATGATGTAGTTTGATTGACCTTGAAGCGGACGTTTAGCAACATTGCCTTGAACGGCTGCTGCAATATCTCCTAAGTCAACCTCACTGTTGATGTAGGCATAATTCATGTTAAACAAGAAGTTACGCATAAATTTTGTTCCCAACCATTTATCGGCAAAGTTGAAGTTCTTTCTAAACTCAATTTCAAAACCACGGTTAATGGCATTGGCTCTGCTGGTATAACCAAAGCGGTAACTTCCTCCTCCGGTAATTTCAAACACAGGCTCAATGGCATTGGCAAAGTTTTTATAGAAAAGTGAGAATGAAATCAATTGGCCTTCACCCGGAAAATGCTCAATACGGAAATCATAATTTTGTATAGCTGTTCTTTGTAAATCAGGGTTACCTGTTACATCCACATTCAAATTAAAGTCGTAAAAAATAAATGGAGCCAACTCTCTAAATTCAGGTCGGGCCACCGATTTAAAGTAGGCTAACCTTAGGTTGGTTTTTTCACTGATTTCGTAAGATAGGTTGATTGAGGGTAAGAAATCAACAACAGTAGCATTTAAGTTAATGGTATCACCGGCAGGGCCCCTGGCTTCTAAACGTTGGTTGTAACTTTCCATACGCACACCATATACTGCACGAAAACGATTTTTAAATTTGTTATTGAACATCAAATAAGCAGCACCTAATGTTGAACCTGCTTTGTATTTGTCTTGCGGATTTACACGCTCATCAATAAAAAATGAACCGTTTATTAAGTTGTTGCGATTGAAAATGGTATTGATATCTTGTAATGCAATATCACCTGCTTGTGGGTTGTTAAAGTTTAGTTTATGACCATATACACTGGCTTCAAATGCACGCTCGCGAATTTGGTAGAAGCCTCCGGTTTTAAATTCTGTTTTAAGTTTTTTACCGCTTAATTTTTCAATAGGTAACTGTACATCTACACCTCCTGAATACAATTGCTCATCAAGTTGGGTATATAAACGTCCGGCTTGGGTAAGGTCAATGGTTGATTGAATATTAGCCGTGTAAGGATTTAATTCTCCTGTAAAATCATTCACCGTGGTGGAGCGTGTAAAGCGTCTGAAATCCGGTATAGTACGGTTGATGTTATTGAAGTTTAAATTCCATTTGATTTTAATTTTGGCAGCAGTTATAAAATGCTCACCACCCAATTGGCTTGTTAAAAACTGGTTTTGTTGGAAGAAGTAGGCAGTTTTATTTACATAATTAATTGGGTCGTTATTCATGTTGTCTTTACCCCAACGCACAATGGTTTGGTCTTCGGAGTTTACGGTAAAGGCATTTTTGAAAAAGAATTTATTGTGTGTGCCAATTTTAACGGCAAAGTTAGCCATGGCTCCCCAAAGCACTTCACGTTTGTAGGTAGAGTCTTTGTAGGCATATAACTGGTCGTTACCGGCCATTACGTCAAAAAAGTTTCTTTCAGTTGGGGTAAAACGATAACTGTTATTGTGTGATAAGGAAACAATAAAACCTGCTTCGTTTTTGGTGCCGAATTTAAATTTATTTCCGGTTGAGAACTGAAGGTTGGTATTAGGTGCGAATGAGTTTACGCGTAACAATCTCCAATCATCATTAAAACGTTGGCTGTATTGAAATTTTTGGTCGTTGCTTGCAGGTTCATAATTCATACGGCCCGGAATACCTCCAGGAATACCGCGCGTACCATCATCCAAACCTAACCAATCAGTTTTTCCACCATTGTAGTTATAGCCCGATTGGAAAGTGGTTAATGAGTGCATACCAACACTGGTTGAAATGCTGTAGAATTTTTCATCAGGAATATCGCGTGTGTTGATGGTGATTAAACCGCCTGCAAAATCGCCCGGTAAATCCGGTGTGGCCGTTTTGGTAATGGTCATATTCGCCAACATGTTTGATGGAAAAATATCAAACGAAAATGCTTTTCTATCAGCCTCTGAACTTGGTAATGGAGCACCGTTAATGTAGGCTGAATTGTAACGGTCGTTTAAGCCGCGTATTACAGCAAATTTGTTGTCTTGTATGGTGGCTCCGCTCACCCTTTTCATTACCTCACTTGTGGTATTATCGGGCGATCGTTTAATAACATCAGCCGAAATCCCATCCGATACGGATAGGGCATTTTTTTGTTGAATCAACAAAGCGTTTGAGCTTTCCTTTTTTAATTCAGCCTGAACCACCACCTCATTTAATTGTTTGGTTGATTCTTCAATGGCAATATTAATGGCGGTTGTTTCTCCTGCTTTTACAATAATGCCTGTGAGTTGTTTTTTGTTGTAACCAACATAACTTACGTTTAAGGTGTAAGTTCCGGGTTTTACATTGTTGATGGTGAATTTCCCTTCCACGTCAGTAGCAGCACCAATATTAGTGCCTTCAATGCTCACTGAAACACCAATTAATTCTTCTCCGCTTTTTTTGTCGATTATTTTACCGCTTATTTTGCCGTTTTGGGCATAGGCTGCTACACTTATCAGCAGCAATAAATGAATGGATAAAATGTGTTGTAATAATTTACGCATGTTTAGGTATGTATGAAACTTGCCGACAAAACTATGGTGGCAAATTCATCAACCCGTTAAACCAAGGTTATACTTAGGTTAATGCAATATCATTCCAATGTTACCTGAATGTTAAACATACAAAAAAAGCCCGCTATTGGCGGGCTTTTTTGTATGTTACGGTAATGTTAAATTTACTTTAACACACCTAATTCTTTTCCTACTTTGGTAAATGCGACAATTGCTTTTTCAATATGATGCGGTTCATGTGCTGCCGAAAGTTGTACACGAATTCTTGCTAAACCTTTTGGTACTACCGGGTAGAAAAACCCGATGACATAAATACCTTCCTTAAGTAAAGCATTGGCAAATTCTTGAGCAAGTTTTGCGTCATATAACATAACAGGCACAATAGCGCTTGCACCGCCTCTTAAATCAAATCCTGCTGCTTGCATGCCTGCTTTAAACTGATTTACATTGGATTCTAATTTATCGCGAAGGGCTGTGCTTTCATTTAATAATTTAAATACCTCAATGCTTGCTCCAACAATTGCCGGTGCCAATGAGTTACTAAATAAATAGGGACGTGAGCGTTGGCGCAGCATGTCAATAATTTCTTTTTTACCGGTGGTGTATCCGCCCATGGCTCCACCTAATGCTTTGCCTAATGTTCCGGTGATGATATCAACCCTGCCCATTACATTACACAATTCAGGAACACCTCTTCCGGTTTTACCGATAAACCCGGCACTGTGGCATTCATCTGTCATTACCAAGGCATCATACTTATCTGCCAAATCACAAATTTTATCCATTTGTGCTACGTAACCATCCATGCTAAAAACCCCATCGGTTACGATAATTTTAAAGCGTGCACCTTTTTCATTGGCTGCAATCAACTGCGCCTCTAAATCGGCCATGTCGTTGTTTTTGTAACGGTAACGTTGTGCTTTACATAAACGTACGCCATCAATAATGGATGCATGGTTTAATTCATCACTGATAATGGCATCTGCCTCCTGAAATAAGGGTTCAAATACACCTCCATTTGCATCAAAAGCGGCTGCATATAAAATGGTGTCCTCCGTTCCGTAAAAATCAGCAATGGTTTTTTCTAATTCTTTATGAATGTCTTGTGTGCCACAAATAAATCGAACACTGCTCATGCCAAATCCATGGGTGTCTAATGCTTTTTTAGCAGCTTCTTTCACACGAGGGTGCGATGATAAACCCAAATAATTGTTGGCACAAAAGTTTAATACTGTTTCACCGGTGTTTAAAGTAATTTCAGCACCTTGTTCACTCACAATGATGCGTTCGCGTTTATACAATCCTGCCGATTCAATTTCGGCTAATTCTTGTTGTAAAAATTTTTGCAGTTTACCGTACATGTGTTTATTGTTTGCGTTCGAAATTAAGTTTTACTTTTTAATTTAAAAGAGGCGGCACACCAATTGTTTTTTACCAAGTGTTGCACATACATAAAACCGGCCTCTTCAGCCGCAATTTGTAAATCGCTTAAGTCGTGTTCATAAAAACCACTAATGAGCAATTCCGCTTCAGGCTGGGCATGTTGTGCCAATGTAACAAAACTTCCGAGTAAAATATTTTTGTTGATGTTACCTAATATCACCTCAAATTGATCTTCGGCCTTCAGTACCGTTAAATCGCCCAGCCTAAATTCAAAGGCGTTGAGTTGGTTTAAAGATTTGTTCTCATCAATATTGTCTACGCACCATTCATCAATATCATTGCCAACGGCAAGGGTTGCTCCCAGTTTTAAGGCCATTAAACCTAATACACCTGTGCCGCAGCCATAATCAAACACTTTTTTATTGGTAAAGGATGTTTGCAACATTAACTCCACCATCAATTGTGTGGTTTCATGATGTCCGGTGCCAAAGGTGTTTTTTGGCTGGATGGTAAGCACATAGTCATATTCAATCCCTTCCTCATGAAATGGAGCTTTTATCATTACCCTGTCAGCTACAATAATGGGTTCGTAAGCGGCTTCCCATTGCGCATTCCAATTTTGTGGGGCAATTACTTTATGCGGAACAGCCTCGGGCTTCAACCCATATTTCAATAAAATATCATTAAACAGCAAGGGTTGATGTTCTGCTTCAATGATGTATGCGGTAAATCCGTGATCATTTTCTAAGAATCCTTCATAACCTGCTTCTGCAAGTTCTGCAATCAGTAATTCTTTGGTGTCGGTATCACAGGTAATGGCAAACTCAAAATAGGATTCCATGTGGCGAATATAATCATATCAATGGTTTCAACTTGCATGAATTAAGTCAAAAAAAATCCCGTTCGGTAAACAACCTGAACGGGATTTGGTATAAAAATGATAAGATTATTTCGATCTTCTAAACAAATAGCGTGTAATAAAAATACCGTTGCTGGTACTGCCTTGCGACATGTTGGTTTGAGCACCTGAGGTTACTTCAACCAATTCCCAACCTTCGTTGGTCCATTCGTTAATTTTATCAACTATGGCTCTGTCGTTATTGGCAATGTTACCAAAGTTAATCCCTACCAAACTGTAAAAGTTTAACAGGTCTTTTTCAACTAATGTTCCTTTATCGTCAGTAGTTAAAATGCGCGAACGGCCAAGTCCGCCCGAAATAATGGATTCAATAGTTGAAAATTGTTTGTACTCATAACTTGCGGCTTGTGAGTTTGCTTTGTTTGCTGATTTGAAAGAAAATCCTGCTAAAATAGCCAAGGCGATAATAACGGCAGGAAGTACATTTTTTAGTGGTGAATTCATATTTATTATGTTTAAATTTGATGCTCAAAATAAATATTATTATGAAAAAACCATTCTTTTTTGTGCTTATGTTGATATCAGGCTTATTGATAGCCGATAAAGTTCCGGTTCGTTTGTTTGTTTCAGCGCCCGAAGTAGATATCAATGGTCAGAAATACACAGGTAAACCTTCAACCGTAGCTTTAATGAGCAATGGTCGCAGCCAAGAGGTAGAATTGTATAACGATAATAGCTTAATTATAAAAGCCAAGTATGATATTTCAACGCATGATGGCGTTAAAAGAAGCAACTTAAAAAAATCATCGGTTGATGTAGAAGCGAATTATACGTTCTATTATAATGGGGAGAAACGTAAGGTTAAAACCAAACGTATTTTTTATTTAACAGATGATAAAAAATTTGATGAGGAACAAACGGCTTACTTCAAAAAAGGCATCAACAATATTCCTGTTAAAATAAAATATACCTGCATGTTGGAGTAAGTAACTTTACCTTACCACCACATCTTTTATCAATTCAATACCGGCTTCTTTATTTACCAACTCAACAATTTTAAATCGTTGGTAGTTTAACTCTTGTCTTAGGGGTGCAGAGGATATTTGTAAAAAAAGTTTTCCTTCATGGAAATACATTTTTTCCGTTTGCGAGGAGATGAGTTTACCTACAATATCTTCCCATTTGTTGATGATATTGATTTCGGCAAGTTTATTGTCCATGCGCTCACTTTTTAAAAAGTCGCTGATGGCATCTTTTAAAGTTTGTTCGTTGTCTTTTCTCTTTTTCATACGCGCTAATCCTAATCATTTATCATAATACGTTGTGCCGACCCTTGCGAAACACTAAAATAATATACCGCTGTTTGAGGCATTTTTTGAAATACCGCTTGTAACCTGTCCAAATGCGTATCGGTAATAAAAATTTGGCCGAAGGCATCATCCGCAATCATGTGCAATAGCGTTTGCAAACGTTGTTCATCCAGCTTTTCAAAAATATCGTCCAACAACAATAAGGGTTTAATCTGTGTATGCTGTTTTAAATAATCATACTGCGCAAGTTTTAAAGCCACAATAAACGATTTTTGTTGCCCTTGTGAGCCAAACTTTTTAATGGCATATTCATTCAAACAAAATTCTAAATCATCTTTATGTATGCCTTTAGTGGTGCGCTGTGCACCTAAATCATTACGTAAGTTGGCATGAAGTAAAGCCAGCAATTCAGCTCCATGCAAATCACTTTGATAAACAATTTGGATTGATTCACTCGCATTGCTGATTTGACGGTAATAATGGTTTACCAATGGAATAAATGCAGCCAAAAAGTTTTTCCGTTTTGTGAATACGATTTCACCGGCTTCGGCAAGTTGTGTGTTGTAGGTTTCAATGAGTAATTCATCAATAGGCGCACCCTCCGCAAAAAGTTTAAGTTGTTTGTTGCGTTGCTCTAATATCCGGTTGTATTGCAACAAATACTGCAAATAAATTTTATCGGTTTGTGCAATTAATCCGTCTAAAAACTTCCTTCTTTCTTCGCTGCCTTCATGTAATAAAAAGATGTCGTTAGGCGTAATCATCACCAATGGGTAATGCCCGATATGGTCGCTAAACTTTTTTACCTCATTGTTATTCAACTTGAATGTTTTTTTTCCCTTTTGAAAAGAAAGCACTACTTCTTCATTCAAATGATTCCGTTCGTATTTGGCTTGAATGGAAAAATATTGCTCGTGGTGCAAGATGTTTTGCGCATCGGTAGGGTTGAAAAAACTTTTGGTGAACGACAAATAATAGATAGCATCCAGCAGGTTGGTTTTACCCGAGCCGTTTTTTCCCGTAAAACAATTTACTTGGGCACAAAACTCAAGCTTTTGATTGGGATAATTCTTAAACTGCTGTAAACTAATGTTTTTGATGCGCAACATGAATTGCGAATATAAACCCGTGAGGGCAAATCCTTTGAATAAAATATAATACCCTATAAATCAGCATTCAAAACTACACTTTGTACAATGCATAATTTTATTAGTTTTGCAGTTCTTCAAAATAAAAATGGCAAAGACAAAATTCACGAAAGAGACTTATCAGAATTGGTATGAGCAAATGCTGCTCATGCGCAGATTTGAAGAAAAAGCCGCACAGTTGTACGGACAACAAAAAATCAAAGGCTTTTGTCACTTATACATTGGTCAAGAAGCGGTTGTAGCCGGAACCATAAGCGCTACCCGTAAAGACGACCGCCATATCACCGCTTACCGCGATCATGCCCATGCCATTGCATTGGGTATACCTGCTCGTGAAGTGATGGCCGAGTTGTACGGTAAAGCAACAGGTTGCAGTAAAGGGAAAGGTGGCAGTATGCACATGTTCAGCAAAGAGCATAATTTCTTTGGCGGACATGGCATTGTTGGCGGTCAGGTTCCATTAGGTGCCGGTATCGCTTTAGCCGATCAGTATCGTGGTGGCGATCAAGTAACAGTTTGTAGTTTAGGTGACGGTGCGGTTCGTCAAGGAGCCTTGCACGAAACCTTTAACATGGCTATGTTATGGAAATTGCCGGTAATTTTCGTGGTAGAAAATAATGGATACGCCATGGGTACTTCTGTTGAGCGTACCACCAACGTATTGGATATTTATAAAATTGGTTCGGCTTACGAAATGCCAAGTTTCCCGGTTGATGGTATGCAGCCTGAAACCGTTCATGAGGCCATGGCAGATGCCGTAGAGCGTGCCCGTAAAGGGGATGGTCCAACTTTATTGGAAATTCGTACATATCGTTACCGTGGTCATTCAATGAGTGATCCTGCGAAATATCGTACCAAAGAAGAAGTAGAAGAGTACAAGAAAAAAGATCCGCTTGAGCGTGTAATGGCCACCATGTTGGAGAAAAAATATGCCAATGAGGCCTGGTTTGAGGAGTTGGAACAAAAAATTGAAGCCATTGTAAATGATTCGGTTGAATTTTCGGAGAATTCTCCATGGCCTGCACCTGAATCATTGTGGGAAGATGTTTATGTTCAGCAGGATTATCCTTTCATTACAGAATAATTTAGTATACTTGTGCCCTTTAATTTTTTAAGAAGCGATTATTAACATATGACTCAACACAAAAACGATAATCTTGATTTAGATGCTGCCTTGGCTAATACTACGCACAAGGTGGAAGATTTTTATTCGAAAAACAAAAAGAACATCAATACCGCAATTATCGCTGTATTAGCCGTTGTATTGGGTTACTTCGGAATAAAAAAGTTTTACTTTGAACCTCGCGAAGCCGAAGCTCAAGTTGAAATTTTTAAAGCGCAGCAATTTTTTGAAGTAGATTCGTTTGCTCTAGCTTTAAAAGGATCTGACAAATTCAAAGGCTTTGAAGCAATTGCCGATGAGTACAGCGGAACAAAAGCAGGAAACCTTGCACATTATTATGCAGGAGTTTGTATGGTGCGTACCGGTAACTTTGAAGGTGCCATTGAAATGTTGGAAGGTTTTAGTACAGATAATCCGTTGATCGGGCCTTTGGCCACCGGATTATTAGGTGATGCATATGTAGAAACCGGTGATGTTGAAAAAGGTGCCAAATTATATGTGAAGGCTGCACGCATGAGTAAAAACAAATTAACAGCGCCTGTATTCTACAAAAAAGCAGGTGTAGCTTTTGAAGAGTTAAAATCATACGATGAAGCAATTGATGCATACACCGCCATTAAAAATGATTACACGGATGTGCAAGAGGCAGCTGATATTGATAAATACATTGCCCGTGCATCAGCATTAAAAGAAGGTAAATAATCTTATTTTCACTATAATCAAAACCCCGAACAAAGTTCGGGGTTTTTTTATGCCGGTTCATTCAAAAGTATGCCCAATTAGTTTAACTTCGCATACATGGCAACACAGCTAAAAAACTTATCGGTAACAACGCTTACACCTCAAAAAGAATTTAAAAAATTACATATCGGTATTGTGGTTTCCGAATGGAATACACAGATTACCGGAAGCCTGTTGGCAGGTGCCGTAGAATTTTTATTGGAAATGGGCGTGAAGGAAAAAAATATCCACGTGCATTCGGTTCCCGGCAGTTATGAATTGCCGCTTGGGGCCCAATGGATGGCATTACAAAAAAATATGGATGCGGTGCTAACTTTAGGCTGCGTTATTCAAGGTGAAACTCGTCATTTCGATTTTATTTGTGATGCTTGTGCCCATGGTGTAATGCAAGTGGGATTAGACTATAACATTCCTGTAGTGTTTGGTGTGCTCACTACCAATACCCTTGAACAAGCCATGGAAAGGGCAGGAGGTAAACACGGCAATAAAGGTGTGGAAGCTGCTGAAACTGCCTTAAAAATGTTGCTGGTTAAGCATAAATTAAATGCATAAAGTTAACTTTCGGGTTACATCAAATCGTTGTATTATTGCAGCCTATGTTTAGGAATATATTCCGCATCATGTGTATTTCCTTGTTTATGGCGGTGGCCATAACAGGTTGTAAAAAAGAGTTTGAAGGCGAAGCCGATATCAATAAAACCATACCTGAAACGTATTTGGTGGTAGATAGTATTTATCGTTCGGGAGATACTCGTTACACCACCACTGTGCAAGCGCATTGGTGGGGTTCCATTCAATCGGGTTATATTAAAGGGTATGAAGTAAGTATTGATAACCAACAAACTTGGCAATTCACCACCAAACAAGCTGATGTTTTTTTGCTTACCATTCCTTTTGGTTCCGATACGGCCAATATAAAAATATTTGTACGTGCCATTAACCAAAATGGAGTAGTCGATCCAACACCTGCCGGATTAACTTTCCCCGTGCGCAATACGCCTCCAACCATTAACTTCGATTTTTCAGCGGGACAAAAAATTACTTCTTTCCCTGCATTTCGTTTAAGTTGGATTCCTAAAGATATTGATGGTGAAGGTGATATCAGCAATATTCAAATTGCCTTTAACGATACCAATAACGTGGTGAGTTTACCTGCCAATGTTACGGCAACCAGTTTTGTGGGTGAAAGGGTGAATGGAACGTTCACTGGTTCTTATCAATTGTTTAATAATACACAAACCTTGCCTTTTGCCCAAAAAGCCACAGGCGGAGTTTTTAATGATACCAATACCATTTATTTGCGTTGTGTAGATCGTTCAGGTTCTTCATCACAATGGGTGAGTACCAAATTATATGTGCGCAGGCCACAAAATGGTATATTGTTCATTACCGATTATGTAAGCAACAGCAATAAAAACATCACCACCAATTTTTATTCAAACCGCATAAATAACTTAGGCGCTACTTACAGCAACTTTGATGTGGTTCGCTCTTTATTGGATGAATTACCAAGTGATGCTTTTACTACGGCAAAAGCATTTGAATTTTTTAACCGAATTGTTTGGGTGAGTGATGATCCAACCAGAACATTAGGTACTGCGCAATTGGCAACCGTAAACTTTTTTAATAACGGAGGAAAGGTGTTTTTTGTGCTCGAAATACCGAATGATGTGGCGTTAGACGCTTCTTTCTTTTCTTTCACCCCAATTGAAAAACTAATTGATAATCCGGGTCGTTCATTTCGTATGGCTACCGGGGATCAATTATTTCCGTACAATGCCACATGGCCGGTATTAAAGGCTACAGGTATTGTTACTTTTCCTCGTCCTTTTCAAACCTACACCACCGCAACGGGGTTGTTTTCGTTTGATAGTTTAGCACGTGCTGATTTAATTTCATTTGGTCCGGGTGGAGCACCAAAATGGACTGGCCCAAGCAATGTTATGGCCAAACGATACAGTACCCAAAAAGGTAAAAATGATATGGTGGTGCTTACGGTTCCATTACATTTATTAAACGGAAACAATAACGTAGATAGTTTCTTTAGGCAAGTAACTTTGGGTGAACTTGAATTTTAATCCAACAAATAATGCCTGCTAAAAACATTGTCATCTTCGCATCGGGTAGTGGTACCAACGCTGAAAATATTGCCCGATATTTTGCATCCAGCCATGAGGTAACCGTTCAAGCAGTGTTTTGTAATAATCCGCAAGCAGGTGTGATTAAACGCATGGAACCACTGGGGATTCCGGTTGAATTGTTTAATAAATCTACCTTTCAAAACGAAGCCGATTTTCTTGCATTGTTACAATCTTATCAACCTGATTTAATTGTTTTGGCAGGCTTTCTTTGGCTGATTCCTGAATATCTTATTAAACATTATCCCAATAAAATCATCAATATTCATCCTGCTTTGTTACCCAAGTATGGAGGCAAGGGCATGTATGGACACCATGTGCATGAGGCAGTTTTAGCAGCCAAAGAAAAGGAACATGGCATCACCATTCATTTTGTAAATGAAAAGTATGATGAAGGTGCACCTATTTTTCAAGCCAAATTTGAAGTGCCTGAACAAGCCAATATAGCCCTTATTCAACAGCAAATTGCAGCATTGGAAATGCAATATTTCCCCGAAGCCATCAAACGTATTTTAGCAGCACAAGTTGTTTAATCGCTAATTTTTTTTTCGCTGTAAAGCCTAGTTTTTACAATACTTACGGAAGATTGTTGCCTTTTTTTGTTTTAAAAAAAGAGTCCGGCAAATTTCATTAACCACATCAAAAGTGTACTTTCGCGGCTCCAAATTTTTATCAATCAACACAATTATGAATACACCGCGCAAAATTTCAAATGCTTTAATTTCAGTTTTTTACAAAGATGGTTTAGAAGTGCTTGCACAAACTTTAAATAACCTCGGGGTAAACATCTACTCCACCGGAGGTACGCAAGATTTTATTGAAAAATTAGGCATAAAAGTAAATCGCGTGGAAGATTTAACCGGGTACCCAAGTATTTTGGGTGGTCGTGTAAAAACCCTACATCCTAAAGTGTTTGGCGGTATTTTAGCCAGACGTGACAACGAAACCGATCAAAAAGAAGTAAGTGAATTTGAAATTCCGTTTTTTGATTTGGTGGTGGTTGATTTATATCCGTTTGAAGAAACAGTTAAAAGTACCAATGATGAGTCGAAGATTATTGAAAAGATTGACATTGGCGGGGTTTCATTAATTCGTGCAGCGGCCAAAAATTTTAACGATACGTTGATTGTTTGTGATAAAGGAGATTTTACCCAAGTATCGGAGCTATTAACACAACAACAAGGTGAAACAACCATTGAGCAACGCAGAAAATTTGCCACCAAAGCATTTCACACCACCTCACATTATGATGGATTAATTTTTCAATATTTTGATGTAGCCGAACCAACAGCATTTAAAGCTAGTGTTGAGCCTGCAAAGGTGTTGCGCTATGGCGAAAACCCTCATCAGAAGGGCATATTTTATGGTGATATCAATGCGCTTTTCCAACAAGTGCATGGCAAAGAATTATCGTATAATAACTTGTTAGATGTGGATGCAGCTTTACATTTAATTGGTGATTTTAGTGAGCCAACAGTGGCCATTATCAAGCATAACAATCCATGTGGTTTAGCGACAAGAAACAGTATTGCACAGGCTTACACCGATGCACTTGCCGGTGATCCGGTATCGGCATTTGGAGGTATTATTGCGGCTAACAGAAACATTGATGAGGCTACCGCAGTTGAAATTGATAAATTATTTATGGAGGTTTTGATAGCTCCGGGCTATGATGATAAAGCCTTACAAGTTTTATCCTCAAAAAAGAACCGAATCTTATTGATTCAAAAAGGAAATTTACCTGCCGGAAAACAATTCAGAAGTTTATTAAACGGTGTGGTTGAACAAGATAAAGACACCCTCATACTTAACCGCGAACATTTAAAATTAGTTACAGCAAAAGCCGCTACAGACGCGCAAGTTGACGATTTGTTGTTTGCCGATATTGTAGCTAAACATACTAAAAGTAATACTATTGTGTTGGCTAAAAACAAACAATTGGTGGGCATTGGTTGCGGACAAACTTCACGAGTTGATGCATTAAAAAATGCCATATCAAAATCAAAAGAGTTTGGCTTTTCATTGCAAGGTGCGGTAATGGCCAGTGATGCTTTTTTTCCTTTTCCGGATTGCGTTGAAATTGCCGGAAACGAAGGTGTAGATGCGGTGATACAACCCGGTGGTTCCATTAAAGACGAGTTAAGTATAGCGTATTGCGATGCCAATAACATCGCTATGTATTTTACCGGAGTAAGGCATTTTAAACATTAAAATTTGCCCTTTTTTCGGTTGAACTAAAAATTTAATAACAAGTAAAAAATAAAGCGCAAACTTTGCTGAATATATTTTTATATTGCACGCTATAACTAAACTATTTATTTGACGAGCGACTTATATGGGTGTTTTTAGCTTTTTAACACAGGATTTAGCTATCGACTTAGGTACAGCAAACACGCTGATAATACATAAAGACCAAGTAGTGGTGGATGAACCATCCATTATTGCCATTAACCGTAGAAACGGAAACGTGATTGCGGTGGGAAGCCAGGCACAACAAATGCACGGAAAGGCACATGAGGATATCAAAACTATTCGTCCGCTTAAGGATGGGGTAATTGCCGATTTTAACGCAGCTGAACACATGATTCGCGGAATGATTCAAATGATTCCGCAAAGCAGCAAGTTGATTAAGCCTCAACAACGCATGGTAATTTGTATTCCATCGGGGATTACCGAGGTTGAAAAACGTGCCGTGCGTGATAGTGCAGAAAGAGCAGGTGCTAAAGAAGTATATTTAATCCATGAGCCTATGGCCGCAGCCATTGGTATTGGTATTGATGTGTTTGAACCCATGGGCAACATGATTATTGATATTGGCGGTGGTACTACTGAAATTGCGGTAATTGCTCTTGCAGGTATTGTATGCGACCAATCTATTCGTGTGGCGGGTGATGAATTTACCGAAGATATTTTGGATTATATGCGCAGACAACACAACTTGTTAGTGGGTGAACGTACTGCCGAAAGAATTAAAATTGAAGTAGGTGCCGCATTAACCGAGTTAGATAATCCTCCACCGGATTATGCCGTAAACGGCCGCGATTTAATGACCGGTATTCCTAAACAAATTACCGTTAGCTACAGCGAAATTGCCGCAGCGTTAGATAAGTCAATTTCAAAAATTGAGGAGGCCGTATTACGTGCGTTAGAATTAACGCCACCGGAACTTTCAGCTGATATTTACTCAACAGGTTTATACTTAACAGGTGGTGGCGCTTTGTTAAGAGGTTTGGATAAGCGTATTGCCGCTAAAACTAAATTACCGGTTCATGTAGCTGAGGACCCTTTGCGTGCAGTTGTACGCGGTACCGGTATGGCCTTGAAAAACTTGAAGAATTATAAATTCTTAATGACGTAATTCAAGTTGAACAACAGCAGCGGTCGATTTTTAAAAACGAACATATACCTGAAGCGTGCGTAACTTAATTTTTTTCATTATTAAATACCATGTGTTCTTCATCTTCTTTCTGCTGGAAGTGTTGGCATTTGTTATACTCTATCGCTACAATAATTATCAAAAGGCAAGCTTCTTAAATTATACCGGTTCGGTTTCCAATAATTTTTATACAGGTATCACCAATACCAAAGATTATTTTAACCTGCGCAGGGTTAATGATAGTTTACAATTAGAAAATGCTCGTTTGCGCAATCAACTTATTGCTTCGTATTATCAAAATAACATTAGCACAAGCACCATTAACGATACGGTTTACAAACAACAATACACGTATTTGGCTGCTCGCGTGGTAAACAATTCTGTAACCAAACGCAATAACTACATCACCTTAAACAGAGGTAGGCTGCATGGCATTGAAGAAGAAATGGGTGTGATTACCGAAAATGGTATTGTGGGTATTGTAAATCATGTGAGTGACCATTATTGTACCGTACTTTCTTTACTAAACAGCGAATGCCGAATCAGTGCCAAAATAAAAAAGAATGGTGCTTTTGGTGCTTTGGTTTGGGATGGTGGAGATCCGAAATTTGCCAAATTACTTGATGTAAACAAACATGTGCCTATTGCTGTAAATGATGAAATCATCACGAGTAATTTTTCTCCTATTTTCCCCGAAGGATTACCCATTGGAAAAATAAAAGAACATTCCCTTGAGGCAGGTGATAATTTTCATTCTATTGAGGTAGAACTCTACACCGATTTCGGCATGCTCTCAACGGTGTATGTCATAAAAAATTTATTTAAGCAAGAACAGAAAGCATTAGAGGAACAACTTCAACAAACTAAACAAACCAAGTGATATTAGATTTTTTTACATACCTGGCCCGTTTTATTGTAGTGTTGTTACTGCAAGTGTTGGTGGTGAATAATATTGAATTAAGCACTTCAATCAACCCGTATATTTATATTAACTTTTTACTGTTACTGCCGGTTACTATTAAGCCTTGGCAATTATTATTACTGGCCTTTTTAACAGGCGTAGCCATAGATACCTTTAGTACCACACCGGGCTTGCATATTGCTGCTTGTGTGTTTATGGCTTATGTGCGTATTCATTATTTACGCTTTGCTACAACCAAAGAAGATACCGAAAGCAGAATTAGCCCGAACATGAGTAAAAAAGGCGTGGTTTGGTTTGTGGTGTATTGCTTCATCATGACGTTGGTGCACCATACCTGCTTGTTCTTTTTAGAAATTTACGGTTTTCAGGAATTCTTTAGTACACTGTTCAGAATTATACTCAGTACGTTGGTAACTGTATTAATGATTGTGGTAGGACAATTGTTATTTTACAACGTTAAATCACGTAATGGATAGTACACCCAAAAAGCAGGTTCTTCTTGTCATCTTTTTTGTGATTGCCATTGTATATGTATTACGATTGGCAGTGATGCAATTGTTTGATGACACGTATTTGCGCTCAGCACAAGAAAATGTGTTGCAGGAGCAAACCATCTATCCTGCACGCGGATTAATTTATGATCGTACGGGAGAGCTGTTGGTGTATAACGATGCGATTTATGATTTAATCGTAATTCCCGACCAAGTTAAAGATTTAGATACAAACGATTTTTGTGCGGTATTAGGCATTACCAAAGAAGATTTTTTTAACCGATTTGAAAAGATAAAACGTGGCGTAGGCTACGCACCTTGGCGCCCGGCTGTTTTTGAAAAACAATTGAATATTCCAACCTATGCCGCCTTTCAAGAAAAGCTGTTTAACTTTAGGGGATTTCAGGTAGAGGTAAGAACCGATAGAAAATACCAACACAGCAATGCAGCGCACATTATGGGGTACATTGGTGAGGTAACGGATAGAGACATTGAAAAAAGCGGAGGCTATTACCGCATGGGTGATTTAAAAGGGATAAGTGGTGTTGAACGCAGTTATGAAGAAACCTTACGCGGAAGAAAAGGAGTGCGATATGTTTTGGTGGATAGCAAAAGCCGCACGCAAGGCCGATATAAAAACGGTATGTATGATACACCTGCCGTTGCCGGACAAAATATTACCCTAACCATTGATCAAAAATTGCAAGAATTGGGTGAGCAACTCATGCAAAATAAAATAGGAAGTATTGTTGCCATTGAACCTTCAACAGGAGAGATTCTGGCCTTAATTAGTATGCCAACATACGATCCGAATTTATTTGTGGGAAGGCAACGCGGAAACAATTACATGAAGTTGTTGCGTGATCCGATGAAACCTTTGTTTAATCGTCCGCTTGCTGCACCTTATCCACCGGGTTCTATTTTTAAAGTTATTATGGGATTGGTTGGGCAACAAGAAGGTGTATTAAATCCGAACACAACCTATGGCTGTTATGGCGGTTATCACATGGGAGGATTAACTGTTGGTTGTCACCCGCATAGCTCACCATTGCAACTACGTGGTGCTGTTGCCGTTTCATGTAATGCCTATTTTTGTCATGTGTACCGCAGTGTAATTGATAATTTAATGTATCCAAACTCCGAGGCGGCTTATAAAAAATGGTACGAACACATCAGCAGTTTTGGTATTGGTCGTAAGTTGGGTGTTGATTTGTTTGGCGAAGGTTCCGGATTTTTACCTCCATCAACCTATTATGATAAAGTATATGGCCGATTCAGATGGAAATCATCTACCACCATTTCATTAGCTATTGGGCAAGGAGAGTTAGGTATTACTCCATTACAAATGGCTAATGCAACTTCTATTGTAGCCAACCGAGGTTATTATGTAACACCGCATGTTGTTAAACGCATTGATGGAAAACCAAACCCGAATGCGGAATACAACAAACGCCATTGGGCCAGCGTTGATACGCCTTTTTACAATATCATTATTGAAGGCATGCAAGATGTGGTAGAGCGTGGTACGGGTTATGTTGCAAAAATTCCGGGTATTGAAATTTGTGGTAAAACGGGTACTGCTCAAAATCCGCATGGAAAAGATCACTCGGTATTTTTTGCTTTTGCTCCAAAAAACAAGCCTAAAATTGCCATTGCCGTTTTTGTTGAAAATGCAGGTTTTGGCGCCACATGGGCAGCACCAATTGCCAGTTTGTTAATTGAGCAATACTTAACAGGTAAACACGATACGCGAAAGTATTTATTGGAGCGTATGTTAAAAGGAAATTTAATTCATAGAAATGATACAACAGCAACAACCCAAACCGTCAAACGTTGATTGGCTTCTGCTTACGCTGTATGCCATTTTTGTGGTAGCAGGTTTGCTTTGCATTTATGCCTCGGTGTATCGTGAAGATCATCCTATGATTTATGATACTACCATGAACTATGGTAAACAAATTATTTGGATTGGTTTATCGTTGTTTATTGGCATTTTGATATTGTTTGTTGATGAAAAGTTTTTTTATGCCTTTGCGTATCCTATTTATGGTATTACCATCTTTTTATTAATTGCCGTTTTGTTAATGGGAACTACCGTAAAAGGCTCCAGCTCGTGGATTGAAATTGGTGGTTTTAGAATGCAACCTGCCGAGTTTGCCAAGTTTGGCGCAGCATTGGCACTTGCCAAATTTTTGAGTGGATACAACATTAAATTCAAAGAAAAGAAAATACAAATTGTAGCCTATATCATTAGTTTTTTACCTGCTGTAATTATTTTGTTTCAAAACGAAACCGGTAGTGCATTGGTGTTTGGTGCATTTGTATTTGTATTGTACCGCGAAGGATTACCGGGCTGGATTTTGTTTTTAGGATTTGCCGTAATTGTGTTGAGCATTTTAGCCTTGTTAATTCCACCATTGTATTTAATGATTGCCATTGGTGTAATTGCAGCTTTGTTTACTTTACTGATTAGACGGAACCGACAAAATTTATTGATTGTTGCAGGAGTTACCATAGCTATGATGGCCTATGTTAGTAGCGTTGATTATGTGTTTGAAAACGTATTGCAAGCGCATCAAAAATCGCGTATTAATGTATTGCTTGGTAAAGAGGTTGATTTAAAAGGTGCCGGTTACAATGTAATGCAAAGTAAAATTGCCATTGGCAGCGGTGGCTTTTGGGGCAAAGGATTTTTAGAGGGCACTCAAAACAAGTTTAGGTTTGTACCCGAACAAAGTACCGATTTTATTTTTTGTACCATTGGTGAAGAGTATGGCTTTATTGGCTCATTGGTATTTATTATTTTATACATGACTTTGCTTTGGCGAATTGTGTTTTTAGCCGAACGACAGCGATATAAATTCAACCGCATTTACGGATACAGCGTAGCCTGTATTTTGTTCATCCATTTTTTAATTAATATTGGGATGACGTTGGGCCTTATGCCTGTGATTGGTATTCCGCTTCCGTTTATCAGTTATGGTGGTTCATCCTTATTAAGCTTTACCATTTTACTGTTCATTTTTATTAGGCTTGATGCCAATAAAGTGAATGAGTTAAGAGGTGCGTTTGAGTAATGATTACTTTATCGGAAACACCATTTCTGTTAACCATTTGGTGGTATCTTTTTCTAACATAGGATCGGTTACGTAAACCTCTCTTGCGGGTCCGGTTAAAATAATTTTTTGCTCCACAATGTATTGCTCCATGGCTTTATACGCTCCGGCCATGTTGTTGTAATTTCCCGTATAATTTAATACCAAATTTTTGCCTTCGGGTAACTTACCAAGTTGTATCTCATCTTCTACTTGTACACTATCAGCCACGGGAATTGCACATAAAAAATGTTGTGGACTTAACCATACTGTAAACGGATAGCCGGTAACCTGGTGTTTATGTTTTTTTGCAAATGCATCTAACTTCATTAATCCTTCCCCAATTTTTAAACCTATTTCTTGGTTCTTTACATTATCGTATGCTAAGTAAATGAAAGTGGTAGAATGTGTTGTTTTTTCGTTTAATATAAAGCCAGCTACTTTGGTTTCGGCTGCTCCGCTTTCACATACTTGTTTAATGTTTTGTAAGGCTTGCTCAAAGTCTTTTCCAATCATTTCATCCATCATCAAACCAAACCAACGTGCCATTACATTGTACCCAAAATGCATATCCATGCGCATGCTTACTATGGTTTTGTTTTCTTGTGCTTCAAATATAAAATTCCACACATTGGGAGTCCAATTTCCCAATTGTAACAACGTATAAACAGCTTCATTCGGTTTCGTTTCTGTAATCGTTACACTTCCTTCTCCCACCTCACGGTTGTTGCTTTTCCAACTTAGTTTTGCGCCTGTTCCGCTGGTGGTGTCGCTAAAACCATATTGTGCAGTGGTGTCTTTTTTATACCAAGGGCTCCACATTTTCCATTTGGTGATGTTGTTTACAATGCCATATGGTAAATGAGCGGCAGTGTTTACTTCCAACTTTCTTTCAATGGTAATGTGTTCAGGTAAAAATAAACCTACAATGGCGAGTAAGGCAAGCAATAAGACTAAAGCAATACCAATGCGTTTGAAAATTTTCATAATGTGGGTGAATTTGATAATCAAAAATACAAACAATATTTATGGTGTGTATCTTCTCCATCAAAAAAAATGTTTACTCAAATTAACTGCACAGCATCATTAAGCAATAATTTTACATAAAGAATTGTTACTTATTTTATAGTAATTCTTATGTTATACAGAGATATAAAAATTGTGGAATGGTTAAATTTTATCTAATCATATACTTAACCTACTTACCCAAGTGTACCTGTAAACCAATGGCACCCGAAAATCTATTCGTAACATCAAAATGCTCAACTCTTGAGTAGGTTAACATCAATTCAATTGAAACTTTATTATTTAGCATATACACCGGAGCTGCACTTAAATGGTATGCCATTAAACCTTTTTTCTCTTGCTCTATTGGACTAAAAGGATCAATGATAGAAAGGCCTTGACGATTTACATTTCCACTTTGAAAGCTTCCTTGCAAATAAAAATTAAATTTTTGCTCAGGCGATAATAAGTAATACCGCAACATTGGTCCAATCGCTACAATTTGATCTTTAATTTCGAATGTTTGCGTAAATGAAGGAAAGGAATTAGAAACAGTTATCTTTTGGTTGTTTGCTGTGAATTGTACATTTAAACCAACGGCTAGTTTTTTTATGGGAAAATAGGCTACTTGTGTAATGGCATTTAAGCTGCTTAAAGTTGTTTCTTGCATTTCCCCGTTAACGTATTCTTCCGATTGGGCATAGTTACCGCCAATAGCGCCACCTACTAGCCAATTTCCTTTGTTAATTTG
>JBKDBG010000085.1:0-35911 GCA_046314755.1 Bacteroidota bacterium | reverse complement strand
ACTTTTAATTCTTCCATAATCATTCGCGTACCTCTGCGAATAAGTTTGTTATTGGTTGGTGTCATGTCAACCATTCTGTTACCTTTTACTCTACCCAACCTAATCATTAAACTCGTGCTAATCATGTTTAATACCAGCTTTTGTGCAGTGCCGCTTTTCATGCGTGTTGAGCCGGTTACAAACTCCGGACCAACAATAACTTCAATAGGATAATTTGCAAACTTTGCCGACCTGCTTCCTTCATTACACACAATACAACCGGTGAGCACTCCTGCTTTTTTTGCTTCTTTCAAAGCACCCACTACATAAGGCGTATTGCCGCTTGCTGCAATTCCAATCAATACATCTTGTTTGGTGATTTTGTGTTTTACTAAATCTTTCCATCCTTGTGCTTCATCGTCTTCGGCAAACTCAACCGCCTTGCGAATGGCTGCATCACCACCGGCAATTAAACCAATCACAACACCATGCGGAACCCCAAATGTAGGCGGGCATTCGCTGGCATCAACAATACCCAAACGACCGCTGGTTCCTGCTCCAATGTAAAACAACCGCCCTCCCTTTTTCATTTTTTTTGAAGCCGCTTCAACCAACTTCGTAATTTGTGGAATCGCTTTTTCCACGGCACGAGGTACAGTTTTATCTTCTTTATTAATGCTTTGAAGCAGCAACTCCGTACTCATTTTTTCTAAATGATTATATTTTGACGAACGCTCTGTGGTTAAGCCTGATTCTTTAGGTCTAACCTTATTTGATGATTTCGTCAATTTTGACGTGGTTTTTATTTTCTTTGCCATAAGAATAATGTTTAGCCTGAAACACTTTAAACAGGCGAATGTTGTACTATTACCGACACAAATTAGAGAGAATGAAACAAAAATTTTGGCAGCCATTTATTTACGCATTGTTGATAGCTTTAGGTATTTTATTGGGAATATGGCTCAAACCAGGACATTCGGTAAGTTTTGGTATGAAAAATAAAGTAACTGAGTTGTTGCATATTATTAACCAAGCTTATGTTGATGATGTAAAAACAGATAGCTTAGAGGAATATGCGTTGCAAAACATGCTCAACCACCTTGACCCTCACAGCGTATATATTCCGGCCCGGGAAACCCAATTGGCCAATGAAAGTTTAGAAGGAAACTTTGAAGGAGTTGGTATAGAATTTAGTATTTTAGATGACACCATCATGGTGGTAAATGTGATTGAAGATGGTCCCGCTTACCGACAAGGAATATTGGCAGGTGATCGAATTATAAAAGTAGACACTACCCCTGTAGCCGGTATAAAAATAAAAAATGAAGCAGTTTTTAAATTATTGCGTGGCCCTTCCGGATCAAAAGTGAATGTAACCATTTATCGTCCCCACAAAAAACAAACACTATTATTTAAAATACAGCGAGGCACCATTCCTATTTATAGTGTAGATGCTTCCATGATGCTGAACAACGAAACAGGCTACATAAAAATAGAACGTTTTGCTGCCACTACACATGAAGAGTTTAGAGAAGCGTTGCAAAAACTACAACGTCAAAATATGCAGCATTTAATTTTGGATTTACGAAATAATCCGGGTGGATATCTAAGTGCAGCTACTGCATTGGCTGATGAGTTTTTAAACGACAAAAAACTAGTTGTTTATACCAGTGGTCGCATTCAATCTCGTACCAATTATCAAGCAGAGAAAGCAGGCCTTTTTGAAGAAGGTAAACTCATTGTATTGATAGATGAAGGAAGTGCTAGTGCTAGTGAAATTGTGAGCGGTGCCGTGCAAGATTGGGACAGAGGTGTGAGTATCGGACGAAGAAGTTTTGGTAAAGGGTTGGTGCAAGAACCTTTTAACCTGAGTGATGGTTCAGTTGTTCGATTGACTGTATCACGCTACTACACACCATCAGGACGTTGTATTCAAAAAGACTATACCCATGGGTACGAAGCATACGAAGAAGAAATTCATGACCGATTTGAAAATGGTGAAGTAAAAGACATGAATAAACTACCCATCAAGGATACCACTACTTATTACACATCAAAAAAACGTAAAGTATTTGGCGGTGGAGGAATTACTCCGGATGTATTTGTTCCTGTTGATACTTCCTACATGAATGATTTTTTCAGTTATGTGGTTCAACATGCATGGCTCAACCGTTTTACCTATGCTTATGTTGATGAAAACAGAAATATCTTAAAAACATCTTATCCGGATGCAGAAACTTTTAACTTAAAATTTAGTGTTTCGGAAATGATGTGGAACAAGTTTTTACAACAAGCACTACACAATGAAAACAAATTCAATCCAGCAGAAATTAACCAGGCTAAACCACAATTAAAACTGTTGTTAAAAGCATTTATTGCACGCCAACAATGGAGAGATAAAGGCTATTATTTGGTATTAAGCAGTGAGGATAAAATGATTCGAACCTCCCTTCAAACGTTGGGAAATAATTATCACAAACTTTTATTACCACACTAAAAACAAAAAAAGGAGGTTGTATACATTACAACCTCCTTTTTTATGATGCATTCTTGTGATTAAACCAATGCCTTTTCAACTTTAGCCACAATAGCATCAGCGCGTTGGTGGTTTTGTTCTAATATCGCTTTAGCCTGATGTGTAATTTTTTCAGCAAATGCTTTATCCTTTAATGATTTGGCATTAACCAACACATTGAAATACGCACCGCGCACTGCAGTTTTTACACACAGTACACCTACGCCTGCATCAGTTATGCTGTTTGGATTTCCTTTATCAACCATCAACTCCAACATATCTAATGCGCTATATGCTTTTTGCATTACTTTTAAAGGCACTTCACAAGCATATTTTGTGACTTCTTCAATGGTTGCCGTGCGCAAAGCTTTTTCATCATCTGTTGATTTAGGTAAAGCAAAAGCGTTCATAATTTTATTAAATGCACGTGTATCTTCATCAACCAATAACAACAATTCATCTTTCAATTGCTGGCCTTTTGCAGCCGCTTCATTAAACAGCGTAAACTGATCTTCCCAACCTCTTTTTCCGGCACTTAAATTCGCTACCATGGTTCCCAAAGCAACACCCAAACTACCCACGTAAGCGCTAATACTTCCGCCACCCGGTGCCGGGCTTTCACTTGCTGTTTCATCAGCAAACGCACGTAAATTCATGCGAATGAGTTTTTCGTCCTCGGCACGTTTTAATTTGTATTCAATTATTTTTTGTTCCGGATCAAAAGGAGCTAATTCATCTAAACCTAAACTTTTAACAGCAATGTGAATCAACTCTTTTTCACTTACACCGGCACTTCTATTTTGTTTGAGCAAATAATGTTTACCCGCTTCCAACAATGCCTCTAATGGAATTAAACCCACCAATTCACTTCCTGTTACACGTAACCCTCTAGTTTGTGCAGAACGACAAACTTCATCAAAGGCTTGGTGTACCGAAGTAATTTTATAGTTGGTGAGGTTCATAGAGATTTGGGCAATTCCATACTCTTCAATAAACCAACCAATGGCTTTTACCGACTTTAATGTTCCCGGAATACGAACAGGCTCCCCGTGTTCGTCAGTCATAATTTTTCCGGTTACCGGATGGCCTTCACGTTTTACTCTTCCTGCCTCACGTACATCAAAAGCCACGCTGTTTGCAAGTCGAACCGAAGTTGTATTTAAGTTAACATTATAAGCAATTAAAAAATCACGTGCACCGATAACAGTAGCACCGGCCTTTGCATTCATTTCGGGCTTACCATAATCAGGCCTCCATTCAGGTAATTTTATTTTATCAAAAAATCCTTCGTATTCACCTCCGCGTATAACGGATAAATTTTTTCTTTCCGGTTTAGCTTGGGCATATTCATACATATATACAGGAATATGAATTTCCTCTGCTACGCGCTTCGCTAATTTATGCGCATATTCAGCTGTTTCTTCCATGCTGATTCCACGCACCGGAATTAACGGACACACATCGGTTGCTCCCATACGCGGATGCTCACCTTTGTGTTTGCTCATATCAATTAATTCGGACGCTTTTTTTATGGCCTTAAAAGCAGCTTCAATTACCACATCAGGATGGCCAACAAAGGTAACTACTGTTCTATTGGTTGCTTTACCCGGATCTACGTCAAGCAGCATTACCCCTTCAACCGTTTCAATTTCATTGGTAATTTGTTTGATGATACTTAAATCAACGCCTTCACTAAAATTCGGCACACATTCTATCAATGCATTATTTTCCATAGCTGTTCAATGTTTGGGCAAATAACGTGAATATTGGCATAAATAAAAAAGCCGGAACTATGTACGACTCCTTATTGCACCGAATTGATTATCTTACTGTTTAATCAACTTAATTATCTCTACCTTCACCATAGTTCCTGCGATTAATTGATGCTTACAGGTATAATTGAGGTAATTAATAAATACGTATTAGTTCATTTCAGACTTAATCATAAAAAAAGCCTCGAGAAAATTTCCCGAGGCTTTGTTGAAGTCTGGTAGCAGAATTATTCTTTTACCAATTTATACACTTTAGTTTGGTTGTTATAAGTAATCTTCACAAAGTAGATTCCTTTATTCAATCCTTCTAAATTATTTAATGAGATGGTGTTGGTACCATCCACCAAAGCTAACGTTTGTTGTGCCAATAGTCTTCCGCTCAAATCAGCTATGGTTAATTGAGCATCACCGGCTACTGCAGCATTTAGCTTAATACTTAAACTTGCGGTAAACGGATTCGGGTAAATCTCAACATTCTCAATGGTGTATTCTTTATTATCTACACCAATTGCGTTACTGTAAGTAAATGAACCATCTAAATCAACTTGTTTTAAGCGATAGAATAATTTATTTACTCCGGTTATTACAAATGCTTGCTCATCCACTAATCCATAATTTCGAACGATTGAAGAGTTGATATTACCTTTTACAAATGCAATTTTCTTGAAGTTCATCCCATCAATACTTCTTTCAACTTCAAAACCTGCATTATTCATTTCAGAGGCAGTTACCCATGATAACTTCACATCTTCATTTAATGCGATGCCTTTGAATTCAACTAGTTGAACAGGCAAGGTAGTTGTAGTATTTGTAGCTGCTGATGAGAATGCATTATGCATGTATCTGCCATTGTATTCATACACATCGAAGGTATAACCTGTTAGTTGTGTAAGTCCGGTAACATTCACGCTGGTTCCGGTTCCAACAAACACCACAAAGTTTCCGGTTCCTGTAGTTGAACCACTACCAAAAGCAGCATTTGCTGTATACAAAGTGTTATTGGTTGGAGCCACAGCAGTGGTTGTTGTTAAGCGAGCAACTACTAATCTTCCTTCACCGTTACCTGCGGTAAAGTTTACCAATGCTGATGTATTTGCAGGAGTAACGGTTACGTTTGAGGCCGCAACTGTTGGTGTAGTTACATTAGCTACTTCAATATTGTCTATTGCCCAACCTTCATCTGTTACTCCATCAGCGGCAAAACGGAATCTTACTCTAACATTTGATTGTCCGGCAGCACCCGTTAGTATGGTTGCTGACTCTATCCAACCATTGGTATTTGAAGAGTATGATGTTGAGTTCATACTAAACATATTAATACCTAAAGTAAAAAATCCGCTGGCATCATTATACCATGCAAAACTGGTAGGTGTATTATAGTTAGCACCTGTTCCAACAGCCGAATTTAATCTTGTCCATGCACCACCATTGATAGAAATTTCAACCACACCACCATCATAACCTATATCACTATCCACATCCATTTTATGACGGAATCGTAAAACCGGATCTGAAGTAAGGCTTGCAAAATCAAATTGAGGAGACAATACAACACAATCTTCAGTACCTGAATAATTCCCGGTTAAATTTGTTACAAACGCATTTGGTGCAGAAAATGCTGCATTGATAAAGGTCTTCGCAGGCGTACCTCTCACCCATGAGTTTGTTCCGGTATTTATTGCAGAAGCAACCCAAGGAGTGGTAGTACCATCAAAGTTTTCAGTGTAAGGTAACACACTAATTATCGGGAAGGTTGTAAAACTATCCAACGCACCATAAGCTGTGCCAACCGTGTTCGTTGCATAGGCTCTAAAATAATATTTGGTTGAGTGTGTTAAACCCGCAATAGTAATTTGATAATTGCCAGAGGCAACAAGTGGCATGGTGGTTGAATCCGTTACACCCGGAGCACCTATGGCAGGAACACCTGAAGTTGCAAACACGATACCACTCGCAATTACAGGATCACCTCCATTGCTGGTAACATTACCGCGTACGGTTGCTGTTGTAGTATTCAAATTAATTGCAGAAACAGTTAACACTGTTGGTATAACAGCTGAAGCAGGTGTTGTGAATGCACTATCAGTGCCATATGTTGTACCTAATATATTGGTTGCATAAGCACGATAGTAATAGGTAGTAGAAGGTGATAATCCTCCAATATTTCTATTGAATATTCCTGATGTTATTAAAGGAACATTTGCTGAATCAATTACGCCCGGTGCACCAAGCACAGGAGCAGGTGAAGTACTGTAAACAATACCACTTGCAGTTATCGGGAATCCGCCACCATTAGCAATATTGCCTGTTAAGGTAGCTGAAATGGTAATCACGTTTGAACTACCACCGGTGGTTACTACCGGAGCTGTTGCTTGAACACCATTTACACAAATGCTAAAACTACCTGTAGCCGTTCCTGCATTGGTATGGTAAACCCTTATGTAATAAGTTGAATCTTTTAATAAGTTCGTCAATGTGATTTTTACTGTACCTGCATTCACATTGCTATTCACACAAGCAATGGAAGTTAAATTACGTGTTAATACTTGCACATGTGGCCTGAATGTACCGCTACCTGTTACAGTAACTGTATCCACTGCTGCACTTGGAGTAAAACGATACCAAACATCATCATCTGCTAAACCTCCACAAACGGCTTGTGGACTAGCCGTTGAACCAATTGTTGTTCCCGTTACCGGATTACATGCAGTTGACACATTGAGTACAAGAGCACCTGAAGTATCATCATTAGCTGGTGGTGGAATGATTTCATTCACACAAATAGAGAACGCTCCACTTGTTGAACCGGATCCTGCACCTGCATGAAACACGCGAATTAAATACGTGGCACTTGGGTTTAATCCTGTAGCTTGAACAGACTCAAGAGCATTGGTTGCTGAGTTACGAGATGCTGCTGCACCAAGTCCTGTGGTATCGAATAAGTTATTCATTACCATAAATGCAGGATTAAAATTAGGGCTACCTACTAAGGAGATATTTACTTGTCCACTGGTTGGAGCCACAAACGAGAACCAAACATCATCATCGGCAGTACCCGATACCGGAGCAATTGCCGTTCCTGATGCAGTTGCACCTCTTGTTGAGTAATACGTTCCACAACCATCTATACAAGGTATAGGATTTACTGCCAGTAATATAGGAGCAGATGAACTGTCATTCGAAGGAATAGCAGATGCATTGGTAGGATTAAATGTTGCACCACTTGTAAACAAGTAAGATGTGTTACAACTAGGTAATATTGATAATCCATTATTAACTGATACGGTTGAGAAGTTACTGGTGTTTTCCAATAATAAAGCTAACTTCTGTCCTGCTGCAGGATTGTTTCCGGTTAGTCCCAAAGAGTAATCAAAAGCACCTGTACCATTTCCATCAAAAGGTTGCATTCTGCCATAAACCAATTCAATGTTGTTAGATCCTTCATACAACTTCACTTGGAAATTTAAGCTGGGTGAACCATAACCAAATCTTTCCATTTCAGCCCACTCAACAGTTAATACACGGTTAGGCGCAGTTCCTGTTGTAGCATATCTTATTAGTCCTACTTTGTTCGCATTTGTATTACCTAAACTAACTAAATCTTCCCAAAGAGGGGCAATAACTCGTCTCGGGTTGGTTGAGTTTAAGTCGTTAGTTAGATTATTGGTAACTGTTGCTGTATCAAAACTAAGCCAACCATTTGTAGAAACATAAAAAGCCGTTTGTACAGCACCTTGATATACGAATGGGAATGGCATAGAGACTTTACTTGTATTATCATCATCTCCACTAAATGTATTACTCCAAGTAAACTGGTTTCCAATGGTTTGTATTGAAGTATAAGTTACTCCGGTGGTTCTGGTAACACTATAAGGACCAAAACCTTGGCAAGGTTCATTCACCCTTACAGCCACTGATGTATCAGATGCAAGCCCACAGTTTACAACACATCTGTAAAAACGAGTTGCTGAAGGCGAAGGAAATTTTGCAGTTGCGGTTGTAATACCCATCGGCAACCAAGTAATACTATCCGTTGAGCTTAGCCAGTTATAAGTAACCGGACCTGTTGAAGCATTGGTTAAATTTAATGTAGTACTATCTAAACAAATTGCCGATACGATATTGGTTGTTCCGCCACGTGCAGGTCTTACCAACACCGAACTTGAATTATCAGTTGAAGATGATGCGGTACAAGTTACTACCGCACGGTACCAAGTATTTGTAAGAGGTGTAGGTACTGATTGAGATGCCAATGTTGCACCCGGAATTGGCGTATAGGTGATATTATCCGTTGATTCTTCCCATTGAAAAGAAGAAATACTTGCGGAAGACCCTGTTAAACTTAGCGTTAAATTACCACCGCACGTTGGCGCAGTGGCGTTAGCAGTACCTGCATATACAGGCTTTACTGCAACAAAATTACTCGTTGCACTAAGTAAAGAGTTTGTACAGGTAGTTATTCTTCTGAAATACGTTAAGGCAGTAACTTGTGGTTTGGTTAATCCAACTAGGGTATCATTAGTCATGGCAGTCCAGTTGATGGAATCAGATGAGGATTGCCATTGATAGCTTAACCCCGGATTTGTTGATGCTCCGGTAACGGCAAGTACATAGTTGCCGGTGCCACAACCCGGAATATTAGTAAGAGCAACCACACCAGGATTAGGCGTACCTGAGCAAGGTGGTGGAGGGGTAAATGTGTAAGTTTGACCTGTTGCAGGTTTTGTGGAAATATTATTGGTAGATGTTGTTGTAGAGGTTACAGGAGAAGTACCCGAATTATTTAATGACATAAAGTTGTTGGATGCAACTCCCATGATACCAATACTCGCTGTACCATTCACCACGGCAGTCGGCTCTTGCCTGTAAATGAATTCAATTACGTTGGTAGATTCATACAATTTAACTTGAAATGAAATTACCGCAGTTGTGGATGTATAATTCCATTCCATGTTTAACCACTCAACTGTAAGAACTCTGTTTGGTGCTGTTCCTGTCAATAAATAATTAACCCCTTGCGTGCACTGTAAATCATCCCATAATGGAGCTACTCCAGGACGTTGGGTTGCAGTTGTGGTTGCTAAATTATTAGTTGCCGATCCGGTTCTTCCTGTTCCGAATAACAATACTCCATTAGACGAGGCCATCGCTTGTGTGTATGATACACCATCATAAACAAAAGTGAATCCGATTGGAAATGCCGTGGAAATAGCATCGTCAGCAGTTGTTGCTAATGAAGTTAACGTACCTCCAACATTGGGTGTGAAAGTACCTGAACTTGCGGCAAAAGAATACGTGTTTGCCGGTTGTGCATAAAGCCGATTTCCTATTAACCCGGTTAATAGGAATAGGGACAATACCATAATAGATTGTCTCCATTTGAATTGATGTAATTGTGAACTCATATAATACATGTTTGGTTTTTCGTTTCCGTCAAGTCATCTAATTGAAAACAACCTTCTAGCTTTGTTTTTTACGATTTAGATATCTGCTTATTTTAAATATTGAACAGACTAAATTAGTGAAGCGATTACCAGTCAACAAGCAGGTTTAGTATTATTAAGACTTAATAAATTCAACTCTTTTGGTATTAAAGACCTTTGAAGAAAAGACGAACTCCGGTATTGTGTTTTTTTAAGACATAGAAGTCAAATAAGTAGTGTTTGCTTGAGATAATTAACTATTATTTAGCAAGCTAAAAATTGCCTAAACCGATATTTACTAACTCGATTAAAGCAAAAAAAAGCCGAGACTGATAGTCTCGGCTTTTGAAAAATTGGATATTAAACTTCTATTGTTTAATGAGTTTTAACACCTCATTTTTACCGGCTTGAGTAACTTTCATGAAGTAAACTCCAGGTAGTAAGGTGTTAAAATCTTGGATGCTGATTAGATTTTCGCCACTTGAAAGATCAGTGTTAATTGTACGAACCAATCTTCCTTGAATATCATGAATCGTGATTTCAGCAGAACCTACAGTAGTAGTTTGAACTGAAACCGTCAATTGATCTTTTGAAGGAATAGGATATGCGACTACACTAAAGCCTGCAGCTACATTTTGTTCAATAACAACGGTATTACTTAACCAATATTTATTGTCAAAATCAACCTGACGTAATCTGTAATATAATTTATTGGAAACCGTCAATGCATCATTATCAGTGAAGGTATAGCCTAACTGAACATTTGAATTTCCGGCTCCTTTAACAAAACCTATTCTTTCAAATTGAACACCATCAACTGAACGCTCTACGTAAAATCCTCTGTTATTTTGCTCATTAGCAGTAATCCAATTTAATACAACATCTGCATTTACTGCATTACCCTCAAAACGAATCAAACGAACAGGAAGTGGATTTACATTCGAATCTGTTCCAATTGCAAATTCACCAAATACTCTTAATGAACCTCTGTTCACAACCGGAGAAGCAGTAGTTCCTGTAGCAGTTACAAATGTTCCTGCAGTGTCCCATAATGTCGCCACGCTGTTACGTCTTGCAATAGTTAGACCACTTAAATTAGTCACACCAATTACACCTGCTGCGGTTAATGATAAATCATAATTTGTATTTGCCGCCAATGTTAATCCATTACCTGTAGTGATATTCCATAAGCCAACTTGAGCTAATTTATTTACAGTTATCGCACCATCGTTAAATGGCAAACCTGCTGTTGTTGGATTACCGGAAACGAATCCTACTCTGATTGTACCATTATTAGCTACAGGAGCGTTCAAATTAATGGTAGCAGTTCTTGATTGGTTATTTTGAGATATTGGGAAGACATAATTCGTATTTGCAGTATTAACCCAACGTGTTAAAGCACCCTGCACTGAGCCTGTTCCGATAATCGTACCAGCACCATTTACACTACCCACTGACAAATCAACATTGTTACCGATAATTATTCTTCCTGATAGTAACTCCAAGCTATCCCAAATGTTTAATACCGAAGTGGTAATAGCATTTAATGTAACAACTGTATTATTGTTTACCGTAATATCAGAAACGCTTTGTTCTGCAACATCGTTCACTGTGGTTGTTACTCCGTTATTGAAAAGCAAACGGTCGTTTAGATTCAAATTCACACGTGAAGGTGTCCAATTTGATGCTGTAGTAAATGAACCAGGAGCAATTTGATTCCAAACATATGTTGTTGGAATTGGAGCCGGTAAAATATTCACCGTATAATCTTCTGTTTCTCCATATCCATATGTACCACATGAAGAAATTGGACTTACTGTAGTCTCATTTAATATCACACGCATTCTTTTTAGACCCGGTGTAACATTTAAAGGAATAGTAATGTTGCCTGTACGGAATACTGTAGTTCCATATTGGAATGGAATGGTCATATGTAATTGCTCACCCGCATCCAAGAAGTCACCATCATCATTAAAGTCCATCCATATACCTAATACTCCATCATATGGACCACCACATGTACTTGTATGCACTGAAAAAGGAACTATTGCACCTGCAGCAATATTTGGCACAGCAACATTAGCACTATAATTTGAATATGAGCTTAATGTCGATCCGGCACCTCCTGTAGTTGTACAATTTGAAGTATTATTAAGCGTTCCTATTGTAACGTTCCAAATTTCACCATCTCCTGCAAATTGAGCGCCTGAAGCACAATAAGGAGCACGAATTTGTCTTGACCCGTTTGGTGCTGTTACTGTAGGTGTTTGTGGATTACTTGCAATAGTAATTGATGTAATTTCGGCATCAACCGAATCTCCAACAATTGCAGTTGCAGGAATACGATAAGTTACCCAGAAATAGTTTGTGTCGTTTAACAAGTTTTGTAAGCCGTTAATAGTATAAGCTGCCGCTTGTGCACCTGTGCTTCCAAAGAACGTTGGTAATGTAAAGTTCGGATTTGACCCTGTATACCATACGATAATACTATCAATATTGGTGAGTGGACTAGCTGAACCGTTTACACTTAAACTTAATTGAGTTGTGGCTACCGGTGCTCCTGTTGATGACATGATCACCTGAACACGTAATATTTGATTATTAGTTGTTCCTGTCTCAACCTTACTTAATGTTGGATGGCTTGAGGTTGACGAAATATAGGCCATTGGAGTTGAAATTAATATGTTGCCTGCAGGATTTGATACTGAAGGAGCATACCAAATGCCAAATATTTGTGCACTATCAAAACGCGCGTCTAATACATTGTTATTAAGTGCGGTTGCCGAAACATCATAAGTCAACCAATAGAAGTTGGTATCATTTACTGCTGTATCTGTTAATGCAAAACTGAATGCACCACTTGGAGAATTCACAGTACCTAATAAATTAGCAGTAGAGAACACTCCTGAATTTCCTGTTTTATACAATTTAGCAGCTGCAATATCTGCAGCTGATGTGGTACCTGCCGTATTAAAATTCAACTGAGAAATAATTCCCGGTTGACAAGCAGTAGCGAATACCTTTACAGGAATACGTAAAACAGGTAAGTTGTTTGTTGAGGCTGATGTAGTGCCGGTTTGTTGTTGTGTAGTAGAGGAAATGTATGAAGCAGGTGATGTTTGAATATTTACATCATAATCTTCCCCTTCACCATAACCAGATGAGCTGGCGGCACAAGATTGAGTTCCAACCAATGGCGCATCTTCGCCACCACGTATTCTAAGCCTTAATCTTCCTTGTAAAGCTGAACATGGAACAGTAAAGTTTATGGTTGCTTGACCGTTAGCCCCTGCATTTGCCGGTGTCTGTGAACCCAAGTCTTCACCCGGATCATTAAAATCACCGTCATCATTATAATCAATCCATGCTCTGCCATATTGATTACCATCAGGACCATAATTTAAGGTGATGGTATACGCACTACCGGCAACTAAGTTAGGAACATTAGCAGTATTGAAGTACGTATATGGGCCATTACATAATGACGAATTATCAAGGTTTTCAAGTCTTACCCTTGCAACATAATCCGTTCCACAACCGCTTGCATATGTGGTTAAGCAGTATTGCCCTCTGATGTAACGAGCACCTGCAGGAGCACCATTAGTTGGCACCTGCGGGTTACCTGAAATTGTAATTGAGCTAATTTCTGCATCAATTGAATCACCAAGATTTGCTGTTAATGGAACCCTATAATTAACCCAGAAATAGTTGGTGTCAGGTAATAAATTTTGAGAACCGTTTACGTTAAACCCTGCTGACTGAGGTCCCACACCACCAAAAAATACAGGTAATGTAAAATTAGGATTCGATCCCGTATACCATACCGTAATACTATCAATGTTGGTTAGCGGGTTCACACTTCCATTAACACTTAATGCTAATTGAGTTGCCAATGCAGGTGAGCCTGTTGATGACATAATCACCCGCACGCGTAGCATTTGATTATTCAGATTTGTTTCTGCTTTAGTTAAAGTAGGGTGACTTGCACTTGATGACAAATATAGAATCGGATTTAGAATCGTAATATTTCCTGTAGGATTTGTAATACTTGGTATTCCAACACCATTGATTACATTCACACTATCATAAATTGCATCAATTGAATTATTGATAACAGCAGTTGGAGAAACATCAAACGCCAGCCAATACCAAGTAGTATCATTCACAACCAATGAATCCGCCATGCTAAATACCATGTTTGTTGTAGGACTTGTTAAGGTTGAAATTAAATTAGCAGTAGAGAAAGTGCTATTTGCTGTACGATAAATTTTTGCACTTGTGATATCTGAAACATTTGTTCCTGAGTATCTAAAATACATATTATTTAACAATGCTACCTGACAACCGGTAACTCTGATTGGCGTGCGAAGTACAGGCAAATTTTGTGTGTTTTGAGCCACAGTGCCTGTTTGTTGAGTAGCTATTGAACTGTTAAATACGGTAGGGTTAGGAAGAATTGTTACATCATAATCCTCGCCTTCACCATAACCATAAGATGTACAAGGATCGATAACGTTTCCATTAGTTGCATAAGCACATCTAACCCTCATTCTAAAGATACCAGGTGTAGAGGCACAGCTTAAGGTAATCGGGAATGATCCAGAGCCAAATGATGTTCCAATTGTTCCTGTGGTAAATCCGATTCTTTCCGTGGCTTGAAATACTCCATCGTCATTATAATCTATCCATGCCGCAACACCTTGGGAAGCAAAACTACCAATGGTAGCTTCCATAATGTAACTGCTACCTTGTACAAGTTGTGTTGTAAAGTTAGGTGAGCCTGTAAAATAAGTATAAGCAGGGTTAACCGGAGCTGTTCCTGAGTTATTATCTAAAGTAGTTCCAATGATTCTAACCCTTGAAATCAAGTCTCCATCTGTTTTTCCAAATTGATAAAGGGGTTCACAATGGTTAACTCTAATTTGACGATTACCTGCAGGTGCAGTAACTGTTGGGGTTTGAATAGTGCTATTAACCGTAATAGAAGTTACCTCCGCATCAATAACATTATTAATGGCAGCTGCCGGGGCTATATCATAAGTAATCCAGAAATAGTTTACCCCTTGTGATAATAATGCTGCTCCTGCCACGCTATTGTTTAAGGCAGGGGTCGTAACGGTGGTACCGAATTGATTTGCAGTATTAAAAACATTGGTTGTTCCCGTAAAGTAAACCCTTAAATTAGTAATATCAGCCAAAGAGGTTGTACCGTTTGTTGAAACATCGATATTTGTTAACGGAGCTGGTGCACCTGCGCCCATTGTTACCGATAAACGTGCTACTATCTGATTAGGAGTGCCGGCTCCTACCCTTTGGGTAATTGGTTGACTTAATGCGGAGGTAGTATATAGAGCAGGAGTTGCTACTAATTTTATACCTTGTGCAGGAGAATTAAATACTCTATTTGACCCCCCAATATTGGATGAATCAATTTGAATGGCAAAAGTATCACCAACCGCAGATGATGCATTAATATCATAAGTGAACCAGAAATAATTATCCCCGGCTGTTAAAACCTGTGATCCTGCAATTGTTATGTTTGCTCCCGGAGCATTCACATTTGCTCCAAAACGAGCAGGTGAAGTAAAGTTTGGATTGTTTCCTGTAAACCATACTTTTAAGGTATCTATTTTAGCTAATGAAGCAGTACCTGTTCCTGCGGTTCTAACAAAAAACTGGCTAAGTGTTATTGGAGAGGCCAATCCTGTGGCGCGAATATTTACCCTCATCATTGGGGTATTAACTGAAGCACCAGGAGCGATGGCATCCGTATTTCTAACCAAAACTGCCGAGTCATACACCATTAATGGCACAGTTGTAGCAAAGGTGTAAAATGAACCATTACCACTAATTGGGCCGGGCGCTGTTGTTGCTGTTGTTCTTGTATATAAGGTATTCGCTACAAAGGCTCCTGTGCCGGTTGCAAGTGACCTTACCGCCCATGGACCATTTACATTGGCCGATTGCATAACAAATAGCTGATCTTGAGTTCCAATTAAAGCATCTTTGTTTAATTTATCTGTTTCATCATAGGTGCTAAGTAATAGTGTTGATGTTGCGGGAAGTACCCTGTTTTCTAAAACTTGTACACTATAAACATTTCTTCCAACCAATGCTGTTTGCGGAGCATTAACTGTTCCTCCTTGTATAGGCAATAATTCACACTCTACGATTTGTCCTGCCCATCCTGCACCTGCAGTAACTGAGATGTATCTTCTCACATTATTGATTACGGGAGCTCCCATGTAATTTGAACCCAAACCTAACGGCACATTTATGGTACTAGTTAGTGTTCCTGCTTGCGGACGAACAAACCTCACCGGACCAACAATATATGAACCGTGCGTTGTAGGAGGTGTGACTGTATTTAAACTAGGAATTCCGCCTTGTGATCCTGTACTATTAGGCCCTACCGTTAATATATTTGTAGCATTGGTAAAAAGCAAGCCTCTCGTGAAGAGTAGAGAACCTCCAACACCTGTTGTTGTAGATGCTGTGGTAGTTCTATTCAAAGTATCTCCTACTTGTAGCGGATGGTTTAATTTTACATGGTGATTTGTATTTAACGTTAATGTCCCACGAATAAAGTTAACTCCGTTCGGCAAACTATCTGTTTCGTTTCCAACAAAAATTGTATCACGGCTTAATACAGCCATTTGAAAATTACCATTAGTACCCCCACCATAAGTAACACTTCTTAATGAAGTACCTAGGTTAGGATAAACAGGTCTAGATGTAAAAAATGCTTGTGGAACACCCCTTAAGATCGTTAATGAATTAGCTGATAATCCAGCAGTCAATTTACCATTAGGGTCAACTGAACCATCAATTAGGTTAATAGTATTTCGGATTACCATATTTGACGTGCTAGATGAACTGAAAGTAAGACCACCTGAATTGGCAAAATGAACTTGCGAGATGTAGCCGTTTGTAATAATACCTGTATTGGTAATTACTGAAGGGATGCCGCCATAAAAAAGAAGCGAATGTAAAGTGGAGGTACCCATATTTAGGGTTCCACTATTGTTTAGTCCCTCTCCAATATACACGAATCTTCCAACAGTACTACTGCCTGAAGTGCCTGCATTAAAAGTAGCTCCGGCATTAATATTTAAATTACCAAAAATTTGCGTTGACGTAACAGTTGAGGTTGAAAAGAAGATGAATGTGCCATTAACGGTTAAGTTTTGCATACGTGAAATGTTCACGTTACTGGTTACCGTATGCCCTGCTGCAATTACAACGTGGTTATCAGCGTTTGGTACAACACCACCTACCCATGTATTTGGATCATTCCAATTACCCGTTTGAGCAGAAGTAATAGTTGCAGGCGTAAATTCACCTACCATTAAACTATCAATAAAAATATTACTTCCGAAACTATATGGGGCGTTACGGTAAAAAGCAAATTTGGTATTAGCTGACTTAAAATTGTCTGGAACTTTCACTGTTATTCTTTGCCAAGGCGTAGTGTTTAGCATCGTGCCAGAACCTGTTGTAGTTGTTACTGCAACATCAGCATTTGGCTGAATACGCATAATCGACCTCCATGTTTGCCCATTATCTGATGAAGCCATTAAAATTAATGGATAAGTATTGTTGGCTGACATGTTTTGGTAGTATAAGAACCTTACATAAGGACTGGTAGACGTTGTTAAATCAATTGCCGGGGTTTCAACCCTAGAGGCATTTAAATTAACACTACCTCCTGTTGTTCCAAAGTAAGCATCTTCCAGCCATAATACGCCTGAATCAGAAACTGCGGCAGTTGGTGATGTACCTGCTCCTGCAATAGTCCAAAGTCCGGGGCCGTTGGACTTATTTTGCACCCAATTTTTAGGACCTACTGTATTTATCGCAGTAGGCGTTGAATTTCCAGTTAAGAAAAGGTTTGTTTGGTTCCAACCATTCGCGGTTGGACTCCAATTGCCGTCAAAATTTTCGACAAAATAAGGTGTTTGCGCCTGTGCAAATTGTGCGAGTGCTGTAAATAGTATGGCACTTAATACTGCATACAACCTTCGATTTTTTAGTAATTGTTCTTTCATATATTGTTATGTCTAAGTTTTTATAATTTATTTGGCTATCTCCGGTTTATTAGGAGATAGAAAGGCAAAACCAATAACTTTCCTGCATGAACCATCAAATGAATAACTTCATGTTTATTGGTTTTACAATCAAATCGATTTTATCAATACTTTAGGATTTCAATGATAGTTGTTTGAACATATATATTCAAAAAAAATATAAATGGCCCTTAAAACGCTATCAACAACATTAACAAATGACAATATTTTACATTAAAATAGCTTAAATTTTAATGTCTAACAGCTATAACTTTAAACGTATATTATTGTTAATCATATTATTAATTGATTTTAAACATCCACTTACAGCCATTCTCTTTTATTAAAATTTAATCCGGGAATAGATAATTTATAAAAAACAGATGAATCATTGAGTGTTCATTACGTGAAAATATCATCTGATTTATGCAGGATGAATCAATCTTCAGATAATTACAAAGAATACAGACCGCTTTGTCAATAAACAAAAAGGCCATCACTTTTTCAAGGATGGCCTTTTTGAATCTTTTTGTAACAAAATGAACAATTACATTTTATACAAGTGAACAGATTTTAATTCTTGATGAGTTTATACACTTTCACATCATTCTCACAAATCACTTTTACGTAGTAAACACCATTGATTAAGTCGCCTAATTCATTCAGTTGCAAGGTATTCTCACCTTCACTTACGTTCCAATCATACACAGACAATAATCTTCCGCTTAAGTCAATTAGTTCAACTTTAGCATTACCTGATGTATTACTGATTAATTCGATGTTCAGTTGTGTTTTAAACGGATTTGGATAAACGGTGATTAGATCGTTTGCGTTTTGCAAGGTGCTCACCACAATTTGATCGGTAATTACCGACTCTCCATCAAAATCAACTTGACGTAACTTATAATATACCGTAGTGATTGATGAGAATACATGATGGTCAACAAAACTATACTTGGTAACCATATTTGTAGTACCCATTCCTTTTACAAAATCAATTTTCGTAAAATTAATGCCATCAATTGATCTCAATACCTCAAATCCTTTATTATTGGTTTCACTTGATGTAATCCAAGTAAGTACCGCATCCGTATTAATTGCTTTACCTGTGAAACTTACCAGTTTTACCGGTGTAGTAACGTTACCGCTAGATGCTCCCGGTATTAAATAACTGGTTCCGCCTGTATTAAATTCATATACTAAGAACTCATAGCCTGTATTATTGGTTAAACCAAAAACAGTCACTGATGTTCCTGTTCCATTGTACACAACAAACTGTCCTGTACCTACAGCATCACCGGCTCCAAAAGCATTACTTGCATTATATTCTACACCATTGATAGGATTAATGGCTAGAGCAGCCGCAGGCTTAGCAACCACAATACATCTAGCGCCATTACCTCTAACCCAGTTTACAATTACACTGTTTGTATTTACGGTAGGGACAACAACAGCACTAGCTTGAATAGTTGGAGCCGGAGCAATTGTTCCAATCGAAACCACATAGTCTTCTGCTTCACCTGAACCAAAATTAGTACAAGCGTTCGGGGCTCCATTGGTATTTCCGGAGGCACGTGACCTTATACGCATACCAACCTGACCTGTTACTGCAGTTAATGGAATGGTTACATTTACAGATGCAGCTGTATTTGCAGTGCTGTTTGTTGAAACTTGGCTCCATTCAGTAGCCTCATAAATCCCATTTCCATTAAAATCAATCCAAACTGAAATAATTGAAGTTCCACTTGTGGTAACTGCAACCGGATAAGTATTTCCTTTCACTAAAAATGCCGTTTGACTAGGAGAAGGTGTTAATGAAATATAACTTGTAAATGCTCCTGCACCTGATGAAGAACAACCTGAATTATTATTTAATGAGGTTCCGGTTACAGCAACGTTAGTAACGTCATTACCACCACAGAAACCTCCAAGATTTGTATTGCAATAGCAGAAAATTGGAGCGTTTACATATACACGAGTTGAATTACTTGTGCTTGTTAATGTGCTTGCTGTACACGTAGCTTTCAATCGATACCATTTAGAACCCGAAGTCCCTAAGTTGATATTCAAGGTGGTGAGACTATCTGCTGCTGAGGTATTCGCCCAAGGATCGCTTACCCCATTGTCATCACTTTCTTCCCATTGGTATGTAATTCCAGAAGCAACCGAAAATCCTATTGCAGGTACTGAAACCGGAGCATTAGGACACCCACTGTAAGCCGTATCTAAAGTTCCTGCTGTTGGAGTTCCTGAACAAAGCGGAGCCTGTTCAATAAACAACCAATAATCCTCAGTTTCTCCATCCCAATATGAAGTATTTGCATTAGTTGCACCCATACCATTACCGCTCCAAGTTCCTCTTACACGTAATCCGGTTCTTCCTAGTGAAGCAGAAGGAGGAATGGTAATATTCACACTGTTATTTCCGGAAACTGAAGCACCGGTAATTTGAGTGTATTCATTAACATCAAACACGCCATTGCGATTGAAGTCAGCCCAAACGGCATATATATCACCTGTAATACCGGTATTTAGTACCAGCTGAATTGTTTGGCCGGTTAAAACGGTATCGGCTGTTCCATTTGTATAAGCATACTTATTGTAAAATGGACCCGAAAAGTTACATCCTGTAGTATTATTAATGGTTCCTCCTGTTACGCTAACACTGTTAATGGCGCCATTCCAGCAGCTTCCATTTGTTCCAGGTGATTGGTAACAATTGAAAAAGGAGTCAGCTAATACTCTGGTTGATGAGCTAAATGCATTGATGGTAGAAGCAAGACAAGTAACCTTTAAACGATAGAATTTATTAAAGTTCGATGTAATGATTGGAGTTGTAAAAGTGCTGAAAGTATCTGCTGCCGATGTATTGGCCCATGGATCTGTCACCCCATCATCATCACTCTCTTCCCATTGAAATGCCAACTGATTAGCGACAGATACTCCAGTAGGAGCAAGCTGAGCCACATTACCGGCACATCTTAATGTAGTTGAAGGTAATATACCTGCGTTTGGTGTACCGGTACAAGCAGGGGCTTGTTCAATAAAAAATGCATAATCTTCTGTTTCTCCATCCCAATAAGAGGTATTTGCGTTACCTGCACCCATATTATTTCCACTCCATGTTCCTCTAACACGCATGCCGGTTCTTCCCGGTTGAGCATTGGTAGGTACAATAATATTTACTGAATTCACTCCACTCACAGCATTATTTGTAATTTGAGTATACTCATTAATATCAAATGAGCCATTTCTATTGTAATCAATCCATACTCCATACCATGAACCCGGTGTATTTGAAGTAAGATTGAATTGGATGAGTTGTCCATTTTGAACAGTATCAGCTGTATTTATGCCAGGCGCATAGCTCATGTAATATGGGCCACCCCAATTACATGTTGAACTATTATTTAAGGTTCCGTTCGTTATTGAAACATTGGTAATTGCTCCATCCCAGCAACTTCCATTCGTACCAGGGCTAGTGTAACAATTATAAAATGTATCGGCCTTAACCAATGTGGCATTAGAATAACTTACAGATGTAGAAGCCAAACAAGTAACCTTTAATCTATAGTACTTGTTAAATATTGATGTGATAATAGGTGTAGTGAGTGTAGAGTTTGTATCTGCTACAGAGGTATTAGCCCATGGATCACTTACTCCATTATCATCACTTTCTTCCCATTGAAATGCCAATTGATTAGCAACACTTGTTCCTGAAGGTTGCAAAATTGCAGTATTTCCAGCGCACCTTACCGTATTCGCAGCTAATGTACCTGCATTTGGAGTACCTGTACATGCTGGGGCTTGCTCAATAGTAATTACGTAATCCTCTGTTTCTCCATCCCAGTAACTGGTATTCGCATTTGAAGCACCCATACCGTTACCGCTCCAAGTACCCCTTACACGCATACCTGTTGTTCCAATACCGGCAGAAACAGGAATGGTAATATTAACAGAATTGGTTCCTGAAGTAGCGTTATTGGTAACTGAGGTGTATTCATTAACATCAAATGAACCGTTTCTGTTGTAGTCAATCCAAACTGCATAATGATCGCCAGTATTTCCTGCTACTACATTTAGTTGAACAACTTGTCCGTTTTGAACGGAATCAGACGTATTAGCAGCCAATGCATATCTGGTAAAAAACGGACCGGAGAAGTTACAAGTACTGGTATTATTCAATGTACCTGCTGTAATTGACACACCATTGATAGAGCCATTCCAACAACTTCCATTTGTTCCCGGAGTTGAATAGCAGTTATAAAAACTATCGGCAAATATTTTCACCGAGGTTGAAAAGGCCGTTTGTACAGAAGCTGTGCAAGTAACCTTTAAGCGATAAAACTTAGAAAAGTTAGCCGTAATTAGCGGAGAAGTATAAGTTGAATTGGTATCAGCGGCTGAAGTATTAGCCCATGGGTCACTTACACCATTATCATCACTTTCCTCCCATTGATAAGTTATTCCTGCTCCAACTGTTGCACCTGTTGAAATAAGAGTGGTTGTGTTTCCAACGCATCTGCTAACAGATGCAGGTAAAGTTCCTCCAACCGGAGTTCCGGCACATAATGGAGCAGGGTCAATTTGAATAATATAATCTTCAGTTTCTCCGGCCCACATATTTGAGCAAGCATCTGATCCTCCTAATGTTTGCCAGCTATCTGTACCTCTAATACGCATGCCTGTTCTTCCAGACAATGCGTTGGCAGGAATAGTAATGTTCACACTGTTATTACCAACCGAACTTGCTGTGGTGATACTGGTAAACTCATTAATATCAAAAGTGCCGTTTTTATTTAAGTCTATCCATACACCATATTTATCGTTTGCATTCGATGCCGAAACATTAAGTGTGATGGTTTGACCTTGGATTACTGTATCAATTCTATTCGCAGCAGGAGGGTAGAAAGTATAATACGGACCGCTGTTATTACAACCGGTAAAATTATTTAATGTGCCATTAGTAATAGACACACTATTAATTGCGCCATTCCAACAGCTTCCCCCTAAATTGGTCGAGCAATAACAATTGTAAAAGCTATCGGCATACACTTTTACTGAGTTGGTAAATGCAAACAAACTACTGGTGCCGCAGGTTACTTTTAATCTATAGAACTTAACAAAATTAGTAGTTACAATTGGTGAGTTAAAAACCAAATTGGTATCACCTGTATTTGCCGTATTTGCCCATGGATCACTTACTCCATTATCATCACTTTCTTCCCATCTAAAAGACAATCCACTCGCAACTGTTACGCCTGATGGTTGGAAAGTTGAAATATTACCTGAACAAACGGCCTTAACGCTATCTGATATTACACCCGCAACAGGAGTACCTGAACAAGAAGGAGAAGGCTCAATTATAAGGATATAATCTTCAGTTTCTCCATTTGAAATGTTTGAACATGGCGTGGTTCCATTCAGTGTATTCCAACTAGCGGCTCCTCTTACGCGCATGCCCGTTAACCCGGGAGAGGCACCAAAAGGAATATTGATATTGATAGAGTTATTACCCGACAATGAGTTAGTTGTAATCGAATAGTATTCACTATTATCATACACACCATTACGATTAAAATCAATCCATACCCCATATAAATCTCCACTATTTGGAGCATTTACGGTGAGCTGAATCAATTCACCTTGAGCAAAAGTATCATGTGCACCTGTTGTAATTCCATATTTTGTAAAGAAAGGCGACCCACAAAAGCTTGCATTGTTAACAGCACTATTGGCTATGCTAACGCTGTTGATTGAACCATTCCAACAACTTCCGCCACTTGGTGCGCAATAACAATTGTAAAAGCTATCAATACCAACATAAATACTACTCGAATTTACGGTTTGACTGCTATTGGTACACGTTACTACCATTCTGTAAAAACGTGGAAAGGAAATATTTGGCGTACCGTAACTGCTTGTTGTGGCTCCGGAACCTCCGGTTACGTTTGCCCATGGATCTAACACACCGTTATCTAAAGATTGTTGCCATTGGTAAGTGGTGCCTTGACCATCAGTGGCTCCTAAGAATTCTAAGCCTGTACTTGTTCCATTACAAACTAGCACATTACTTGAAAGGGGTGTTCCGGCAGTTGGCGTTCCTGTACAAGCAGGTGAAGGCTGCCCAACCACAATATTATCTACATATAATTGGTTCCCATATCCTGATGAGAATACAAATCGAATTTGGGTGGTGCCAATTGGCAATGCAATTCCTTTAACCCTCCAATCTGTTATTGAACCCGGAGTGTATGTACCTGTTACTGCATTAGCGGTGGTAATTCCGGTATCAACAATTTGACTTGAACCCCAAGCTCTTAATTGAACAAAGTTGGTTCCGGTAAATGCAAACACATACAAGCTATCTGTATAGCCGGGATAAGTTGCATGCGCAACTGCAAACTTTAATGAATCGCCTGCAACTGTAGCCGTAAATGTTAAACTCGTTAGCTGAGATATATTTGGAGCTGTAAAATTGTAGTTATCAGATTTAACAGCACCTTGACCAATAGCGTTATTGAAACCATTAACAGCTGCATCCCGCACTACCAATCCGGGTGATCCGGTTAAAGTCCATCCGGAAGGAGGAAAAGTGGTTGAGGAAAAATTTTGAGAGAGTTTGGTCTGAGCCCCCACATCACAAGTTAGCCAAAGCATGACTAACCAAAAAAGTAAGCGTTTTTTCATACGGTTAGGATTGAAATAATAAAAAGTTATGTAAACATAACTTTTTGTATTAAACAATCCTACCTAAACAGTATTACTTTTAATTAATTATTCTTAAATAAGCCTTAAAAAGGAGAAAAATTGACATCTATCACGATTTTTGAAACGCGATTTCAGATGACCTTACCTTGAGGTGGTGAGTGTTGCCAAAGACTAATGGCAAATTCACCTTTTCGTGACCTGCAGGAAAACCAAAACATACCGGATAGCCGTAATTTTTTACTCGTTCTAAAATAATTTCTTCCGCACTCATGCCAAATGGCACTTGATTATCTTTCATATCACTCATACCACCTACAATTAAACCTTCCAATTGATTGAGTTTTCCAGCCCTATCCAATGCCATCATCATACGGTCAACATGATACAGATACTCATCTAAATCTTCTATAAATAAAATTTTGCCTTTGGTATTAATATCACTCACGGAACCCAACAAACTGTAAAGAACTGACAAGTTTCCACCAACCAATTCAGCCGTTGCTTCACCTTCAACATTCATAGGATGTTGATTCAACTCGTAATGAAATGGCTCATCGCCCATAAGCAACGACTTTAATGCCAACACACTTTGTCCATCCAATTTTTCCGGCAACATATTAATAGGCATAGCAGCATGAAGCGTACATAGATTAGTATTGGTATGAAGGTGTGAATGAAAAACGGTTATGTCACTATATCCGATAATCCATTTTGGCGAAAGTCTTAATGGACTAAAATCAAGTTGATCGATAATTTTAACGGAACCATAACCACCACGCGCGGCAATAATGGCTTTTACTTCGGAGTTATTTATATATGACTGAAAAACTTCCGTTCTAATGGAATCTGTTCCGGCTAATTGATGGTGCTGTTCAAATAATAACTCATGCAATACCACTTCTAATCCCCATGACTCAAATTCGTTTATGGCAAAGGCTAATTCATCCCTCGAAATTTTTCGGGCAGGTGCAGCTATGGCAATTTTATCTCCGGGTTTAAGTAAAGGTGGAAGTATTCGGTTGGTCATACACTAAATGTATTTGTCATCATACTTTAGTTTGATATCAGCTACCATTTGCTTTACCTCTTGCTCTTTGCTCTTATCGCAAATCATTAACACATCATCAGTATCTACAATAATCAAATTTTGTACGCTGTTTAAAACCACCAATTTACCTTTTGCGGCATGTGAACTTACCATACAATCGTTTGTGTTGTATCCATGAATATGCTTTCCTTCAAACACATTACGTTGCTCATCTTTATTTGCTGCATTTTCATAAAGCGATGTCCATGTTCCTAAATCGCTCCAACCAAAATCGCTTGGTATTACGTAAACATTAGAAGCCTTTTCTAAAATGCCGTAATCAATGGAAATGGAACGGCATTGCTCATATATATTTTGAATAGCCGGTAACTCTTCCGGTGTATTAAAAGATTTTGATCCTTGCTGAAATAGCTCAAAAAACTCAGGCATGAGTTGTTTAAAAGCATTTCTAATAGCTGATGAGCTCCAAATAAAGATACCGGCATTCCATAAAAATTCACCACTATCCAAAAAGGTTTTAGCCAACTCCAAGGTTGGCTTTTCGGTAAATGTCTTTACTTTATGTATGTCCGTATCGTTATTATTTTCAATAAACTGTATGTAACCATAACCGGTGTCGGGGCGGCTTGGACGAATACCTAAAGTAATTAAGGCATCGTGTTTTTGTGCATATTCCAAACCTGTACTCACATTCGCCAAAAATGAAGCCTCATCCAAAATTAAATGATCACTTGGTGCCACCACACACAATGCATGGGTGTTCATTTTATGAATTTTGGTAATGGCATAGGCTATACACGCAGCGGTATTTTTTGCCGAAGGTTCTCCAAGTAAACAATGCTCAGCAATACCAGGCAATTGTTCCTTCACTAAGGGAATGTAAGATTGATTGGTAACAATAAAAATATTATTCTTATCAAACTGTTTTAAAAAGCGTTCGTAGGTACTTTGCAGGAGGGTTTTTCCTACACCCAGTATATCTAAAAATTGCTTAGGTCTTTGTGTTCTGCTATAAGGCCAAAATCTACTTCCAATTCCACCGGCCATTATAATGGCATAGTGATTTTTGTTTTTCTCCATGCTGTGATAAAAATCATGTTTCACGCCAACTCACCAATCATGCAGCTTTTACAATAAAAGCAGGTGAATAAGCATTGCAAATAAAGATTTTAATATTGAAATATTCAAAAAATGGATTTTCCGTGCTAATTTAGCGCCCCTTTTAGCAAAAAATCAGTTACTTAACACAAAAAGCTGCATATGAAAGTTGCAAGAAAAAGTGCGAAAGAAAGTCTTAAAGAGTTTTTCGGGTTTGATAACTTCAAAGGCGACCAAGAAAAAATAGTGGATAGTGTAATGCAAGGTGAAGACACCTTCGTAATTATGCCTACCGGTGGTGGCAAAAGTTTATGCTATCAGTTGCCTGCGTTAATGCTCCCGGGTGTGTCTATTGTTATTTCACCTCTTATCGCATTAATGAAAAACCAAGTAGACCAATTGCGCTCATTTGGCAATGAAAACACCGCACATTTTCTCAACTCATCATTAAGTAAAAGTGAAATTACCAAAGTAAAAAAAGATGTAAGCAGTGGTGATACCAAGTTGCTATATATTGCTCCTGAAACTTTAAAAAAGGATGAAACCATTGAATTTTTAAAATCTATTGATGTTGCTTTTGTTGCGGTTGATGAAGCCCATTGTATCAGTGAATGGGGCCATGATTTTCGTCCGGAGTACAGGCGCATTAAGCAAATGATTAAGGAGATTAAGGATGTGCCTATGATGGCCTTAACGGCTACGGCTACACCTAAAGTACAACAAGACATTCAGAAAAACCTTCAAATGGGCGATGCCAAGGTGTACAAATCATCTTTTAATCGTGCCAACTTATACTACGAAATAAAACCGAAAGGCAAAAAGAATGATGTACTCAAAGACATTGTTTCATACATCAAACCCCGCAAAAGCAAAAGCGGAATCATTTATTGCTTAAGCAGAAAAAAGGTAGAAGAAATTGCCGGTGTACTTAAAGCCAACGGTATTAAAGCATTGCCTTACCATGCCGGTTTAGATGCGAAAACCCGCGCAGCCCATCAAGATGCATTTTTAATGGAAGAGTGTGATGTGATTGTAGCAACGATTGCATTTGGTATGGGTATTGACAAACCGGATGTTCGCTTTGTGATTCATTACGATGTGCCGAAAAGCATTGAAGGATATTACCAAGAAACAGGTCGTGCCGGACGTGACGGAATTGACAGTGAATGCATTTTATACTACAACCCGGCCGATATTGAAAAGTTGGAAAAGTTTATGAAAGATAAGCCGGTGGCTGAGCGTGAAATTGGGGAACTGCTTATTTTCGAAACACAAGCATTTGCTGAATCAAGTGCTTGCCGCAGAAAATTTTTATTACATTATTTTGGTGAAGAGTTTGACGATAAAAAGTGTAACAACATGTGCGACAACTGTCGTCATCCAAAGGAAAAGGTTGATGCCAAAGCCGATGCAATAATGGTATTGAATACGATAAATGCCGTTAAAGGCAAATACGTGTTAAACCATATTGTAGAAATTTTAGTTGGAAAGAAAAGCCATGAGGTAACGTTAAGCGGCCACGAAAAATTGGAGTTTTTTGGCAAAGGGAAAGACAAAGAAGACAACTACTGGAAATCCCTTATACGTGTGTTGTTGCTTAATGGATACATCACTAAAAACATTGAAAATTACGGGTTGTTAAGCTTGAATGAAAAGGGCGAAAACTTTTTGAAGAAACCTGTAAATATTGAAGTAGCTCTCGATCAAAAATTTGAAAAGGTAACGGATGATGATGAAAAAGATGTTGAAGTAGAAAATGTGTACGATGAGGCATTGTTTGCCATGTTAAAAGACCTTACCAAAAAGGTTGGCAAACAGCACAACCTTCCGCCTTACGTTATTTTCCAAGAGCCTTCGTTAGAAGAAATGGCCAGTAAATATCCAACTGATATGGATGAATTGGCCAAAATAAGCGGAGTAAACAAAAGCAAAGCCATAAAATTCGGTAAACCGTTTATTGAACTGATTGATAAATACGTTCAAGAAAATGACATCGAAAAAATGGAAGATATGGTGATGAAATCGGTGGTAAATAAATCTGCCAAAAAAATTGCCATCATCACCAATATTGATAAAAAAGTAAACCTGTCTGATATTGCCCGCTCACAAGGGTTTTCAATGGATGATTTATTGAAGGAAATTGAAAACATTATTTTAAGCGGTACCAAGCTCAATTTAAAAAGCTATGTAAACGATATTGCTGATGAAGATTTGGTGGATGAAGTGATGGATTATTTCCGCTCCATGCCGGATGACAATTTAGATGCTGCCATCAATGAATTTAACGGTGATTTCAGCAAAGAAGACATTCAATTGTTACGTTTACATTTTATTTCCGAATTTGCATTTTAACTTTCATTATTGTTGTTCTTAAACATTAGCAATACGTGAGCGATCATCATAATCAACTCAGCAAAGTTTCGCTGGCCGGGCTTTTAGTTACGCTTGGAATTATTTATGGAGATATTGGCACCTCTCCTCTGTATGTGGTAAAAGCCATTGTAGCCGATAAGGTGATTACAAAAGAATTAATTTTTGGATCCATATCCTGCATTTTTTGGACACTTACCCTACAAACTACTTTAAAGTATGTAATTATTACATTACGTGCTGATAACAATGGTGAAGGTGGTATTTTCTCCTTGTACGCGTTGATTAGAAGACGTAAGCCGTTTTTAATTTTCCCGGCAATGATTGGTGGTTGTGCATTACTTGCTGATGGCATCATTACTCCACCCGTTTCAGTTTCATCCGCTATTGAGGGTTTGTTAATCTTAAATAAAAATATTCCTACAATTCCAATTGTTATTACCATTATCACCACTTTATTTTTAATACAACGTGTTGGAACAAGCATTGTAGGTAAAGCATTTGGACCATTAATGTTTATTTGGTTTAGTATGTTGGCCATTTTAGGATTAAAATGGGCCATTCAAATCCCAACCATTTTTCATTCACTAAATCCTTACTATGCTTACAACTTATTAGCCAATTACCCCGAAGGTTATTGGTTACTTGGTGCTGTATTTTTATGTACAACCGGAGCAGAGGCATTATACAGTGATTTAGGCCATTGCGGTAAACAAAATATAAGAGTGAGTTGGATGTTTGTAAAAACTACACTCCTACTTAACTACATGGGACAAGGAGCTTGGTTGTTGCAATTTGAAGGAAAAGTTTTTCATGAATTAAATCCGTTTTTCGGGCTTATGCCACAATGGTTTTTACTTCCGGGAATTATTATTGCTACCCTCGCTGCTATTATTGCCAGCCAAGCATTAATTAGCGGTTCTTTTACCCTGATAAGTGAAGCCATTCGTTTAAATGTGTGGCCTAAGGTGCGCATTAAATACCCAACCGAAGCTAAAGGACAATTGTATGTGCCTAGTGCGAACTGGATGCTTTGGGCAGGCTGTATTGGCATCGTATTATACTTTGAAGAATCGGCAAAGATGGAAGCAGCATATGGATTGGCCATCACAATAGCCATGTTAATGACCACCGTTTTGCTATCAAATTATTTACGCAAAGTAAAAACACCTCGTGTTTTGGTTGGTCTACTGTTAGCTGTTTATTTACCTATTGAGTTATCATTTTTATTGGCTAACCTTCGCAAGTTTGAACATGGAGGTTGGGTTACCTTAGTTATAAGTTTGTTGTTCATTTTTATCATGTGGGTTTGGTTTAAAGGGCGTAAAATTAAAAACCGCTTAACCGAGTTTGTTAAACTGCGTGATTATATTCCAATTTTACAACAACTTAGTAACGATACTTCTATACCAAAATATGCAACCCATTTGGTGTACTTAACCAGTGCCGATAGTTTAATGGAAGTTGAAACAAAAGTGATTTACAGCATATTACAAAAACAACCTAAACGTGCCGATATTTATTGGTTTGTGCATATACATGTTGATGATAAACCTTACACCATGGAGTACAAGGTTGATCACATAGCCAGCCAAGACATAGTAAAAATAGAATTTAGATTAGGCTTTAGGGTGGAACAAAAAATTAACTTCTACTTCCGCAAAGTGGTAGAGGAGTTAATGAAAAACCACGAAGTAGATGTTACCAGCCGCTACGCTTCATTAAGCAAACTAAACATTACCGGTGATTTTAGATTTGTGGTATTAAAACGTCACTTGAGTTACGAGAACGAATTAAGTGTGTATGAGGGATTATTGATGGATGCCTACAGCGTGCTCGACTCCTTAAGTTTAAGTGAAGAAAAGGCTTTTGGCTTGGATACCAGCTCGGTAACAGTTGAAAAAGTACCTATGGTTATTTCACCTGCAAAAGAGTTTAGGTTAAAAAGGGTGTATAAGTAAACAAAAAGGCTTGTTGGGCGTTTAATTACCTGATAATGATTAAGCAAATTTTTTAAAAAAAAATATTGCGTTAATTGAGAACACACCTATATTTGCACCCACTAAAATTGTCCGATGGTGTAACTGGCAACACGTCTGATTTTGGTTCAGAAGAGTCTAGGTTCGAAACCTAGTCGGACAACAAACAAGAAAGAGGTGTCGGGTTTATTAAAAAGCCCGACATTTTTTTTATCAGGTTCACTTAAAACTCAAAAAAATGCCTGCTCCGCGTAACGAGATTAAATTATTCTCAGGCCGTAAATCACTCTACTTGGCCGAAAAAATCGCTGCTGCTTACGGAAAACCACTTGGCGACATTACCATTTCTCAATTTAGTGATGGGGAAATTCAACCCAGCATTAATGAATCGGTTCGCGGTTGCGATGTGTTTTTAATCCAATCAACCTTTGCTCCGGCCGATAATTTAATGGAATTGTTGTTGATGATTGATGCCGCTAAACGCGCTTCAGCCCACTACATTACAGCTGTAATTCCGTATTTTGGCATGGCTAGGCAAGACCGTAAAGATAAGCCCCGCGTTAGTATTGGCAGTAAAGTAGTAGCCGATATGCTAAAAACTGCCGGAGTGAGCCGTGTAATGACCATGGACCTGCATGCACCTCAAATTCAAGGTTTTTTTGAAATTCCGGTTGATCATTTAGACTCATCTGTCATTTTTATTCCTTATATTCGCAGCCTCAACGAAAAAAACCTTATCCTGGCTTCGCCTGATATGGGTTCTTCAAACCGTACAAGAACCTTTGCCAGAGCGCTTAACCTAGATATGGTAATTTGCGATAAAGAACGTAAACGTGCCAATGAAATCGCATCGATGACGTTGATTGGTGATGTGGTTGGGAAAGACGTCATTTTAATTGACGATATTATTGATACAGGTAACACCTTAGCCAAATCAGCCCAAATGCTGAAAGACAAAGGTGCCCTAAGTGTAAGAGCCATGTGTACGCACCCGGTTTTATCAGGCAAAGCCTATGAAACTATTGAAGAAAGTGTGATTGATGAATTGGTGGTGTGCGATACCATACCGCTTTACAAAGAAAGCAGTAAAATAAAAGTACTTAGTGTAGCTGAATTATTCTCTAACGGGATTAAGAATGTAACCGAGTTCGGAAGCATAAGTTCACTATTTAACGTATAAAATACTTAACTCGATTATTATTTTTTAGCGTAAAACAAAGGTGTTTCGAGTTGGCCGGAGTTTTACAAAAACAAAAAAACAACAACATGAAAACAATTGCCATGTTTGGTTATTTGCGGGACGGAGTTGGTAAGTCTTCAACCAAAACACTCCGAAACGAGGGTAAAGTGCCGTGTGTATTGTATGGCGGAAACAACACCGTTCATTTCTCAATGTACTCTGAAGACTTTAAAGATTTGGTTTACACGCCAAACACGTACAAAGTGAAACTTGACATTGACGGTACCATCTACAAAGCTGTATTGAAAGACATTCAGTACCATGCCGTTAACGACAGCATTATGCATGCCGATTTTATTACGATTAGCGATGATAAACCGGTTGAAGTAAGAGTGCCTGTTAAAACGGTTGGGAACTCAGTAGGTGTGCGTGCAGGTGGTAAATTAATTGTGAAGATGAAAAAACTTCGCGTAAAAACTTTACCTGCTAATTTACCTGAGTACGTAGAAGTAAACATCGACAATTTGGAAATCGGAAAATCAATCCGTGTGAGTGAATTACCTCCACAAGAATACACCATTCTAGATGCTCCGGCTAACCCAATTGTATCGGTTAAAACTACCCGTGCTTTGCAAAGCGCAGCTGCTGAAGAAGGTAAAAAGAAATAATTTTACTTTAAGCATAAGCAAAATCCCATCCTGCAAAGGGTGGGATTTTTTATTTACTCCATTTTTATCCTGTAATATTGCAGCATGAAATTTTTAATTGTTGGCCTTGGAAATATTGGCAACGAATACGCTCACACACGACACAACATTGGTTTTGATATTGCCGATGCGTTTGTGGCAAAACACCAACAAACATTTCAACCCGATAGGTATGCCGATTATGCACAATTAAGCATTAAAGGCAAACAAGTACACATAATAAAACCTACCACCTACATGAATTTAAGCGGTAAAGCAGTGCGCTATTGGATGCAAACGCTAAAAATAGAACCTGCTCAGATATTGGTGTTGATGGATGATTTGGCCATTGATTTTGGAAAAATACGCATACGTGGCAATGGCAGTGATGCCGGGCATAACGGACTTAAAAACATCAACGAATTGTTGCAAACACAAAATTATCCGCGTTTGCGTTTTGGTATTGGCAACAACTTTCCTAAAGGCAGGCAAGTGGAGTTTGTTTTAGGGAAATGGAGTGAAGAAGAACAACAAAAATTACCTGAGTTAATCAAACACAGTATGGATGCCATAGAAGCCTTCTCACAAATAGGCCTCGAACGCACCATGAATTTTTATAACATCAAATAACTCAATAATCTTATTGGTGTTGAATCCTAATTTTTTGATGTTGTATGCTGCCGTTTGAATAATGAATTTCTATCACATAAAATCCGGAGGAGATGTCAGACACATCAACACCATTTAATACTAATTCATTTACGGTTTTGATGAGTTGACCGGAGTAGTTCCAAATTTTTACTTCATCAATGTTTTGTTCAGATTTAATCCATAATTTATCATATACCGGATTCGGATAAACTATTGCGCTTAATTCCTCATTGTGCATTGCGGCTTTTAAACCCGAAAACATAACATTAATCGTATCGGTAAAGTTGTTACAGGTATTAGAATCAATTACCAAAGCATGGAATTTACCGCTTTGAGAAACCACGTAGCTAACCGCTGAATTACCCGCAAGCAACACATTGTTTCTATACCAACGATAAACCATTCCGATGGCAGGAACTACAGTAAGCGTATCTCCGTTATTCAATAAATTTACAGGCTTTAAATTAAATCGCTTTACATCTAATAGCTTAGGAACACTTACTGCACCTCCTAATTGTTGCACCACATAAACTTGCATATTGCTATCAATCACAACCGGATAATTATTGCCTTCAAACAACAAATTATTCAATAATGAATCGTTATACCATTTTACGTTGGTACCGGTGGCTGTTAGTGTTTGCGAAGTATTGTTACTGCAGAAAATAGTGTTGCCTACAACAGGTTGTGCTAAATTGAAATTTTTTATCACATACAAATCAGTTTCACCAACGGCAGTTAATGGTTTACCATCAATTACATTTGAAGTGGTACTTTGAAAGTTTCCACCCACAAACCAATTACCTTTTCCATCAATAGCCAAACCTCGTGTATAGGTCCAATCAGATTGTCCTAAACCTTTCATCCATTCTGCGTTTCCATCTGGTGTAACACACATCATTCCGGCATAACGTTTATTACTCACACCATCACCCACACTTTTACCGCCAAAAGCAAATGAAAAATTGTAATCAAAAATTACAGCCAATTTATTATCATAGGTGGTGCGTATTTCAAAAGTGTTAGAATTAATGGTGCTTGATGATTTAGCCCAAATTAAATCACCATTTGGTTTGTACAAGGCCATATAAAAATTCTCCCGATCAAATGGATTACTTAATACAGTTCCTGAAATATTTATGGCTTCATAAAAAGATCCACCGATAGCAATTTCACCTGTATTTAATACCGTTAAACCTTGCATCCCTGTTGCTCCTGTTGCTCCAACTATTTTAATTGGTTTAGCCCATACATAATCTCCTTTTGTGGTAAATGCAGCCGTTAAACTTTTGATATTTTTTAATGTATCGGTTTTAATAAACACATCATACAAAAAATTAGCAGTTACATAAACCATGGTATCACGTATGGCAATTTTTGATACACGTGCACTTAAACTATTACTTCCAATAGGAATAACACGCCTGGCTATTCCATTGCTGTCTAACCTGGCAATGTAAAATGAAGTTCCACCATGGTGAGGCATAGCAGGCAATCCATCTAAACTAAAATTAAACTGACTAAATGAACCACATACCCAAACAAAATTACTGTCATCCACAAGTACATTACCTAATCTTGCAACACCGGCCTGAAATGTTTTTTCAAATATTTTTATTCCGTTGATATTGTACTTGAACAAAATACCCGGCCGGGTAAGTGATACATAAACATTACCGGATTCATCAACCGTAACTCCACTCACCTCGTCAATGGCAGCAGCATTCTGATAAAAATTTACCACCCAAACCTTTTTGCCTTGTTCATTCAATTTCACTAAAATGTAATTGTATGAACCAGATCCAATCTTTGTAATTAAGGTATCATCAATTTGAACGTTAGCTCTAATTCTTCCGGCCACGTAAACATTGCCATCATGATCAGCAGCTAATTTATCAAGGTAATCAAACTGGGCCGAACCAAAACTTTTCACCCAAGTATTTTGTGCTTGTGCCTTTGAAATAAAAATGGATAGGATGAATAGTATTTTCCAACTAACTTTGATGTTCATTGTTATTTTATTTAGCCAAATGTATTAAAAGTATGAGTAATTGGATAGAAAAAGATCATGCATTATACAAAACTTTTACATTCAATAGTTTTAATGAAGCCATGGACTGGATGAGCAAGATGGCTCCAAAAATTGATGCATTAAACCACCATCCGGAATGGACCAATGTGTACAATAAAGTTATGGTAAAACTCACCACCCATGATGCAGGAAATACAGTTACTGAAAAGGATTATACATTGGCTAAATTATTGGATGAAGTAACAATTTAGTGCGTAAGCATTAACGGATGCTAAGTTTTATAGTTAATAACCAATCATATCCAACAAAGGATTTATAAAACAACAAAAGCTAGCAATAAATAAAGGTTAGTACTCACTTAAAACACTACTTATAATGCAATATCAAATAGTATATAATAC
>JBKDBG010000084.1:0-4810 GCA_046314755.1 Bacteroidota bacterium | reverse complement strand
ATTGTGTTTAATGAATTAATCAGGTCTGAAAAGTTTGCAAATTATACTATTGAAGTTATTGTTGGTCCGGAGTTTGTAACTGGCTAAACACGCATGAAAAGCGGCACTGCACAAAAGTTGGTGTTAAATATGAGTAGCACGAGTTTATTGATTAGGTTGGGGAGAGTAAAAGGTATCAGAATGTTTGACATGACACCAACAAATATCATACTTATGCGCTGAGGTACGCGAATGATTATGGAAGAATTAAAAGTTGCAGAAGAAAAGGCAACAGCCTTGTTAAAAAAATACGGTAACGTTCGTAAAGCAGTTGAAGCAGTAAAATCTCTCGATTTAAGAAAGTAATTGAGCTTTCAATTGCCTAACTTCGCTGTGCTTATGGAGGCCATGTTTGCAAAATATATTACGGTTGTTTTAGGTTCAGCATTTAAGTATTTGGTGGGCTTAATTTCGGCCATAGGATTTGGTTTTAATTGGCTGGAAGTATTGGTATGCAATGTTGGCGGTGGCATGTTGGGTGTAATTGTTTATTTGTATTTGTGGGATGGTTTAATGTTTTTGTATCGAAAACTGTTTCCGGGTAAACATCCAACCATTAAGCCCATTAGTCGAACCAAAAGAAAATTATTGCGCTTTATTGTGAAGTATGAATTGTATGGAATTGCGTTGCTTACACCTATTCTTTTGTCAGTACCCGTGGGTGTAATTATTGCGGCAGCTTTCGAGCCTAATAAATGGCGAATTAAACAATTTATGTTGGTGAGTTTTTTACTTTGGACGATCTTGGTTTATGGCCTGTATGATTTATTGGGAATAGATATTCGTAACCTGTTTTAATGGTTGTGTTTTTCCATGAGTTCAAATAAAATCCCGTCTTTTAAACCTGCACTTGGTGCATAAAGCCGCTCAATATTTGCCCATTTTAATATCTTCAAATAAATATGAGCCGAGTGCTCAATAACATCTGCTCTGTCCGGATTTAATTTGTAGGTTTCAATCAATTCATTCATACTCATTTTTTTTATGGTATGATAAAACCGATCCAATTCTTCAAAACTAATAGCCTGCTCACCGTTGTCGTTTATAATGTTGGCTATCTTGTTAATGGTTCCGCTGGTTGCCAATGCACGTGAATGTTCAATGGCTGTGATATGGTCTTTCACATATTTTTCAAGGGCTTTCCAGCTTTCTTTTTTAATCGCATTGTCTAATAATCGAACAGTGCCCACATCAAAACTTACGCTATCATAAGCGCGCATGTTTTGAATAACGGTCATTTCTGTACTTCCACCGCCTACATCAATGGTTAAATAGTTTTCGTCAGGTTTTAAATACCGTTTAATTGATTTTAAAATCAACTCCGATTCTCGCTTCCCGCTTATCACATCAATTTTTAAATCAAATTCTGAGGCAACTTTATCTACAATTTTTTGTCCGTTTTCCGCATCACGTAAAGCACTGGTAGCACAAGCCATGTAGTGGTCAACATCAAAGGCCTCTATCATGAGTTTAAAAGCTTGCATGGCCTTGTAAAATACCTTACGCCTTTCTTTACTAATTTTTCCTCTATTAAATGCATCATCACCCAAACGAATGGGCACTCGCACAAACTCAACCTTTTTAAATGGCTCCTCATCTTCGTTGGTTACTCTTGCAATTTGCAAGCGAACTGCGTTACTTCCGATATCTATTGCTGCTATTTTCAAATCAGTTAAATTGAAGTGTAATTACAAGTTTATGGGGTTAAATGTATTTATTTTTTCAACCATTTCAAATACCATGGTAAGCGATTAATAATTACGCGTGTATAGGATAATCTCATCGCTCCAAATCCTTTGAAAAATCTTGCTATACCCGTAATGTCCGATCCTTCAAAATCAAAGATAAGTGATTGGTTGTGGTAGATTTTAATCAACTCATCAACCAAAAAATACATGGCTCTCTTTTCTCGCCCTTCTTCATTAGAGCAACCTAAATAGTACACCAATCTGTTTTTAGTTTTGAGCAACGCCATAGTAGCAAGTACTTGCTCTTTTTCATACACGGCAAATCCTGTAACACTTTTATGTAAATGGGCTTGTTGCAAAGCTTGCTTCAATCGATCATAATCTGCTACTTTAACTTCGGGTGTTTCAGTTCCTTTATGTTGGGCGTAATACGCAACAACAAAATCGGTATCACAGGTTTGCAATGAAAGTGGATGTTGCTGTGCTTTTTTTAAATTTCTCCTTGTATGATCGTTGTAGTTTTTAAAAAGTTGGTCGTAAGGCAAATGCAAATGAAGCAAATAATTTGAACGACTGATTACTTGATGTTTATTACTTTGATAGGTATTGCTTTCGTTTAAACAAATATTGATGTACTTAAATTGATACGGAATGGCTTCAATAAAATTATTGGTAGAAACAGGAACACCTTCATGTTTTTTAATCACTCCAAGTTGTTGAATAAAAAACGGTTGGTAAACAACCTCCACTATTTTTTTTTGATGTGGCAATGGCATGATGGCTTCATAATCATTAAACACCAACGCATCCCAATCCGGAGCCAAAATGTCCAGCATCCAGCTTTTCGCATAAACCAATCCAATGCTTGATGCGTCAATGCAGGCATCCCACTTGGAAATGTCTATTTCATGATGTGCTAAATGTTTAATCATTGGGTTGATTAATGAGTTGTAAGTAAACCTGTTTCCAATTTTTCCAAATATCCGCTTCGTTTAAACTGTTATTGTGCCACAAGCATACGAAATTACCACTATACTGTTTGATTACCTGAGTTAAGTTTTTGCTAAGTTTCAACGCCTCATCCGGTGAAAGTTGTAAGTAATGCTTTAAGGTAACATCCATTACATTGGTGGTGTATATTTCAAGGGGTTGGGGCATTTCGATGGTGAGGTCATAAAAATTAAAGGACATACAAGTTGAAGCCCTAAAACCTATTGCATCAGCATAACCAAATGAAAAATCTTTAGTTATTTTTTGTTGGGTGTATTGATGGTAAGTAGTTGGTAAAGCTAATTTCAAAAAATGTTGTCTGGCCAAATTTACCGGTCGTCCAATCAAGTGTTCCAATTGTTTTTTTTCTTCTTCTAATAAGTTGATTTGGCTGTTGCTGCGGTAGGAAGGGTGAATCCCAATTTCTAATGCATGGCTATTTAGTTTTTGCAATAGTTTTTGCATAGCGTTTGATTGTGGATTGATATTATAATCTACACTGCCATAATTGGCCATCAGCAAAAAATAATGCGGTTTAACGTTTGTTTCGCGGCTAATTACTTCATATGTGTCATAAGGGTCTTTGCTGAATCCGCAAGTAACAAGCACTTGTTCAATGGTTTTATGCCATTTGAGGCTTACCAAACTTTTAATGAGTTTTCCTGTCCAACGCCAAATAGGTAAGCCTTTATATAAGTAAGCAAAATCAATATCAATGGTATTGTATACTTTGTATGTTCGGGGTTGAATTTGAAGTTGGGGTTCTTGTTCTTTTAACAATTCACCCAAACGATCACACCAATGTTCAACCAAAGGAAATGCTAAAAAACCGTGTTGCTGCGCCAATGAATCGGCTGCGGAAAATCGCCCATGCTCATCTCTTTTAGTGTTTTGGTATTCTTCATACCTGCTTAATAAATAAAACACTCCGGCAATGGGGTCAAAGTTTTCTTGTTCAAAATGGATGGTCCATTTCCAAAAATCATCTTTGTTAACTAATGGTTTGCGTGATGTATCAATTCCTGTTTCAAACAATAACCGATTTGGTGTTATTGAAACCCCTGTTTCAATTGCGCGGTGGCTGTAATTGATTTTGGGATTGGGTGCATTTTCCCATTCTTGCTGATTGGTATAAACAACATATTGAAGCCCTAAACGCCTGTTAAACATTTCGTTTAGCGTGTAAGTTAAGCGTGGCGTAACTTCCAAAGAAAAAATGGCAACCGTGTTGAGCATCAATGCCTGCAAGGTACTAAAAACCCAATAAATTATTGTTTTATAAACGGCTTATGCGATTTGTTTGTGAGTGTATGTAAAACCCCTTAATTTGCAACGGTTTTATTATGAGCGAAGATATTTTTAAAAACGTAGTGAGTCATGCCAAAGAGTATGGCTTTGTATTCCCAAGCAGCGAAATATATGATGGATTAGGTGCGGTGTATGATTACGGACAAAATGGGGTTGAGTTAAAAAATAATTTGCGCCAATATTGGTGGAAAGCCATGGTGCAAATGCATGAAAACATTGTCGGTTTAGACGCTGCGATTTTGATGCATCCAACCACTTGGAAAGCTTCGGGTCACGTGGATGCGTTCAACGATCCGTTGATTGACAACAAGGATTCTAAAAAAAGATACAGAGCCGACGTTTTAATTGAGGATTATGCCGAAAAATTAAACCTAAAAGCTAAAAAGGAAATTGAAAAAGCCCGAGAGCGTTTTGGGGATTCTTTCGATGAAGAACAATACAAAACCACCAATCCACGAGTGATGGAATACCTTTCGAAAGAAAGAGAGATTCTAGAACGAATGGGTAAATCGTTAGGAAACGGCGATTTAGACGATGTAAAAGCACTAATCGAAGAATTAGAGATAGCCGATCCAGAAACAGGCTCTAGAAACTGGACTGATGTGAAGCAATTCAACTTGATGTTTGGGACAAAGCTTGGGGCTTCTGCCGAAAACGCGATGGATTTATACTTGAGACCTGAAACCGCACAAGGTATTTTTGTCAATTTTCTCAACGTACAAAAATCAGGAAGAATGAAAGTGCCATTCGGAATTGCACAAACAGGAAAAGCCTTTAGAAATGAA
>JBKDBG010000083.1:0-36523 GCA_046314755.1 Bacteroidota bacterium | reverse complement strand
ATCTAATACCGATTGTTGTGCAAAAATTTTATTGGGGTAAAAAATGGTCATGCAAAACAAAACCATTACTAGTTTAAAAATTTTTAGGCTGCGTTTCATAAAGTTATTGATACCCAAATATAACATTTCTCCATTTGTTTCATAGTGATTAAACAAGTTCGGGCAGGTGTTCTATTTTTTTTATTACTTGCAGATTCATTCAACGTTTAGCGCACCAATGAACATGAGGCATTTTCTACTTTTTATTCTATTTTTCACACAAGCATTATTTGCCATATGTCAACAAGCAGAACCCTATTTTAAGTATCCGTTAGACAGCATCCAGCAATATATTTCCTTGTTTAATTCTTTGCGCGAAAACCACTTTCACAGCGGATTGGATTTAAAAACACAAGAAAAGGAAGGTTTACCTGTATTGGCCTCGGCAGATGGATATATCAGTCGCATAAAAATACAAAGTATTGGCTACGGTAAAGCCATTTACATTGATCATCCAAATGGTTACACCACTGTTTACGGGCACCTTAAAAACTATCACGGAAAAATTGACGATTGGGTTATCAAGCATCAATACCAAAACCAAACATTTGAGTTTGATTATGTTTTTACGAATCCGCTATTGTGGGTTAGAAAAGGCGATACAATAGCGTATAGCGGGAACACAGGAAGAAGCACCGGACCACATGTACATTATGAAATTAGAAATACCAAAACGGAACATCCGCTAAATCCGCTCGAATTGGGTTTTCCCTTGCTTGATACATTGACTCCTAAAATAGTTGCAGTTCATGCTTACTCCAAACAGTCCAATTCCTTTCAATTGGCAAAATCATGGTTGATTGATATACAAAAAATAAGGTGGAACACTGATAGTAGTTTGGCTTATTACATTGATACACTCAGCATTCCGCAACAAGAATTTGCATTTGGTGTTGAAGCTTACGATTTTCTTACGGATAGCAACAGAAAATACATGCCATATTCAGTTTCTATTATAAATACATTACAAATCAAGGATACTGTTTATGCGTTCACCATGAATGAAGCTTCATTCAGTAATATGCGCTTAATCAATTATTTTATTGATTTCAAAACTTACAAACAAACTGAAAAAAGAATCATTCGTGCATTTAAATCAAACACGGTTCAATTTCCGTTTTATTGCACGGTTAGTGCTAACAATGGATGGATAATATTAGAAGAAAATAAGGTGCAACATTATGCCATTAAGGTTGTTCAATATGAATCAGCACCAGCTACTACTTTGGCAAAAAACAATTTCAATCATCCGAAATCGTTTGTGTTGAACCTTGCCATAAAGTATCAATTTGATTCAACCAACAATACCCCAAACCCTACTGACTGCGATCAATTGGTGGATGAAAAAGGGAAAGAATGGAACAGTGAATTTACCCGCGTAATTTTTCCGGCCGATGCAGTGTTGGAAGCTACTCCCGTTTGCATAAACGATGATTTCAACACCAAAAACCAATATGCACCAAGGGTGGTTGTGGGTACGCCTGAATATCCCGTTTATTCATCTTTCATTTTACAAACTAAACCGGTAGGTTATGCAAGAAATCTTCAAAATAAATTGTGTTGGGTAAAAAAAGGTGGAGCATACCAAAAAACATACTGGGAAAATAATATGTTGGTGTGCAAGCCGAATGCGTTTGGTGAATATTACGTAGATGCCGACACCATTAAACCTAGCATTAAAACCCAATCATTCAAAAAAAATAAGCTCAAAGGCCAACACGTGGTGTTTGAAATAAAGGATAATTTGAGTGGTATAAAAACCTATAACGGTTACATTGATGGCAAGTGGGAATTGTTTGAATATGATGCCAAGAACAACTTGTTATGCTTTTTGCATACCGAAAAATTAACACCGGGAAAACATAGCATTAAATTAGTTGTTATTGATGATGTTGGAAATTCTTCAACCTATTATAAAACATTTATAAAATAATATGGCACTGTTACAAGAAGGAAGCAAAGCTCCTGCATTTAAAGGCATCAACGAAAAAGGTGAAACGATTAAATTAGCCAATTACAAAGGCAAAAAATTGGTATTATATTTTTACCCGAAAGACAATACTCCGGGATGTACTTCAGAGGCTTGTGATTTAAGAGATCATTATGCAACCTTTCAAAAACAAGGTTATGAAATTTTAGGGGTAAGTCCTGACAGCACCAAATCGCATACTAAATTTATTGAAAAGTACGAATTGCCATTTAGTTTATTGGCAGACGAAGACCATAGCATTGCCGAGGCTTTTGGAGCTTGGGGAGAAAAAAGCATGTACGGTAAAAAGTACATGGGTATATTAAGAAGTACTTTTGTGATTAACGAAAAAGGCATCATAGAAAAAGTAATTGAAAAAGTGGATACTAAAGCCCATAGCAAACAAATTTTGTAATCATTTAAACGTTTGTTCTTAGCTTCGTTACCCAAAAAAATCAAATTGTGGATACCTCAGTTATTAAAAAATTTAGATACGTTGCCATTGCCGAAGGATGGAGTTTTGTGGTGTTGTTGTGCATTGCTATGCCGCTTAAATACGTGGCCGATTGGCCATTGGCAGTAAAATATGTAGGTTGGGCACACGGCTTATTGTTTGTGGTGTATATGTTGTTATTGTTACAATCAGCTATTGCCGCTTCGTGGTCGTTTAAAAAAGTTGCCCTCGGCTTTATTTGCGCCCTCATTCCGTTTGCCACATTTTGGTATGAAAAACAATTATTAAAGGAAATACAACACTAGTGATAGTTGGTGCGCATTGATTTTGCCTTTTGCATTAAATATAACATGAAGAGCAATGAGGCACGAATCAAGTGGTAACTCATCCAACGATATGCCCTAAGCAATAAGTTTCGGTTTTGTTTAACTGTATTCATATCAACGGGCTCACAACCATTGGCAATTAAATTATCAATCATACGCTCTGTTGATTGGGCAAATTCGTCTCCTGCTATATCAACATTCATTTCTAAACTTCCGTAATCGCTAAGTGCATTTAAGTTATAGGAACCAATCGTTACCCAATTGTGATCAACCAAAAGGAGTTTACCATGCAATACGGATTTGTTCCATTCATAAATGGTAATGTTATTACGCAACATCCAATCATACAAATACAACATGGCAGATTTTACAATAGGAACATCGGAGTATCCGCCCAATATCACCTTTACATGTACCCCTTTTTCTGTTGCTTTTCTAATTAAACGCAACATTCTGTTTCCGGGTAAAAAATAACTGGCCACAATCGTAATGGATTTATTGGCCCTACGAATAGCTTGCCGATAAGAAGCTGATATTTCTACCCGACCTCGCAACCAATCATTGCGGGTAATGCGAGAGGTTTCGTTTAAATGATGATACATTGGCTTGTGCACAAATGGATAAGCCTGCCTTAACCATTTTTTGGGCAACACTTCCTCACATACATTTTTAATATCATTTAGAATCGGACCACTTACTTCAACTGCAAAATCTAGCCAAGGCTCTTTACCATTGTAACCACTGTATTTATCTGCAATATTAATTCCTCCTAATAATGCATAGTTGTAATCAACCCACACAATTTTATGGTGTAACCTTCGTCCAACCCTAAACCAATTACCCGAATTAATGGGAGAAAACTGTTTGATGTAAATATTTTTATGTGAAGAGTTACTGATAAATTCCGGAGTGATATGCTCACTTGCATATCCATCAACCACAATAAATACTTGAACCCCACGTGCAGCAGCATCTTCCAATGCCTGCATTACCACCTTGCCGGTTGCATCCAAATCAAAAATATAAAACTGAATATGAATCAAGTGTTTTGCACCCTCAATCATTTGCAGCAAACGTGTAAAATATGGTTTTCCGCTGGTAATGAGCGTAACCTTATTTTTTTTATACGGCAAAAATGTAATCAGTTTGTTTTGATTCATGTTTGTATGATATACTGAAATATATCACCTGCAAAGTTGTAAAATTGACTGATATATTTGTTCGAATTTTTAAACCGAATGACATTGAATTACTGCTCGGCTGAACAAGCCATACAAATTATTGAATCGAATCAACGTGTATTTTTACATGGAAGTGCCGCTACTCCTGTTCATTTAATTCATGAATTGATTAATCAACGCAACCGACTTCAGAATGTGGAGTTGGTAAGCATATCACTACAAGGAATTGATTTAAATAGAGATGATTTACATGGTCACTTTTTCATTAATTCGTTGTTTGTTTCAGAAGGTGTTCGCAAATCAGTAAACAATGCAGGAGGAGATTACGTGCCGGTGTTTTTAAGTGAAATCCCTTCTTTATTCAAAAACGGCATTTTACCGCTGGATGTGGCAATTGTACAAGTATCTCCACCCGATAAACACGGGTTTTGTTCCTTAGGCACATCGGTTGATATCGCGCGCACGGCCGTATTTCATGCCAAAAAAGTAATTGCCTTAGTCAATCCAAAAATGCCACGTGTGCATGGAGATGCTTTTATTCCGGTGTCAAAAATTGATGCTGCAGTTTGGCAGGAAAGCAAATTACCTGAAGTGAGTTATGCCAAAGCCGCTACAGATGCAACAGATAAAATCGGAAAAATAATTGCTGAATTAGTAGATGATGGTTCAACCCTGCAAATGGGCATTGGGGTAATTCCGGATTCTGTACTTAAAAATTTGACCAACCATAAAAACTTGGGTATGCACACCGAAATGTTTTCAGATGGTGCGATTCCGTTGATTCAAAACGGAACCATAAACAATGAACTTAAAAATGTAATTCAAGGATATTGTGTTACCTCATTTGTACTTGGAAGCGAAAACTTATACGAGTTTGTGGATGATAACCCAATGATTAAAGCATTAGATATTAACTATGTTAATGACCCGCGTATTATTAGTTCCAACCCTAACGTGGTAGCCATTAACAGTGCCATTGAAATTGACATCACCGGACAAGTTTGTTCCGACTCTATAGGCACGTATCAATATTCAGGTATTGGAGGCCAAGTTGATTTTATCAGAGGTGCAGCCTTATCAAAAGGAGGTAAACCCATTATAGCCATTCCATCCGTAACAAAAAAAGGAGAGTCACGCATTGTGCCAACCTTAAAACCCGGAGCAGGCGTGGTTACCAGCAGAGGGCACATACATTGGGTAGTTACCGAATATGGGGCCGTTAATTTATATGGCATGAATATGGAGCAAAGAGCAAAAGCACTCATTAAACTAGCACACCCTGATCACCGCGAAGCATTGGAAAAAGATGCTTATGCACGTTTTAAATATTAAACAGTGTTGATAAGGTGATTTGTTAGCTGCTTGGGTTTTGTATATTGCCAATCAAAACCTAAATAAACAGTTTATGCCAACCAGAATTGAACATGATTTTCTTGGTGAAAAAGAAATAGAGAACAGCAAATATTACGGTGTTCAAACTCTACGAGCGCTCGAAAATTTTAATATAACCGGAATACCCATTTATAAAGAACCTTTACTTATAAAAGCGTTTGCTTACGTTAAAAAAGCTGCTGCAAAAGCAAATTATGATTGTGGCGTGCTTGATGCAAAAATTACTGATGCCATTTGTTTCGCTTGTGATGAAATTATCACCGGAAAATACGACCAACAATTTGTAAGCGATATGATTCAAGGTGGCGCAGGAACAAGTTGTAATATGAATGCCAATGAGGTAATTGCCAATATCGGATTGGAATTTATGGGTTACCCAAAAGGTGAATATGACTACCTGCATCCCAATAACCATGTAAACTGCTCACAAAGCACAAACGATGCCTACCCTACTGCGTTTCGATTGGCATTGTTTGAAAAAATGCATCAATACATAACATCATTAGAAAACCTGCGTGATGCTTTTACAAAAAAATCAAAAGAATTCAATCATGTAATTAAAATGGGACGCACCCAATTGCAAGATGCCGTTCCAATGACTTTAGGAGCTGAATTCCATGGTTGGGCAACCACTATTGATGAAGATATTCATCGCATAAAAGAAGCACAACAATTACTGAAAGAAGTAAATATGGGTGCAACAGCCATTGGTACACGCATTAATGCACCGGAAGGTTACCCGGAAATTTGTGTGAGTTACTTGGCTGAAATTAGTGGCATACCTGTGGTACTTGCCGAAGATTTGATTGAGGCAACCAGTGATACCGGAGCCTACGTGCAAATAAGCGGAACATTAAAACGCAGCGTTATCAAAATTTCAAAAATTTGTAATGATTTACGTTTACTCAGCAGCGGGCCTCGTGCAGGATTTAATGAAATAAACTTACCCAAACTTCAACCCGGTTCTTCCATCATGCCGGGTAAGGTAAATCCCGTTATGCCGGAAGTGGTAAACCAAACTGCATTTTATGTAATTGGTGCTGATGTAACCATAACCATGGCTGCCGAAGCCGGACAATTACAATTAAATGTAATGGAACCTGTAATTGCATTTAGTTTGTTTACATCGATTTCATACATGAGTAATGCCATTAATAGTTTGGTTGATAAATGCGTATTGGGCATAACAGCTAATGAAGAAGTGTGCAAAAACATGGTGATGAACAGCATTGGTATTGTTACGGCATTAAACCCGATTTTAGGTTACGAAAAATGCAGTGCAATTGCTAAAGAAGCACTTGAAACAGGCAAAAGTGTACATACCATTACCGTACTGGAACAACAGTTTATTACACAAGAAAAATGGGATGAAATTTTTAACCTTGAAAATTTAATTCACCCTAAATTTATTAATAAATAAAAAGTGATAATCACTTGAAAAAATAATGATAGTTGCCGGTGAATGAAATGTAGAAGATGAATGATTAATCGTGCTTGTATGCGCTACTGAACAATGAATATGGCAAACACAACCATGTTTTTATCAATCAATTAATAAACAACAACTTTGTTACATACGTTTCCGTGGCATCTTCATTGCTGCTGTAAATTAAATATACACCTGTGGCCGCTCGTTTACCCGTAAAAGTTCTTCCATTCCAAGTGGCCATCCCTCCGTTTGATGTTGTTTCATAAACCAGGTTTCCTGAAATATCGGTTATTTTAACGTTTACATTATTAGCCAATCCTCTAATGGTAATCATCCCATCGTACTCCGGTTTTACAGGGTTTGGATATACCAGTACTTTATTGTGTTGATCACCTGCACGTGTGGCATCGCCTGCATAACTAATCATACCTCTGTCGGTAGCAAAAAATACTTCTCCGGTTTCTTCAAATATGCCAATATCATAAACTGTATTTGAAAGTAATGGACTATTTTCAGTAGTAAAATTTCTGATCACTGTGTATCCATCTTCGCTTACCAACCATACCCCGTTGCGCGTTCCAATCCACTTTCGATTTGCACCATCAACCTTGATACACAAAATAGGTTCGGTACCTAAAAATATACTGTTAAAACTACCTGTGTTAAAAATAATTTGTCGTGCATCATAATTAGCACCTTGCGTAAACACGTTGGTAGGATTGCTGATAAAACACAAACCTTTATCGGTACCTATCCATAAAGTTCCTTTCAAATCAAATGCCATGCACAATACGGTATTACTAGGTAGTGCACCCTTCCCCGATTCCATGCTTAACACTGCAAACTTATCATCAAAATCCAAATCCAATCTCGAACCTTCATTGAACACATACAAACCTCCGGCACGTGTATTGGCAATCCATTTATTGTTCACCGGAAATGCATCATCACAAACAACATTGCTTATTTCTTTATTCAACCCCGAAGGAATATTCATATTGTACCAAATATTGGCAGGTGTTTTTACGGCAATGGGTTTAGCTGCACCGTAACAAGTTACCCATAAGTTTCCTTTATCATCAAATGTAGTTCCGGCCGCGTAAACAGGTTTAAAGTCAGCGAATTCATTTACAAATACACCCAACTTACTGTTTGAAGTATCATAAAATTGAGTAGGGTTATTACCCGTTAATTCTAACACGCCTCCGCCAAATGAGGCAAAATAAGTTTGATTGGTTTGTTCATTCGTAACCACATCCGTTATATCAACTACTTTATTGAGTAAAGGATTATTAACAAAGGCTCCGTTTGTCCATGATTTGCCATCAAATATATAATACTTGCTGGAGCTGAATCCGCTTTTCCATCCGCCACCTGCACCTAAACCACTTACCAAGCCGCCTGCCACAAACAATTTATTTTGAGAGGCGGAATAAGCAAATTTCATGGCAGTAGATGAGGCAGGGCCATCCGGTATGATGTATCGAAATCCGGTTGATTTAAACAAAATCAATCCTTGCAAATCAATTGCGGCAGCAAAAAAACCTTCACTATCATATACGGCATCACGTATGCTTCTTTCATTTAAAGTCTGCACAAGAGCATTACCATTTACTTCAACTGCTTTATTTCTAGAAATGCTGAGTAACTTGCCCTTACTCACCTTAATTTGTGTAACAGGTGTTGCTGCCGTTGCACCGGGTATGCTGTCAAATCCTATTCCGTTATAAACAAACAAATAAACGCTTGCTCCTGCATACAAACTATTGTTAAAGGAAAGGAGTTGGTTAAAACGCGTGGTATCCGTATTCGTCCAAAAATTATAATCGCTTAAATTAGGAGCTGATGTATTGGCCCTGAATAAGCCATTGGGTGATGAGGCATAAATATTACCTTGATGTATGGCCACATCAAATACATTAAGCACACTTCCGTTTGGCCCAATATTTTGGTATGAATCAACAATACGCCTTTGTTTCAAATCAATTTTTACGATACCAAAGGTGGTGGCCAAATAGACAAATCCATTATATATGGCTACATCATTCACTTTTTTCTCACCAATAATGGATTGAGTAAGTAAGTTTGAAATGTTGTAGAAAAATCCGTTTTGAAGGATATCAATATTCGTATTCTCATAAACCACCACAACGCTTTGAGTAGTTTCATCAGCAGCCAATAATGAAACTTCCACATCAGATAATCCGTTTACTTTACTAAACACCTCCGTACTGTTCTCGTCCTCATCATACATAAACAGCCCGCTGCTTGAACCCACGTAAATAGTTTTACCTAACTGTGTAACCGCATTATTGGTAAAATAAGGCAAATGCACACGCCATGTATTCATACGAGGCACTTTGTTTTGCGCCCAAAGTGGTGTTACACCTAAAATGCTTATGATGATGAACCAACGTACCAATTGCATAATTTGCTTCAAAATAAATAGGATTCAAACCTAACGTATTTAAGTAAAAAGTTGATATGTCGGGCTTAAATAATATTTAACATTCGCCAAATATAATTTCCTAAATTCGCCACTTTATTATGTGGCAATCATTTGGAATGTATATCATCAGAAACCGCTTTTGGTTTTTGGTTGGGTTAGGTCTCGTTACGGTTTTTTTTGCTTATTACAGCACCAAGGTGCAAATCACTTATGATTTTGCAAAAATGATTCCGCAGGACGATCCTGATTTTGTTGACTATGTTAAATTTAAGGAAACGTTTGGTGAAGATGGAAATATTTTAGCAGTTGGTGTGCAAAGCGAGCGCTTGTTTGAAAAAGATTTTTTTAATCACCTAATCGCGTTAAACAAAAAAGTAAGCAGCATAGGTGGGGTTGAAAATGTAGTATCAGTTGCTCAAATTTATTATCCATTTCGAAACGACAGTTCACACAAACTGGAATTAAAACCGCTCATCACCGGATATGTTCAAAACGATGCAGAAATGGACTCCATTAAACAAAGGATTTCGTCTATGCCTTTGTACAATGGATTGTTGTTTAACCAAAAACAAGACTTAGCCTTATTGGCCATCACCCTCAATAAACAAAAACTCGACAGCAAAGAACGTATTCCGCTGGTTCAAGAAATTGAGCGTGTTTGTAATGAGTTTGGAACCGAAAATAACGCCAAAACTTACTTTAGCGGATTACCTTATGTGCGAACCATTTATGCCAGTAAAGTGGCAGGCGAAATAAAAATATTTACTTATTTAAGTATTGCGGTAACGGCCCTGTTTATTTTCTTGTTTTTTAAATTCTTTTCGGCTGTTCTATTCTCACTCATTGTAGTTGTAATTGGCGTTTTCAGCACCCTGGGAAGCATTTATTTATTTGGTTATAAAATAACCTTACTCACCGGACTCATCCCTCCGTTAATGGTAATTATTGGTATTCAAAATTGTATTTATTTGCTCAATGTTTACCATCAAGAATACAGGGCACATGGCAATAAAATGTTGGCAATTATTCGTTTGATTTCGAAAAATGGAGTACCACTTTTTTTAACCAATGTAACCACTGCGGTTGGATTTTGCGTATTCAGTTTTTCGGGAAGTGCCGTACTCGATCAATTTTCCGTAATATCAGGCATCAACATCATGCTTATTTATGGTGTTACGTTAATATTTATTCCAATTGTTTACAGCTATTTGCCACCTCCTAAATTGAGTCATACCAAACATTTAGACGGGGTGCGATTAAACAAGGTAATGGATTGGTGCAACAGCTTGGTGTACAACCACCGCAAAACCATTTATGCGGTTACTGCAATTATTTGTGCGGTATCGGTGTATGGTGGTTTAAAAGTTAGAACATTAGGATATGTGGTAGATGATATGCCCCAACAAGATAAGGTGTTTACCGATCTTAAATTTTTTGAAAAAGAAATGAAAGGCGTATTGCCTTATGAAATAAAAATTGATACCCGCAGAAAGAATGGGGTAAAAGATTACAGCACCTTACAAAAAATAAATCGTTTGCAAAAAGAGCTGGCCGATTTTCCGGAGTTTAGTAAAGCCATTTCTATTGTTGATTTTATGAAATTTGCCAACCAAGGATTGCATGATGGCGATGAACGTTATTATATTATTCCAAATGCACTTGAAATTGGTGAATTGCTAAGCTACATCCCCAAAAATGGCAATATAAGCGGTGGCTTAATGAAAAGTATGGTTGACAGCAGCTACCAAATTGCAAGGGTTAGTATTCAAATGGCCGATGTGGGCTCCGTAGAAATGAAGAACATCAACCACAGGGTTGACAGCATTGTTAAAAGTATTTTCCCGCAAGAAAAGTATGCAGTATCATTAACCGGAACCAGCTTAATCTTTTTAAAAGGCAATGATTATTTGGTGAAAAATTTATTACAAAGTATGATTTCGGCATTGATTATTATTTCGGTAATGATGGCGTTTTTATTCTTTAGTTGGAAAATGGTTTTAATTTCTTTGGTGCCGAATATTGTTCCTTTATTAATGACCTTCGGTATCATGGGATTTTTTGATATTCGATTAAAACCATCCACCATCATTATATTTTCGGTTGCATATGGTATTGTAGTTGATTTTACCATTCATTACTTAGCCAAATACCGCAACTCCTTAAAAAAGCACAACTGGGAAATGAAGTTTGCCATACCTGAAAGTTTACATGAAGCCGGACCAAGTATTATTTACACCGCGGTAGCCCTGTTCTTCGGGTTTATCATTTTTGCGGCCAGTGATTTTGGAGGAACGGTTGCGTTGGGTGTACTCACCTCTTTATCCTTATTATTCGGTATGCTTATGAACTTATTGTTGTTGCCTTCCCTCCTGCTTTCGTTGGAAAAATCAATCAATAGTAAGAAAGAATTAGGTAAAACACTGGTTGAACTCGAACCTGAACCTACTGATAGCGAGGAATAAAAGGCACTTTCATTTCTTATTTCTAACCCCTATTTTCGCACACTTTTATGCGCAGCCCTGCCGTGCATTATACTTTGAACATACAATGAGCAAATACAACGAATATAAGAAACTCGACTTTCCGGCTTTTGAGGAAGAGATATTGAAGTTTTGGCAAAGCCATCACATTTTTGAAAAAAGTGTGAACAACCGCCAAGGCGCTAAACCTTTTGTTTTTTATGAAGGTCCGCCAAGTGCCAATGGTATGCCCGGCATTCACCACGTAATGAGTCGCACGGTAAAAGATATTTTTTGCCGCTATAATACCTTAAAAGGATTTCAGGTGAAGCGCAAAGCCGGTTGGGATACACACGGCTTACCCGTTGAATTACAAGTTGAAAAAACATTAGGGATTACCAAGGAAGACATCGGCAAAAAAATTACGGTTGCAGAGTATAATGAAGCCTGCCGCAAAGATGTAATGAAATTTACCGATGTATGGAATAACCTTACGGAGCGCATGGGATATTGGGTTGATTTAAGCAAACCTTACATCACCTACGAAACCAAATACATTGAAAGTTTATGGTGGATTTTAAAACAATTGTACAGTAAAGGATTATTGTATAAAGGGTATACCATTCAACCATACTCTCCTGCGGCTGGTACAGGTTTAAGTTCGCATGAGTTAAACCAACCAGGCACCTACAAAGATGTAAAAGACAATACCGCAGTAGCCATGTTTAAAGCAGTGAACGCACCGTTTGGCGATGAAACTTACTTTTTAGCATGGACAACAACACCTTGGACTTTGCCCTCAAACACAGCCTTGGCAGTAGGCGCAAAAATAACTTATGTGGTGGTTGAAACATTCAATCCATACACACATGTACTTTGCAAAGTAATTTTAGCAAAGGATTTAATGGGTAAATATTTCAAACCGGAACAAGCCGAAATTTCATTTGAAGATTACAAACCCGGAGATAAAAACATTCCGTTTAAATTGATTCAAGAAATTAGCGGTAATGATTTAGCAGGCATACGATACGAACAATTGTTACCATTTTACAAAGTTGAAAATGGGGATGCCTTTAAAGTAATAACAGGAGATTTTGTTACCACTGAAGATGGAACAGGCATTGTACACATTGCCCCAAGTTTTGGTGCGGATGACTTTAGAGTAGCTAAACAAAATAGTATTGGCAGTTTAACTTTAGTAGATAGAAGAGGCAAATTTTTACCTGAGGTAAAAGATGAGATATTTTTATACGGTGATGAGTATGTGAAAGAGGCTTACCTCAACGAATCGGAAAAAGCGGCTGAACTTGAGATTCAAAAACAAAAGTTAAGCGGCATTATTAAAGACACATCAAAACTTCAATACTTAAGTGTAGATGAACGTATTATTTTGAAACTACAAACCGAAGGCAAATTATTTAAAAAAGAAAAATACGAACACCCTTACCCGCATTGTTGGAGAACCGATAAACCCATTTTATACTATCCGCTTGAAAGTTGGTTTATTAAAACAACAGCCTACAAAGACAAGTTGGTGGAGTTGAATAAACAAATTAATTGGAAGCCGGAACACACCGGAACGGGTCGTTTTGGTAATTGGTTGGAGAATTTGGTTGATTGGAACCTATCTCGTTCACGTTATTGGGGCACACCACTTCCAATTTGGCGAACCGAAGATGGAAGCGAAGAGTTATGCGTGGGAAGCAAAGAAGAATTAGAAATTGAAATTGGTAAAGCCATTGTTGCCGGTTTCATGGATAAATCTTTTGATGTAATTGATTTGCATAAACCATATGTAGATGATGTAATATTGGTTTCACCATCAGGTAAAAAAATGTTTAGAGAACCAGACTTAATTGATGTGTGGTTTGATAGCGGAGCAATGCCATATGCTCAGTGGAATTTTCCGTTTGATGAGGAAGAAACTTTTAATGAAAATTATCCGGCCGATTTTATTGCCGAAGGCGTTGATCAAACACGCGGATGGTTTTTTACATTACATGCTTTAGCAGTATTGTTAAATGAATGCAGTGATGAGGTAAAAAGCATTAACCAAAAAAATGACAATCCCGGTATTGCATTTAAAAATGTGATTGCAAACGGATTGGTGCTTGATAAAAACGGAAATAAAATGAGCAAGCGATTGGGGAATGTGGTTGATCCGTTTACCACCATAGCAAAGTACGGTGCCGATGCAACACGTTGGTATATGCTAAGCAACAGCGATCCTTGGGATAATTTAAAATTTGATATTGAAGGGGTAGCAGAATCGCAACGTAAGTTTTTCGGAACGTATTATAACACTTACTCATTCTTTGCTATTTATGCTAACATTGATGGATTTGCTTTTGATGCAAACACCGTTACACCTGTAGCACAACGCACTGAACTTGATCGTTGGATCATGAGTAAATTGAATAGTTTGGTAAAAACCGTAACCGATAAAATGAATGATTACGATGCAACACCTGCTGTTCGTGCAATTGAGGAGTTTACTTGCGATCATCTTTCGAATTGGTATGTGCGATTAAGCAGAAGAAGATTTTGGAAAGGCGAAATGAATGATGATAAAAAATCGGCTTACGAAACACTATATCAATGCTTAATAACAGTAGCGCAATTAAGTAGTCCGTTTGCTCCTTTCTTCAGCGATTGGGTTTATCGTAATTTAAATGGCAGCAGCGAATCGGTTCATCTTACCAATTTGCCTGCAGCCGAAGAATCAGTAATTGATACCATTTTAGAAGAACAAATGGATTATGCGCAAAAAATTTCTTCGTTGGTGTTATCCATCCGTAAAAAAGAAAACATCAAAGTACGTCAACCACTACAAAAAATATTAATCCCAATGGTTGATCCGCGTATTAAAGATGAAATTAAACACGTGCAAGAACTAATCCTTTCAGAAGTAAACGTAAAAGAGCTTGCGTTTATCGCTGAAATTGAAAAGAGCATCAAGCCAAACTTTAGGGTACTTGGCAAAAAAGTAGGGGCCAAAATGAAAGCCGTTGGCGAAGCCATTTCAAAAATGAGCACCTCCGAAATCGGCCAATTGGAACAAAATGGCAACTATTCTCTTGCCGTAGAAGGTGAAAATATTGTGCTCGAATTAAGTGATGTGGAAATATTGTCGAAAGATATTCCGGGTTATAAAGTGGCCAATGAAGGAAAAATTACGGTGGCATTAGACGTTGAGATTAATGAAGAATTAAAAATGGAAGGCATTGCACGTGAGATAGTTAGCAAACTTCAGGGGCTAAGAAAAGAGTCGAATTTTGAGGTAACTGACCGAATTGAAGTGCAAATGGCCCAACATGATTACATTAAAAATGTGATAAATTCTTATAAAACATATATTTGCAACGAAATTTTAGCTGATAAGCTTGAGTTAGTTGAGCTAACAGGCGATACAGCTGATATAGATATTGATGAACAATTAATTAAGGTTCAACTAAGGAAAGCTAATTAATCTACCTATGGCTAAAAAAGCAATAAAAAAAGCCGCTAAACCGGCTCCGAAAAAAACCGGTGCGGCTAAAAGCAAACCAGCAGCTAAAGCACCTGCAAAAAAAGTTGCAGCGAAAAGCGCCAAAGCTGTAGTTAAAAAAAGTGCCCCTAAAAGCACTAAAGTAGTAGCTAAATCTGCTCCTAAAAAAGTGGTAGCAGCTAAAGGTAAAAAAGTAGCTGCTAAACCGGCTAAAGTAACCAAGCCTGTTGCTAAGAAAGCAAAAGTGGCAGCTAAACCGGTTGCCAAGAAAGTTGTAGCTGTTAAAGGTAAAAAAGTAGCGGCTAAACCTGCCAAAGTAACTAAGCCGGTGGTTAAAAAAGCAAAGCCGGTGGCTAAACCTGCTGCTAAGAAAGTTGTAGCGGCCAAAGGTAAAAAAGTAGCGGCTAAACCTGCTAAGGTTACAAAACCTGTTGCTAAAAAAGCAAAAGTTGTGGCTAAACCTGCTGCTAAGAAAGCTGTAGCGGCCAAAGGTAAAAAAGTAGCGGTTAAACCTGCTAAGGTTACAAAACCTGTTGCTAAGAAAGCAAAAGTTATAGCTAAATCTGCAAAAGTAACCAAACCTGCACCAAAAAATGTGAAGGTAGTTGCTAAACCTGCCGCAAAGACTATTGCTAAAAATACCAAACCGGCTGCTAAACCTGCACCAAAAAATGTGAAGGTTGCTAAACCAGTTGTTACTAAACCTACAAAAGGTGTGGCTAAACCTGTTGCGGCTAAACCAACTAAAGTAGTTGCAAAAACTATTGCTGAAAAAGTAACTAAACCTGCAAAAACAGTTTCAACACCTGTTGCTAATCCAATTCAAAAAATACTTGAAAAGAAAGAAGCAGTAGAAAGAGCAGTAGCGGCTAAACCGGTACATTTTGTTGAGAAAAAAGATACCATTGAAAAAGCAACGGAAGCTAAGCGCTACAGCGATGCAGAATTGGAAGAGTTCCGTGAAATCATCAACAAAAAATTAGAAGTGGCTCGTAAAGAGTTAGCCGACCTAATTGACCAGATGCAAAATCCGGGCATCAATGCCGGAGATGACACTGACAATTCATACAAAACATTGGAAGATGGTTCTTCTTCACAAGAAAAAGAATACATTGCTCAATTGGCTGCTCGTCAGAAAAAATTTATTGAAAACCTAGAAAATGCAATGATTCGTATTGAAAACAAAACATACGGTATTTGTAAGGTAACAGGTAAATTAATTCCAAAAGAGCGCTTACGTGCGGTACCACACACCACTTTAAGCATGGAAGCCAAATTGCAACAATACAAGTAATCGTATTTATACTTTTATACAAAGCCGATCTTTAAAAGGTCGGCTTTTTTTATGCCCACTTAACATCCAACTTATTCCTCTTATCAATAAAGGTTGTTTTACGTTTTGAAGTAACTTAATTTTACTTCATCATAATAACTACTCCTGCATGAAGAATCTTATACCTCATCCCCTTTTGTTGGTCCTATCCTTATTCAATTGCCTTATTACTTTCGCACAAAATGATAAACCACCGGTTGCTGATAAAATTCCGCATAAAACCATCATCCATCAAGACACCTTGCACGACAACTTTTTTTGGATGCGTGATAAATATAGTGCCGAGGTAGTAAATTATTTATATGCTAGCAATGCCTATTCCGATATGATGATGAAACCAAGTGCACTGTTGCAAAAGGTAATTTATGATGAAATGCGCGGCAGAATAATTGAAAGTCGAGACTCAAGACCAAATAAAGTTAAAAACTACTATTACTACACACGAACCATCAAAGACAAAGATTATCCGGCTATATACCGTAAAAAAGATTCATTAACAGCCACTGAGCAACTCGTACTCGATTTAAATAAACTATCAGAACAGTTCATGTACTTTTCGTTAATGACATCTGCTATAAGTCCTGATCAACAATTGTATGCATACGGCATAGACAACAAAGGCAATAATATTGGGAAATTATACATTAAACATATTGATACAGACAGCCTCTTAAGCATTGATACCATTCCTGCCATTACCTCATTTATTTGGGGCGAATCAAGTAACTTTTTTTACTACACCATTCCAGAAGCAAAAACAAATCGCTCTTACAGGGTTTATCGTCATGTATTGGGAACTCATTACAGCAATGATGAATTAATATTAGAAGAACTTGATGCCACCTACCAAATTGGCTTAGGTAAAACATCATCAAGAGAATACATCACTTTCAGTATCAGCAAAACCGAAAGCAATGAAACGTATTACATCAAATCTAATGTAACACAAGGAAGACCTACGTTATATTTAAAACGTCAACCAAAAACCATATATAGTATTGACCATTATGAAGGCAATGAATTTTACATCACCACCAACCATCAAGCCATTAATTATAAATTGGTAAAAACACCAATAAGCAACAACAATCCTTTAAAATGGGAAACCGTAATTCCTGCCCGAAAAAATATTTTACTTGAAAATATAGAATTGGTGAAAAATTTCATGATTTATGAAGAAAAAGAAAATGCACAGGAACGAATCATAATTAGGAACAGAACAACAGGAAACACAGACACCATCAAATCGCCCTTCCCTATTTACAGCACAGGTTTTTCTTTTGATGAATACGATTATAACACATCAAACACCATTAATTATTCCATTACAAATGATATTGAACCCAACACCTTGTATAGCTATGATTTAAACACGGGTAAATCTACATTTATAGAAAGAGACAGTTTGAACGAACCTTATCAATCAAACCAATACGAAACGGTAAGAATTTATGCTCCTTCACATGATGGAATGCTCGTGCCTATCACATTGGCTTATAAAAAAGGTATCGTACTCAATGGAAATAATCCGGTTTTACTTACGGGATATGGGAGTTATGGCTCACCAAACCAACCCGGATTTTCATCAAGTGAAATTAGCTTTTTAAACCGTGGAATTATTTTGGCAACTGCACATACAAGAGGCAGTAATGATTTAGGAATGACTTGGTATGAGGATGGAAAATTGCTGAAGAAAAAAAATACGTTTTATGATTTTATTGCCTGTGCCGAATATTTAATCAAACAAAAATATACTCGTCCTGAAAAGCTGGCCATTCAAGGCGGTTCGGCAGGTGGTTTGTTGATGGGTGCAGTAGTAAATATGCGTCCTGATTTGTTCAAATGCGTTGTAGCCAATGTGCCCTTTGTTGATGTAATGAATACGATGTTGGATGAAACCATTCCGCTTACCACTTTTGAGTTTGAAGAATGGGGGAATCCTAAAAATAAAACGTATTACCAATACATGAAATCCTATTCACCATATGATAATGTAAAAGCACAAAACTATCCGAATATGTTGGTAACAGCAGGTTATAATGATGCACAAGTGGGCTATTGGGAACCTGCAAAATGGGTGGCCAAGTTACGTGAGCTAAAAACAGATACCAATCAATTATTATTTAAAACCAACATGGAAGGCGGACATCAAGGCGCATCAGGACGATATGCAGCACTAAAAGAACGTGCTTTTGAGTTGGCTTTTATCATGCATCATTTAGGCATAAAAGAACAATACTTAACCCTTAAAGGCAAAGTAATTGATGCCAACAACAGTGCAGTTGAATATGCCAATATTTATATTGAAGGTAGCGGTATAGGAACCAACAGCAACAGCGAAGGAGAATTTACCATGCGGTTAAAAAGTACCGATAATATTGTAATTGTGGTACAAAGTATTGGTTTTGAAAAACAACGCATCAAAATTGACATGAATACCCGCACCAAAGATTTGGTGATTAAAATGCGCAGCGATAATGTGCTGCTAAAAACAGCAATGATTACTGCTGATGGAAAAGATCCGGCCCTTGGAATTATGAAAAAGGCCATGAATAAACGCAAAGAAAACTTTGATAAGGTGAAAAGCTTTTCAGCTGATGTATACATGCGCAGTAATGTTCGATTGGATGAAATTCCAAAAAAAATACCTGTATTGTTAACCTTGGCCAACACCGGAGATAAAATTGATTCCAACTTATTGGGATTAGTTTACCTATCAGAATCAGTTGCAAAGTACCATTTTGAAAAACCTGATAACGTAAAGGAAACCATGATTGCATCGCGCGTGGCAGGACAAAAACAGGGATTCAGTTTTAACCGTGTGGAAGATGTATTTATCAACTTTTATGAACCCGCTGTACAACTAAGTTACTACAGCGAACGTCCTTTTATATCGCCAGTTGCACCGCTTGCCATGCTAAGTTACAGCTTTAAGTTTAAAGGCACGTTCACGGTTGATGGTAATGATATTTATAAAATTCAAGTGATACCGTTGCGCAAAGGCGATCCACTATTTCATGGCCATATTTACATCAGCAGCAACAATTATCAAATACACGGAGTTGATTTATTTATTACCAAAGATGCGCAAATTGAATTTGTGGACACCTTGTTTTTACAACAAGAAATGACCAACGAAAATAACCTCCTCATGCCGCTTCAATTAAAAATATTCAGCCACATTAAAGTGTTTGGCTTTAAAGCTACTGATATGAGTGTGGCTACCATGAGTAATTATAAAGTAAATGAGCCCTACGCAAAAAACTTTTTCAGTTATGAGGTATTTAATATTGAAAAAGGAGCCAATAAAAAAGACACCACCTATTGGAACGGCACACGCACCGTTGTATTAACTGATGAAGAATTTAAACACTATAAAAAATCGGATAGTATTTATGCGGCAAGAAATACACCAGAATACTTAGACAGTATGAATCGTGTGAACAATAGGTTTAAATGGACCAATTTATTAATTGGAGGTTATGATTATTCAAAACGCAATGATACCCTGTTTAAAAGCATTCGTTTAAATACGATTCCCTTTGCCTTTGGATTTAATACCGTTGAGGGTATATTTATGAATTACAGCGCCAATTGGAGAAAATACAATTACGAAACAAAAGCATTTTACAGCTTTACTCCTGTAATTCGTTACGGATTCAGCAACAATAACCTTACAGGTGGATTTCAGTACATTAAATCAATTGAACCGAAAAAGAGTACCTATTTGAATATAACCGCAGGAAGTTTTATTACACAATACAACAGTGTAGAACCTATTACACCTTTTCTCAATACGGTCTACAGTTTGATTGAGCGACAAAATTTCTCAAAACTGCTACAAAAAAACATGGTTAGCAGCACCATTAATACCGAATTGTTTAACGGATTTTACGCTGCGATAAATGTGCAATGGTTGCAACGCATCGCACTTAATAATAACAATAACTATGCGTTTATTGATGAAAAGAAAAGAACCTACACATCAAACAACCCGCAAGCACCGAATAATGATGAGCCCGCTTTTAAAACCCACACAGGAATGGAGTACAAAATCTCATTAAGATACGTACCCAAACAACGCTATGAAAGTTACCCAAATTACAAAAGAATTATAGGCAGCAATTATCCTGATATTTATGCCAGTTTCAAACAAGGTATTGGTTTAAATGGGGTGAATTATAACTATCAATTGCTGGAAGCGGGAACAGGAAAAGATTTTGAGCTATTGTTATTAGGTAATTTAAGTTTTGATGTTAACGCAGGGTTATTCTTAAACACCAAAAATCAATTGTTTGCCGACTACAAACATTTTAACGGAAACCAAACCTTATTTTTAACCAATCCGGATAACCGAAATGTAATAGGAGATGAATCACGCACAAGATTAACTGCCTTTCATGCCTTAAATTATTATGCACTCAGCACCAATAAAGCATTTGTTGAAATACATGCCATGCACAATTTCAGAAGTTTACTGATAGGTAAAATCCCATTGCTGCGTAAAACCATGGCACAAGAAATTGTTGGTATCAACTTTTTGCAAACGGGTAATATTTCCTACAGCGAATTTTATGTAGGCTTAGCCAACATTTACACATTATTAAGAGTTGATGCAGGAACGGTTCTGGGCAATAACACCAATACTGGCTGGTTTATACGATTTGGCTTAGGTTTAAACGAATAAAACAACCTTGCACAAGTTTGCGATACTTTTATAACTTTGCTTACACATGGAAACAAAACGTAATTATAAAGCACTGGTAATTCCTTTTATTGTTTTACTGGCCGTATTGGTGATTGATCAATTGGTAAAAATTTACATTAAAACACATTTCTTTCTGGGTGAGGAGGTAAAAGTATTGGGTGATTGGTTCCGTCTTCATTTTACAGAAAACTATGGAATGGCTTTCGGATTGGAATTTGGAGGCAAATCAGGTAAAATTATTTTAACCGCATTTAGAATTGCAGCTGTACTTTTTATTTGCCGGTATATGCTCGAAGCTTCACGTAAAAAAGCTCATCCGTTATACCTCATTTCGTGGGCTTTGATTTTAGCAGGAGCAGTAGGTAATATTATTGATAGTATTTTTTACGGAAAATATTTTGGATACGACACTTGGTTTCATGGCCGAGTAGTTGATATGTTTTATTTCCCCCTCATCCAAACTACCATTCCGGAGAATTGGCCGTTTTGGGCCGGAGAAGAATTTGAGTTTTTCCGCCCCGTATTTAACGTTGCAGATGCAGCCATCAGTATCGGATTTGTAATTATTGTGATAGGCCAATGGTTCTTTTTCCGTGAAAGAGACCGTACACGCTATCGCGCTTAAATAATACATACACATGAAAAAATATAAATTAATTGATTCAACTTTATTTGTTGAAAATAGAAAGCGATTTACCGCTCAACTCAAATCAAATTCAATTGCCATTTTTAACAGTAATGAGGTAATACCTCGCAATGGTGATGCGTATTATGATTTTAAACAAAATAGTGATTTATTCTGGTTAACCGGTATCGACCAAGAAGAATGTGCCTTGGTACTTTTTCCTGACTGTGCCGTTGAGACCTATAGAGAGGCCTTATTTGTAAAACGTACCAATGAGCATATTGCCGTGTGGGACGGACACAAATACACCAAAGAAGAAGCCACTGCAGTTTCGGGAATAAAAAATGTTTTTTGGATGGATGAGTTTGATGGGATGATTAGAGCCATTATTAATATGGCAGAAAATATTTATTTAAATACAAACGAAAACGACCGTGCAAGCAGTACAGTTCCATATAAAGATTTACGCTTTGCTTGGCAAATACAAGAACGTTTTCCACTGCATAAATACGAAAGAGCGGCTCCACTATTGCAACGCTTGCGCAGTGTAAAATCACCGCTTGAAGTAGAATACATGAAACATGCCATTGAAATATCCAACAAGATGTTTCAACGCGTGTTAAAGTTTGTAAAACCGGGCGTAATGGAGTATGAGGTAGAAGCTGAAGTGATTCATGAGTTTGTACGTAATGGAGCAAACGGACATAGCTTTACGCCTATTGTGGCCGCTGGTAAAAATGCTTGCACCTTACACTACATTGATAATGCGGACACTTGCCGAAATGGTGATTTATTATTGTTGGATACCGGTGCAGATTATGGCAATTACATTAGCGATATGACACGCACTTTTCCGGTGAACGGAAAATTTTCGCCAAGGCAAAAAGAGGTGTATAACGCGGTATTACGCGTAATGCAAGCTGCCAAAGGTTTACTAAAACCCGGTGTTTTGTTAATGGAATACCATGCGGAAGTATGCAAAATAATGGAGCAAGAATTGGTGGGTTTAGGATTACTCAACATGGATGACATCAAAAATCAAAATCCGGCATGGCCTGCCTTTAAAAAATATTATATGCATGGCACTTCGCACTTTTTAGGATTAGATGTTCATGATGTGGGTATGCGCTATGAACCTATGAAAGCAGGAATGATGTTTAGTTGTGAGCCCGGTATTTATATACCACAAGAAGGCATTGGCATACGTTTGGAAAATGAAATCTTAATTACCGAAAATGGCTGTATTGATTTGATGGAACATATTCCAATTGAGGCGGATCATATTGAAACATTGATGAATGAGAAATAAGAGATTGGAAAATTGAAAAATTAGTGGGATGTACAAGATTTAAGCGTGCTCCATTTATTTAATGAGCGATAAAACAACCTAAAAAATGCAACCAAGTTCGGTTGCATTTTTGGTTTGATGGAACACGGTATGATGAAACCCCTAACGGGGTTTTGATATTCTTCACTTGTGTTGTCTATCCGAGATATAACCCCTTCGGGGTAGGGCTTTATCTGCACACAGAAATGATACATTTTTAATTTGAAACAAGACTATTATTTCAAAGGCAGAATGAAGATGAAGAAATTGTACAAATCATACCCGAAATAATTTAAAGCTAAAATTATTAGCAATTATTCTTCATCCATTGCGGTAAATTCGATGCCATGTTTGCCATCGTTGATATTGAAACAACAGGAGGTTATGCTGAGCAACATCGCATCACCGAAATCGCTATTTTTATTCATGATGGCAATGGGATTGTGCATCGATTTGAAACCTTAATCAATCCGGAAGTTTCTATTCCGGTTTTTATTGAAAATTATACGGGTATAACCAACCAAATGGTAGCTGATGCACCAACTTTTGAAGAAGTAAGTGAAACCATATACAACCTTTTACACAATCAAATCTTTGTAGCGCACAATGTAAACTTTGATTATAATTTCATTAAACACCACCTCCAACAAGCGGGCTATCATTTTCAAACTAAAAAATTATGCACGGTACGATTAAGTCGTAAACTATTTCCGGGCTTACATTCATACAGCTTAGGAAACCTCACACAAGCTTTAGGTATTCCGTTAAAAAATCGACACCGTGCGGGAGGTGATGGTGAAGCTACAGTGTTTTTGTTTGAACGATTACGTGCACATGATTTGGGATTAGCCGCCATGGACGTGGCATTAAAACATGGCTCAAAGGAGGCAATCCTTCCACCGGATTTACCACCGCATGAGTTTCATCAATTACCTGAAGATTGTGGAGTGTATTATTTTCATGATGAGTCCGGAAAAATAATTTACGTAGGCAAAGCCATCAATATTAAGAAAAGAATTTACAGCCATTTTTCAGGCAAACTTACCTCAGCCAAAAAGCAGCAATTGCACAGGGAAATCAAACACATCACCTACCTAACTACATCGGATGAACTCCAAGCACTTATTTTGGAATCAATTGAAATACGCAAGCATTGGCCCAAATTTAATGCAGCACAAAAACGAAAAGAGTTTCCCATTGGTATTTATGATTATGAAGACCATAGCGGTTACGTTCGTTTAGCCATTGATTATGTACGTAAACATGTAACACCCTTAAAAACCTACAAATCAATTGCAGAAGCTACTGCTGCCATGCAAAAGTTGGTTGTAGAATTTAGCCTTTGCCCAAAATTATGTCACACACAGCATATTCGAAAAAAATGTGAAGCCTATCAATTGGGTGTTTGTTATGGAGCATGTGAAAAAGCAGAACCTACCATCGCTTATAATTTACGTGTGCAAGCCGCTATTGAACATTTATTAGATGAAAAAACTTATGCTATTCTGAACCATAATAAAAAACAAAAAATGGTGCATTGTATTTTGGTAGAAGCAGGAAAATTTTATGGGATGGGAAGTGTGGAGGATGATTTATTTGAAGCTGATTTATCAAAAATAAAAGAGTATGTTACACCTTACCCAAACAACTTTTTTATTCATGAACTAATAAAACCCGAACGTTTAAGCGGCTATACGTATTTGCATGCATAAATGGAAATGAACCATAACTGAACTGGATTCGAACTTTTGTGGTTTCCAGAGGATTCGTCTTTTCTCTTTAATCTTTTGTCTATCAAAACACTTAACACTCAATCTTCCAACCTATGAATCTTTCTATGAAACAATAACTTCAACCCAACTCCCTACCCCCTCAAACTTGCCCCTAACTCCTTTTCAAACTGTTGAAGCAATTTTTGCATGGTTCCATCTATCTCCTCATCGGTTAGCGTTTTTTCTGTGTTTTGTAATATGAAACTGATGGCGTAAGATTTTTTACCATGGGCAATTTTATCGCCTTCATAAACATCAAACACATTCATTTCTTTCAGTAACTGTTGTTCTGTTTTACGAGCCACTTTTTCTACTTCGGCATACGTTACTTTTTTATCCAATACCAAAGCCAAATCTCTTCTTACAGCAGGGAAAGCAGAAACAGCTTGCAGTTTAATTCCTTTCCCTATACTGAGTTGACAAAGTAATTCCCAGTTGATATCGGCAAACCAAACATCATCAGTTAAATCAAATTGTTTTTTGGTTTTGGTATCAACCGAACCGAATATACCAAGCACTTGTTTTTGAACAATGATTTGCGTTTGTGTACCCAATAATCCTTGTTGCATTAATTGCAATTCATACTTTTTTATTCCGGCCTTACGCAACAATTGTTCAACCACACCTTTGAGGGTAAAGTACTGCACAGGAGTTTGTGCACCATGCCAACTTTCGGCTGTTTTTTTGCCGTGCATAAGCATACTCAAATGTGTTTGCTCATCAAAACCGTTTGGTGTTTTGGTATAGGTTTTTCCAAACTCATACAAATACATGTCATTCGCCTTTCGGTTTTTATTGTATTGCAACACTTCAAGTCCGTTATACAACATACTCATGCGTAAAATATCCAAATCACTGCTCAATGGATTTAACATGTGCACCGCTTCATTCAGTTGTTCAGGTGCGTAATATGCACTTTTGGTTAAACTGTTATTGAGTATTTCATTAAAACCTATATCCGATAAATAATCGCATAATTTATTGCGCAATTCAAACTGAGCATCTTCAGCACTCTTACCTACCGAAATGGTAATTTGCTCAGGAATGGCAATATTGTTTAATCCATGTATACGTAAAATTTCTTCTGCAACATCAGCCTCACGCGTAACATCTGTGCGGTATGGGGGAATATTGAGTTGTAAAAAATCAGACGTTTGTTCTTTAATTTCAAAATCAAGTGCCGTTAAAATTCTGATGATTTCCTCAACTGCAATTTGTTTACCAATTAAACGGTAAAATTTATTAAGGTAAAACGTTAATGATACCGGTTGAACAGGTTGAGGATACACATCAACCACATCACTGCAAACTTCACCCCCGGCCACTTCCAATATAAGTTGTACAGCGCGTTCTAAAGCTTTAATGTTGATATTGATATCTGTTCCGCGTTCATACCTAAAACTTGCATCAGTACTTAAGCCGTGGAGTTTGGCTGTTTTACGAATTGAAGCAGGATTGAAGGTGGCACTTTCAATAAACAGTTCCGTTGTATCGGGTTGAATACCGCTTTGTAATCCACCAAATACCCCGGCAATGGCCATTGGTTTTTCCGCATCACAAATCATGCACTCAGTTCCGGCAAGTTTACGTTCAACTTTATCCAATGTTGTAAACACGGCACCGGCATTGGCTTTTTTCACCACTACTTTAGAACCCGTAATTTTATGCGCATCAAAAGCGTGTAAAGGTTGTCCCAATTCGTGCATCACATAATTGGTTATATCAACAATGTTGTTAATGGGGTTGATGCCAATTACTTTTAATTTATGCTGCAACCACAATGGAGATTCAGCAACCTTCACTCCTTTTATACTAATTCCCGAGTAACGCAAACAATCCGCATCCTCAATCACAACTTGTACCGGTGTTTCGGTTGATGAAGGAAGCGCAAATTGTGGCCATAACACAGGTGTATTGGTAACTGCACGAATATCTCTTGCCACACCGATATGCGAAGCAGCGTCACCGCGGTTCGCGGTTAATCCAATTTCAATTAAATAATCGGAGTAATTCGGGAAATAATCTGATGCCGGTTTGCCAACTTCATAATCAGCAGGAAGCACCAAAATACCATCATGACTTTCACCTAAACTCAACTCATCTTCGGCACAAATCATCCCTTCACTTAACTCACCTCTAATTTTTGATTTTTTGATTTCAAAGGGCTCACCTTTGGTTGGATGAACCGTGCTGCCAACCGTGGCCACCAAAACCTTTTGACCGGCTGCAACATTAGCCGCACCACATACAATGTGCAACAATTCAGGTTGGCCAATATCAACCGTAGTAACCTTTAATTTATCGGCATTCGGATGTTTTTCACAAGTTTTTACCTCACCAACAACAATTCCTTTTAATCCGCCCTTTATGGTGTTAAATGGTTCAATTCCTTCTACCTCCAAACCTGTTCCTGTAAGAATTTCGGCAATTTTTTCAGGCGATAATCCGGTGGGAATCACTTCATTTAACCAATTGTATGAAATTTTCATGTATGTATTATTCTGTACTTGTGGCGAAAATAAGAAAAATCAACGGATGATAAGGGTTAATGTAAAAAAAGTTGGGGCTTGATTTCAATAATTTATTCGGCTATTCAAACCCAAAAAATGGAACAGAATCCATATTGATTTTGCCCTTCAAATTAAACTCGAACAAACTGATTATACAGGAGTTAAACGGAATAAAAATGATTATGTTTTATAATATTGAGGTAAGATTTAACTTGCCGATGAATTACACATGAAAAGAACAACTTTAGTTATTGGAGCAAGCCCAAACCCTGAGCGATACGCTTATAAAGCCACCATCATGTTGCAGGAGTATGGACATCCGGTAATTCCTTACGGCTTAAAAAAGGGAAGCATTAATGGCGCAGAAATTACGGCCGAGCTGCCTGAACAAGGCATAGATACCGTTACACTTTATGTGGGCAAACAACATCAACAAGTGTTTTATGATTATTTGATTAAGCTAAAACCCTCACGCGTGATATTTAATCCGGGCACAGAAAATTTAGAATTAGCCAACCTGTTAAAACAACATCAAATAGATCCAATTGAAGCATGTACCTTGGTCATGCTTCGCACCAATCAATACGAATAACACATGACAAAGCAAATTGAAAAACCAAAACCGGGAAGTTATCCTGTTTACTTTGAAAAATATTACAGCCATTTGCCTGCCGAAGGCAATATTTATGATTTGATGCGAAACAGCAACATGGACACCATTGATGTAATGACTTCATTGGATCCGGAAACATTAAACTTTCGCTACGAACCCGGTAAGTGGAGCATTCCTGAAATTATTCAACACATGATGGACAGCGAACGAGTTTTTGCCTATCGGGCATTGCGCATTGCACGTGGCGACAAAAGTGAAAATCCGGGATATGATGAAAATGTTTTTGCCGCCAATAGTTATGCAACGGAACGTAACATTAATGATATAGCTCGCGAGTACAGTTTACTGAGAGCAAGCACCATTGAACTATTTAAAAGTTTTACGGAAACAGCCTTGCAAGAAGTTGGTTTTGCCAATGGATACAGCGTAACACCGGCTGCTTTAGCATATGCAATTGTTGCACATGAAATGCATCATTTAAAAGTGATTGAAGAACGTTATTTACCAAAATAAATTTTATGAAAAAGTTACTCATTGTTATTACAATTTTATTTGCAGCCATAGGGCATGCAGAAGCCAAAAAACCAAAACTGGCAAAAGGGTTATACGCTGAAATGATTACCGGAAAAGGCACTATTTTAATTCGTTTAGCCATGGACAGTACACCATTAACAGTGGCTAATTTTGTGGGTTTAGCCGAAGGAAAAATTAAAAATACCGCTAAACCTTTAGGTGTACCCTATTATGATAGTTTGAAATTTCACCGTGTGATCTCAAAATTTATGATTCAAGGTGGTGATCCGGCTGGTAATGGAACAGGCGGACCGGGTTACAGTTTTAAAGATGAATTTATTCCACAATACCGATTTACGGGGCCGGGAATATTGGCTATGGCCAATGCAGGAGCCGCCACCAACGGAAGCCAGTTTTTTATTACGCATGTAACAACACCTTGGCTAAACGACAAACATACCATTTTTGGTTTTGTTGTGAGTGGTCAAGATGTGGTAGATAATATCCAACAGGGCGATTATATTTTAAAAGTTAAAATCATCAGAAAAGGGAAAGCGGCTCGCAAATTTAATGCAGCTAAAGTATTTGAAGCACTTAGGGCACAATAGATGCCATTGTTGGTATAAAAAGAGCCGCTTACAATTTGTAAGCGGCTTTTTTGTTTCTATATGCTACATTATTTTACAATGCTGATGTAGCAGCTTCTTTGTGTATTTTTTTTACTAAACCTTGTAACACCGCACCCGGACCGCATTCAATAAACTCAGTAGCACCATCGGCAACCATAGCTTGTACACTTTGTGTCCAACGTACCGGAGCAGTAAGTTGTGCAATTAAATTTTCTTTTATTTCTTCTACATTAATAACCGCACTTGCCGTTACATTTTGGTACACCGGACAAATTGGAGAATTAAACACAGTAGCGTGTATGGCTTGTTCTAATTCAAGCCTTGCAGGTTCCATTAAAGGTGAGTGAAATGCACCACCAACAGGAAGTACCAATGCACGTTTTGCTCCGGCAGCTTTTAACAATTCACAAGCTTTATTGATAGCTTCTGTTGAACCGGAAATAACCAATTGACCCGGACAATTATAATTGGCCGCAACCACTACACCATCCGTTATACCTGCACAAACCTCTTCTACTTTTGCATCATCAAGTCCTAATACGGCAGCCATGGTGCTTGGTTCAACCTCACATGCTTTTTGCATAGCCAAGGCACGCTTTGAAACCAATTTTAAGCCATCTTCAAAACTTAATGTTTTATTCGCCACCAATGCACTAAACTCACCCAACGAATGACCGGCAACCATATCGGGCATAAAAGTATCACCGGCAATCATGGCTTTAACAACCGAGTGTAAAAATATTGCAGGCTGTGTAACTTTAGTTTGCTTTAACTCTTCTTCTGTGCCATTAAACATGATATCGGTGATACGAAATCCTAAAATGGAATTAGCTTGTTCAAACAAAACTTTGGCTTGTTCATTGCTTTCATACAAATCTTTACCCATACCCGGAAACTGCGAACCTTGTCCCGGAAATACATATGCTTTCATGTGCTTAATAAATTTAAGTGCAAATAAATAAAATGATCACATAAAAAAATAACCTGAAGGGCATTCAGGTTATCTTTTAAGTAGGATGAATTAATACTTGATAAAATCGTTTAATGCTTTGATCAAATCTATTGTATTTACTACATGTTTTGATTTACCAACCCAAACAGTGCAATCATCAATACTTTGATTTGGGGAAATCTTATCAAAAGTGAACATCACATCATTAGAAACCGCATAAGAAAACGAGATTACATCCTTGTTTGGTTTTGCTGCAGCGTAGGATGCTTTAATGCCTTGATAATCGGCAAGGAATTTTTCTATGGCTGAAGCAGGCACATGGGTGTAATAAATGCCTAAATCACCCTTTATTTCCATTCCATCCTCTTTTTGATTTCCATATAAAGATTGAATATCGATTAGATAAGTATTGTTTTGAATCGACACAGCTTTTGACTCAATCACCGAACCTAATACAAGGTATTTGTTTAAAGAGTCTTTTTTATAAGCAATCAACTCAAATTTAGCATGATTTACCTTGGTAGCCGATACCATTAAAGTTATTGTATTTACTTGAGTTGATTCACCTGGTTTAAGGCTTTCAACTGCATTTTTTAAATAGTAATCAGACACATTGGTGTTTACTGATGCGCACGAAGTAATGAAACCAAGTGCAGCCACCATCAGGATAATTGGGTTTATTTTCATAAGTGTTAGGATAAACGTAAATCAAAGATAGTAGAAATAATTGCATGTGCAAGAAGCACACCGATTACTCTCCATAATACTCTACAAACTGGCGTTCAGTCTCATATAGTTTAATGCAATGCAACTTACCTTCGGTAATATGAGGCTCCAATTGTTCCCAAATGGCCACTACCATATTTTCTATAGAAGCCATCTTGCCTTCCATAAAGTCAACATCATGGTTAATGTTTTTATGATCGAGTTTATCAACCACATAGGTATTGATAATCTTCTTCAACTTTTTCAAGTCCATTACCATGCCTGTATCGTCACTTGCACTTCCTTTAATGGTTACGTACAAATCAAAATTATGGCCATGGTAATACTTGTTGGCACACTTACCAAAAAATGCTTCATTCTCTGCCTCTGTCCAGTTGGGATTGTACAACTTGTGAGCGGCATTGAAATGAACCTTACGGGTAATATAAACTGTTCGTTGCTTTTGCATTACTGCTCAATTGAGGCGCAAATATACAAACGGAACAAATGGATAAAAAATAGTAAACGCCATAATTATCCGTAAAAATGCATGAATTATAGCCATATTCTTTATTTTTGAGCGAATTAGCAGTTAATAAATATGATAATTATCACGGGAGCTGAGGGTTTTATAGGCAGTTGTTTGGTGGCCGCCTTAAACCATGCAGGTTATAATGATTTGGCTTTGGTAGATGATTTTGGAATGCCCGTTCGGGAAGATAACCTGATTGGCAAAAAATTCACCACCAAAATAAACCGAAAAGAATTGGCTCAATGGATCGACCAAAATCATCGCTTAATTCAATTTATTTTTCATATTGGCGCTCGCACAGATACTACCGAAAAAGACGAATCGATTTTGAAAGAGCTCAACTTGGATTACAGCCAAATGTTGTGGAACAAATCGGTAGAATATGGTTTCCCATTGGTTTACGCCTCATCAGCTGCTACCTATGGCAATGGAGAGTTGGGCTATGATGATAACCATGAAATATGTGAACAATTACAACCGCTGAATTTATACGGAAAATCAAAAAATGATTTCGACATATGGGCTTTGAAGCAGGAGAAAAAACCTTACTTCTGGGCAGGATTGAAATTTTTTAATGTATACGGACCAAATGAATACCACAAAGGAAGAATGGCCAGTGTGGTATTGCATGCCTTTAAACAAATTGAGGAAACAGGTGAAGTAAAATTATTTCGCTCACACCATCCGGATTATAAAGATGGAGAACAATTGCGCGATTTTGTGTATGTGAAGGATGTGGTTTCGGTTTGTTTGTACTTTCTGGAAAATCGCACACACAGCGGTATTTACAACTTAGGATCAGGTAAAGCACGAACCTTTAAAGATTTGGTAAATGCACTTTTTGCCGCATTGGATAAGCCAAGTCAAATTTCATTTGTAGATACTCCGGAAGATATTAGAGACAAATACCAATACTTTACGCAGGCCAACATGAGTAAGTTAATCAATATTGGTTATGCTAAGCCTTTTACTTCATTAGAAGACGGGGTTTCGGATTACGTAAAAAACTACCTGCTTACTCAAAACAGAATGTGATGCTGTGTTAAAAAAGGGAATTAAGCTATACTGGTTACTTTTTGCTGCAGGGCTGTTTTTGCTCGTAGTGTTTGCCTTTTTTGAAAGGTTGATGGTAAAAAATGCACCACAACAAATTGAATCGGCTTACGAACAAGTGCAACAAGTGGTGCGTTCTAAGGAACTTAGTTTTGTTCGCTTAATTCAAAGTGATTTATTAACCGACACCAACAATTTACAGCGAAATTGGAACAACATCCATAAAACGTTACAACAAGAAAATGTTGATGTTTTTGTGACCAAGAATGATACCTTATGGTATTGGAGCAGCAATAAATTTGATTTAGCTGATTTTACGGCAGACGAAAAAAACAACCACACTTGTATTAAAACAGGAAATGGGTGGTATATCACATATGTACACAAACGAGGCACGTATACATATCATTTTAGTTATCTCATCAAAAACAATTTTGCCTACAAAAATCAATACCTTCAAAATCAATTTAACCGCGAACTTTCTTTTTTACAAGATGCCATTGTGGTAAATCAGCACATTAATGATAAGTATCACGACATCTACTCCATTAATGGAGCCTACTTATTTTCTATACAAATATTTGGCGTAGCGGCCAATACCAATTGGTTCATTAAAGCATGTATTATTCTGCTAATTCTTTACAGTATACTGTTAATTCATGCAATTGTTCGCTACTACATTCGGATCTATCCCAATATTACTACAGCCATATTCTTTTCGTTTTTTATTTGGATCAGGTTTATCACCACGTTTTATAATATTCCTGCATTTATTTACAATAATAAATTGTTTAGTGCCGGAGTTTATGCCTCGTCTATTTGGTTTCCTTCGCTTGGCGACTTATTAATAGATTCGGCAATTTTTCTTTGGTATTTCATCTTACTTGAACACCGAAAAAACCATATCAGGATAAAAAAACAGCATAGCCATGTGGGTGAAATGATTTTGTATGGCGTGTTAAGTATTTTTTCTGCCAATGCGGTTTTTAGTTCTATCAAAAGTTTAGCCATCGACTCACAAATTTCGTTTGATATCACCCAAATTTATTCCATTAATGCTTTCACCTACTTTGCCATAATGGTTTGTGTGATTCAATTGCTTGTGGTATACTTCATCAGCAGAAATTTCACAAGGGCAATTAACAAATCAACCGGACATTTTCTTATACCAATAATCATAAGCACAGCCATTGCATTGCTGTATTTATTAATTGCCAATAAGATATTTGAACACGATATTTTTAGGTATTGGTCTGTTATGATCGTAGCTTCGGCATTTATCATCTTTAAATTACTCACCCCAAAACTGAATCGATTTCAGCAATACTTTTTTGTAATTGTAGTGATTTCATTATACAGTGCCATTAGTATTTGGCATTGGCAAAATGTTAGAGAAAGAGACAACAGAAAATTATTTGCGGTGAAACAAATTTCACAGAATGATATCACCAACGATTACTTTTTAAGAGGCATAGACAGAAAACTGAAACAAGACAAATATTTAAGCGAATATTACTTAAGTCCGTTTATCATAAAAACCCAATTTGAAAAACAAATCCGTCAGCTCTATTTCACCGGTTACTTAAGCAAGTTTGATGTACAATTGTTTGATTATGATTCAGCCGGAAATCATTTTAAAGAAAAAAACGAATTAAGCTACTGGCAAGCCCAAAAACTATACGACCAACAAAGGGCCGAAACTTATGCCGGCTCCTTTAGGTACATGCAAAATAGTGGTGAAATAAAAGGATACATTGGCAAATTCATCATCAGAAAAGGTAGAAGTGTATTAGGCTATTTGTTTGTTTTGCTAAAACCAAAACTCATTCAAAACGAAAACCGATTTGATGAGATTTTAATGGAAGGAATTTCAGCTTCACGACAAAAAACAAATGAATACTCCTATGCTGTTTACAAGGATAAAAAACTGGTATATCAAAGCGGAGATTATGCGTATAGTATTATCAATACTTGGGGAGGAAACGAATGGGAATTTCGTTTTTTTGAAGAAAACAACTATTCACATTTACTCTATACCGATGCACAACCCCTTACGGTTGCAGTAAGTAAACCTGCCAATAACATCAACCAAGTAGTTGGCTTATTCTCTTTTATCTTTACCTGCTGTACCATTGTTTTAATATTGGTATTGCTGCTGTTTATGGTATTAAACACCCAATTACTAAAACGTTTATCGGTTGGTGAAAACTCGGTTACACGTTGGATAAGAAACAGCCTGCTGAAGTTATTGATGATGGAACATCATCAAATTATTTTAATCAGAACGCGCATTCAATCTTCTATTGTTTTTATTGTTTTCATTTCATTGGTGTTTAGCTCCTATTTCACCATTCAATTCACTACTGATAAATACAACTTAAGACAAACCGACAGGTTAATGAAAAAGTTAAAAAGTATTGTGATGAATGTGCAGAATGAACGCATCATTTCACGACCATATTTTAACAGTAACGAAATTGAAGCCTTCATTAATCAAATTGCCGACTTTTATGATACCGATATCAATCTGTTTAACATCAAAGGTAAACTGATTGCCAGCAGCACAGGTAAATTATATGATGAACACATCATCAGCAAACGTATGCACCCATTGGCATATTTTCATTTAACTTATTTACGTGAATCGCAATACAGCCAAAATGAAAAAATAGGTTCACTTACTTTTCAAACAGCCTATGCACCTATTTTTAATTCACGTAACGAAGTAATTGGTTATTTGCAACTCCCCTATTTTAGTAAACAATTTGATTTAATTGGAGAAATTTCATCTGTTGTAATAGGTTTTATCAACTTGTATGTGTTGCTGTTTATCATCATTGTATTGATTGCTTATTTGGTATCGAGAAATATTTCATACCCGCTTACGCTTATTCAACAAAACCTTGCCAAAATGGCTCTGGGAAAAAGCAATGAACCGATTGTATGGAAACGGGATGATGAGATTGGAGAATTGGTTAAACAATACAACAGCATGATTATGCAATTGGATGAAAGTGCAAGAAAATTAGCAGAGACTGAGCGACAAGGAGCTTGGAGAGAGATTGCACGACAAATTGCACATGAAATAAAAAATCCGCTTACACCAATGAAATTAAGCATACAGCATTTACAACGGGCATATGCCAACCAAGATGCAAACATTGGTGATAAGATTAAACGCACCAGCGAATTATTAATTACACAAATTGAGGTACTGTCGGAATTGGCCAATGAATTTTCATCATTTGCAAAGATGCCTACACCGAGTTACGAAGAAATTAATGTGTACCAAAGCCTACGCCAATTGGTTGATTTGTATTCTCAAGGAAATGAACACAATATTCAACTTCACTGCAACAAACATATTTCTATTCAATTTGATAGCGGTTACTTTAACCGTATTATGACCAACCTGTTAAAAAATGCCATACAAGCCATGCCTGAAAATAAACAAGGCGAAATATTAATTGATGTAATTGATGGCAATGAGGTGGTACGTATTTACGTTAAAGATAACGGAACGGGCATGAGCGAAGAACAAGCCGCAAATATTTTTGTACCTTATTTCAGCACAAAAATATCTGGCATGGGACTGGGTTTGCCTATTGTTAAAAATATGATTGAAAGCGGAGGTGGTTCAATATCTTTTACCACACAACAAAGCGTTGGAACTGAATTTTGTATCACACTACCCAAACAACAAACCGAATAATGAAACAATGGTTAATGATTTGTTTTTTGCTGTGTTTGGCAATTACGGCCAATGCCCAGTTGAATGCAAATTACCGAACCAAAACGCTGCAAATTATTGCCGATAGTTCCTTTATTGATTCAGCAACTATTGCAAATCAAACTTTAATCATCAAACAAGATGAAAGGATTTTGAGTGCAACCCAATACGCTTTTAATAACAATACAGGTTACATTACATGGAACCAAACACTCAAAGGACAAACTGTAACCATCAGTTATCAAGTTACTCCGATTGATTTTAGAAAAACATACACGAACAAACCACGCACATTATTGATTCCTGAGTTAAACAGCAACCGATATGATTTAGGAT
>JBKDBG010000082.1:0-15640 GCA_046314755.1 Bacteroidota bacterium | reverse complement strand
GGCTAATTTTGGGGCTCTCCCGAGCCCCGGATTAGCTTTTTTTAAACAACACCCACCGGTTGCAGGCCGTGTATGCAACCCACCGGATTTGCCCTCGTGGGGTTTAATGGTTATACAGGCTAATTTTGGGGCTCTCCCGAGCCCCGGATTAGCTTTTTTTATTTTATCCCTTTTTTGTTTCTTGGTTTTATGGCAATACATGCTGTAATTTGAGGTTTCATCGTTAAATAAGCGTGAAACTAAATAGCCTATTTATATTCCTGATTACGCTTGGTGTTTTAAACAAAACCTACGGACAAGGTATGTATACTACCTTCGGGCAAAACAGAGTACAATACAGCAAGTTCATTTGGAGTTTTGTTAAATCAGAAAATTTTAATTCTTATTTTTATTCTGGCGGTCGTGAACTTGCAACCTTTGCAGCACGAACAGCTGAAGAGCAATTGAATAGTATTGAAAAAGTGATTGATCACCGACTCAATAATAAAATTGAAATCATTTGCTACAACACTCAACAAGAATACAAACAAGCCAACTTCGGGCTGTCTGACCAACCTGCCAACCTTGGAGGTACTACACAAGTTACCAGCAACAGAATGTTTATTTATTTTACTGGTAACAGAGATGATTTTGAAAAACAAATTCGAAATCAACTGGCATTGGTACTGATTAATGAATTGTTGTTTGGTGGAAGTTTGCAAGAACGGGTTCAAAATGCAGCATTGCTTAATTTACCCGATTGGTATTTGTATGGTTTAACTTCATTTATAGCAGAAAGTTGGAACGTTGAGTATGATAACAAAATGAAAGATTTGGTGAACAGCGGTAAACTCAAAAAATTTAACCGCTTACTTGCTAAAGAACCTGTTATGGCAGGCCATTCATTTTGGAGATTTTTGGTAGATAAGTATGGTCAAGAGGTGATCTCAAATATGCTCTACATCACCAAACTAAGCAGAAATTATGAAACAGCATTGATTTATGTTACCGGAATTGACCTTAAGCAAGCCAGTAAAGATTGGTTAGAATACCACAAGGAGCAATATGCCAAAGAAGACAATTTGAGAACTTTACCGCTGCAAGAAATAAAAGTTAAACGCAGACTCACACCCTACATTGAACCTAAAGTTAAGGTTGCACCGAAAGGTGATTTTATTGCATTTACCACCAATAAAAGAGGCAAATACAAAGTTTGGTTAGTGAATACAAAAACCGGTAAGCACAAAAAGATTCATAAAGGTGGTATTAAATATTATCAAAGAGAAATTGATCACTCCTTCCCCGTTGTAGCCTGGCATCCGGGCGGTGAAAAGGTTTCGTACGTGCATGAAAGAAAAGGAAAAATTTACATCACTACGGTTGATTTAATCAAAAAGAAAAAAACAAAAATTCTATTCCTCAAATTTGACAAAATAACATCGTTTGCTTATTCCGATAATGGCAACATGTTAATTATATCGGCCATACGAAAAGGACAAAGTGATTTGTATTTATATGACATGCAAAGTAGAAGAGAACGACAAATCACCAACGACCCATTTGATGATTTATATCCGGTATATGCTGATGGTGGCTCATCAATTTTATTTGCATCAAACCGAAACAGCGATTCATTGGGAGCGGCCGCACCAATGACTTTATCATCGGAAAACAACTTGGATATTTACCTTTACGACCTTGAAAAAGTTGGTCAAACCAATGCACTCAAACGATTAAGCAACACTCCTTCTATTGATGAAACACATCCGGTTGAGTACAGCAATAAATACTACAGCTACTTAACTGAGTATAATGGCATTCGTAACCGTTATGCTGTACGTGTTGAAGAACAATACGATTACACGGAGTTACAAATTTTCCGTAACGACTCTTTACGTACCATCGATACATTGTACTTTGAGCAATTAGAAGACCGCGGACCGGTATTTGATTACTATGGAAAAACCATTCGCTTAGGAAGTGATGTGGCCAAAATTGATACAATTGTTCACACCAAAGATGTGGTATTCACGTACCCGTTAACCAATTACAGCAGGAGCATTTTAGCCCATGATATTTGTAAGCAAACCCAAACTACTTACGATTTTATTTTAAACGAAGGAAGATATTGGATAACGTACTCGCCCGTTCAAAAACAAATTGAAGAAATTGGAGAAAAAACGGAAACCTATCCAAATATGTTTCGTTTAAAAAACGGAGCAGTGAATAAACCTTTCACCATCGGTCCGAGAGTATTTAAAGAAAGAAACATTCCTTATTTAAGTCCGAATTACAACAAAGTAACCACGCCCAAAAGCAGCACCACGGCTGATAGTATCAAACCTGTTGAATCTTTCTTTTTTGTAACAGAATTTACACCGAATGATTTTAAAGCAGAAGATATCAAACCAACTTTTAAGCCTGAACCGAAAGCTTTGGCTGAAGGTAAAATTTTAAAGGTAAGTGCGCCTCGTTTTTATCACATCACCTTTTTTGCGGATAAGCTGGTAACCCAAGTTGACAATACGGTAATCAACTCGTATTATCAACCCATTACACCGGGTGGTGAAAACCTGTTTAACCCGGGATTAAACGGGATGTTTAAATTTGGTTTGGTTGATTTGTTTGAAGATTACCGATTAACAGGCGGCTTTAGAATTCCAATGGATTTAAAAGGTGCTGATATGTTTGTTACCTATGAAGCCTTAAGAAAACGTTTAGATCATAAGGTTACTTTTTTCAGACAAAGTCGCGAAGGCGCTGCAGAAGGAACTACCGTTAAAAGTACGGTACATGAATTTAGGTATGAAGCAAAATATCCATTAAACCAAGTATGGAGTTTAAGGGCCAATGTATTCGGACGTGAAGACAGAGATATCTTTAAAGGCATTACAAATCCTACGTTGAGAAGAGAAGATCAGTATACCTATTGGGCAGGTTATAAAGGTGAAATTGTATTTGACAACACGATTCCAAAAGGATTGAATTTATGGGATGGCACACGTTTTAAACTCTTTTACGAGCAATACATCAATTTTGAAAACAGAGATATTCAATTAAATGCGGCAGGGTTTGATTTGAGACATTATGAACCCGTGCATCGGAATATTATTTTTTGTGTGCGTTTAACCGCCAATACCTCTTGGGGAAATCGGAAAGTAAAATATGTGTTGGGCGGAGTTGACAACTGGCTTTTCCCTCAATTTGACAATACCAATTCAGGTTCCCCAACCGAAGAATATTCCTTTCAAGCATTGGCCACCAACATGAGAGGTTTTAAACAAAACATAAGAAGTGGAAGTACATTTGCCGTAGCCAGTGCTGAGTTAAGAATTCCAATTGTACCGTATATTATGAACAGACCTGTGCGATCGGAGTTTTTAAACAATTTGTTGGTGATGCCATTTTTTGATATTGGTACCGCTTGGACAGGCAAAGGCCCTTACAGTGATGAGAACACCTTTAACCAAAAAATAATAGAAAGAAATTATTTACGAGCAACGGTAATTAACGTACGCGAACCTATTGTAGCCGGGTTTGGGCCGGGTTTAAGAAGTAAGCTGTTTGGGTATTATGTTCGTTTTGACATGGCTTGGGGCATTCAAGACAATGAAGTTGCCAGAAAGCCTATCTACCACATCTCATTAAGTTTAGATTTTTAAAAATTATGCAGGTTTAATACCCATGCCTTCATTAAAACAATAGCGGCAACGGGCTTCGTAGGTATCTTTTTCGCCTAACATAACTTGGTTGTTGTCACTTGTTTTACGGAAAGAGTGAGTTGCTAAATCACCACACACCATACAGATTGCATTTACTTTGGTAACATACTCTGCTATAGACATTAATGCAGGCATAGGACCAAAAGGTTTTCCCAAATAATCCATGTCAAGTCCGGCAACAATTACCCTTACACCACGCTGAGCCAATTGTTCGCATACGTAAATAATTTCTTCATCAAAAAATTGCGCCTCGTCAATACCAATAACATCTGCATCTTGCTGCATCAATAAAATATTGAGTGATGAAGCAACAGGTACCGAGTTTACAGAATTACTGTTGTGCGATACCACTTCTGTTTCATGATAGCGCACATCAATGGCCGGTTTAAATATTTCAACTTTTAAATTAGCGATGCGGGCACGGTTCACCCTGCGAATTAATTCTTCCGTTTTTCCGGAGAACATACATCCGCAAATCACTTCTATCCAGCCTTTTTTATGGCTTGTTTGATGTAAACGTGGTTCTAAAAACATGATATATTTTGCAAGGTATAAAATAGTTTATTTTTTCGATTGGTTACTTTTTCACAAATTTGTGTAGGCATTTAAAATCATGAGTTTAAAAGACGCGCAACAAAAACTGAGCACAGACATTGCCAGCTTATACGAAACGTATCAGTTGATTAGTAAAAATAAACACCAATTTAATGAGTTGGATGTGGCTTTGCTGCAACAGCAATTACTGTATGTATACCACTCTTTATTAAGAGTGCAATCGCAAATGGCAGCCTTACCTGCTGCACCGCAGGCTGTGGAGGAGTTATTGCCTTTAGCCGGATTAAAGCATGAGCCTGATGAAGTATTGCCTCCTGTAGAGCCGGAAAAACCGCAAGTTGTTGTTGCAGAGGAAACTCAAGCCGAACCTGTAATTGAAGAAACGGTTGAAATAACAGAAGAATTAGCCCCGGTAGTTATTGAAGCTCCTCTCAACCTAACCTTGGATTTTGAAAACTCAGTATCGAAATTAAATGAAATTACCGATAACGAGCCCACTTTGGATGATTTGGAAAAGTTGATGGAGGAAAAAGAAAATCAAACCGTAACTGCTGAGACCCCTAAAATAGAAGAACAAACTGTGGTGGTTCAAACGGCAGTAACCACATTGGAGGATTCTGCAGTTGTGCCGGTGCAAGAAGTAAGTGTATTAGATAAATTATCAGCAGGATTACGTACACCTGACGTTTACGAAAAGATTACCAAAACCCAACAACAAAGCCTGAAGCAAGCCATTAATTTAAATAAGAAAATTGCTTTTGTAAATAACCTGTTTAATGAAAACACGGTTGAATATGCCAAAGCCATTGAGAAACTGAATGCATCCAACTCCTTGCATGAAGCACTGCGTTATTTTAATGAGTTGAAACACCAATACAATTGGAATAACGAAAACGCTTTGGTAAAAGATTTGGAACAGTTGATTGAAAAAAGATTTTCTTAATCAATCACCTCTTCAATACGAAGGCCAACGGCTTTCACAAACAATAGTGTATCATCACGCATGTTTTGTTCTAACTCAAATCGATAAAATCCTGTTTGAGGAAACTTTACTTTTTTAACAGCCATTTGGCGGTAATCATAAATATCACCTAAACCATTGCCTAACCATTTGCCGCTTTCATCGGCAAGTTTAAGTTCAACCCTGCGTTGATCTGTTTTTTTATCGGGGTTGGTGGTGTGCAATAACACAAACATGTTGCTGTATTTATAGTCGGCTGTGATGCGCATGTTTACCAAAACATTGTACAGCTTAGCGGTATCCTTTATTTGCACATCAAAAGGAATTTTGTTTTTGTAATACCATGCGTTGCCCTCCATGTTTCGGTTTTCATCCGTTACCCTTGCCGGATCGCATGAAACCAAAACTAACAGGAGCAATACTCCCACAAACCATATACTATGTTGTGCAACCTTGCTCATTTTATTCTTTGATCGGATTGTTATTGTTATTGTTTGGGTTGCGATTTCCTCTGTTGCGATTATTGTTGTTACGTCTTCTATTATTATTGTTGTTGCGTGGCTGATTCTCAGCGTTACCGGTATTCGCTTGGTCCGAAGGTGGATTAGCGCTTTGCGGTTGTTGTTGTTTTGTTTGCTGATTGGTTTGTGGATTGTTGCTACGGCTGCGCTGTTCACCACCGCGGTTTTGGTTACGGTCTTTATCGCGGTTGCGTTTGTTTTTATTTTTCGACCTGCGATCATCCAAACGGTTGATGTCATCCACACCCATATCATTTTGGAAATCGAGTTCTTTAATCACCAATTCTTTTTTAGGAACCACCAACTCCGGCTTAATGCCTTGTTTGTTTTCGTCAATAATTTCTTTAACGCGATTGGTGTGAAAATGAATCCACTCTCCGCCAAATTCCTGTGTTGGCGCAAACCACATGGTACGTTTTAAAATATCAGTTTTAACCAACCTGTAAGGCCCATTGCTAAACTCAATCGTGAGGTTTTCTTCGGTAGGAAAATCTTTCCATGCTTCCATGTAAGCATCCAATTCAAAATTCAAACAACACTTTAATTTACCACACTGGCCTGATAGTTTTAAAGGATTTAATGACAAGTTTTGATAGCGGGCAGCGTTGGTATGCACCAATTTAAAATCGGTTAACCAAGTACTGCAACATAACTCTCGTCCGCAGGAACCAATGGCCCCTAATCGAGCCGCTTCTTGCCTGTAACCAATCTGACGCATCTCAATTCTTACTTTAAATGCATCAGCTAATCGTTTAATCAATTCTCTAAAATCTACGCGTTCTTCAGCAGTATAAAAGAAAGTTGCCTTTCTGCGGTCGCCTCGATACTCTACATCACTCAATTTCATTTGCAAACCAAGTTCCATGGCAATGCTGCGTGCACGGTACATGGTAGGCACTTCAAGCTCTTTGTTTTCTTTATACTTCGCTTCATCTGCCTCGTTGGCACGCCTAATGATTTTAGGAAACGGATGATTTTCGTAATCGGTAATACCGGCTTTTTTCAACTGTAGCTTTACCAACTCTCCTTTGAGTGATACTTTACCGATGTCATAACCATTATCTGATTCAACCACTACGATATCTTTTAAGGTAATATCGTGGTTACCTACATTTTCATAATACTCTTTACGTGTACCTTTAAAATGTACTTCAATGATTCCAAATGGCTTCATATAGGCCGGTAAATCCATATCAACCAGCCAATCATAGGTATTTAATTTATTGCAACCACCCGAGCTACATCCTCCTCCACATCCTCCGGTGCTGCATCCTCCTGATCCACAACCCATATTTAATTCTTTTATAATTTAAAAATGAACAATAGTGCCTTTATTGAGGCTTTTGCTTATTTAACAGTGCGCCAATATACAAAGAAAGATTGAAAAAGGTGATTTTAAGATCGGCATTCCGTTCAATATGATGTATGCTGTCATTCATAAGTTTAACAAGCACAGGAACATTTTCACGGGTGAGGGTATTACTGAATTTTTCAATAAAGGCAGATTCCTCTGCATTTAACTTTAGCAATTCGGGCGTTCCGTATTTGTAAACGAAAGCTGAGCGAAAAATATGCAAGCAATAACCCAGGTAACTTTTCAAGAATTCTCTTCCACCCGAGGCAAGTTGTTCAACCCAAGCACTAATTTCATCAGCCTCTTTTCGTGCATTGTAACACATGCGCATCCATTTGGTAAACAACTCAAAATAATTGGTATGGCCCGCTTGCAGCAAAGTAGCCGCTTGCACCACACTTCCTTCCGAAATTCGTGCAATGCTTTTTGCCGACTCCGGATCTACTTCAAACTTTTCCATTAAGTATTGGGCCACATCATCTTCGTTTAATGCCGGAATACGCAACATTTGTGCTCGTGATAAAATAGTAGCAATCACCTTATCCGCATCTTGAGCCACCATTAAAATAAGGGTATTGGCAGGTGGTTCTTCCAATAACTTCAATAAAATATTGCCTTCTAATCTCAAATACTCAGGTAACCAAATAATTACCGTTTTGTATTTGGCCTCATATGCTTTTAAACCCAACTTTCTGATGATGTCTCTGCACTCTTCAGCAGTAATATTGCCTTGTTTTTTACCGTCAGCATCCAAACTTAACAACCATTCCAATTCACTTAAATAAGGATTGTTTAAAAAGGCTGCTCGCCACTCTTCAATAAATTCAGCACTCAACTTCTTTTTTTCAATAGCAATGGTTGGATAGGTAAAATGTAAATCGGGGTGAATAAGTTGCTGAAATTTGATGCATGACGAACAAACCCCGCAGCTATCTTCATCTGTTGGATTTTGGCAGTTAATAAATTGCGCATAGGCCAACGCTAGTGGTAATGCTCCAACACCTTCAGACCCTAAAAATAATTGCGTATGGCTGATACGTCCGTTTTTTACGGTTTGTACCAACTTTTGTTTGATAAGTGTATGACCTGTTATGTGTTTAAACTGCATGATGCCTGTAAAAATAAGACAAGCAATGAAGCATAAAAAAGAAATTTGCCGTTGTGCCTCACATGTGGAGAAAAAGTGACGAGTGTAAGGTTAAATTCAACCGCTTTAAACCACCATTTATCCCTAATTTTCAACCAAGTATAATTTTTACCCGTACTTATAAATGTTGGCGTTGTTTGTTCCACATTCTTTTGTTCTATTTGAGTAAAAGTGTGTTCCCCCCACATGAAAGAAAAAACAACAGAACATATTTACATTAATCCGGAAAACCTGAACTTGTTTGATTGGGAGGATGAAGAAACCCGCAATGCAATTTACGAAGCATTGGCACAGGCAATAAAAAAGGAGCAGGAAAAGCGGGATACCGATGGCAGCCAATAAAGGTTAAATTTCCTTGCGCAGTCTTGCCACAGGAATATTGAGTTGCTCCCTATATTTAGCCACCGTTCTACGGGCAATATTGTATCCTTTCTCTTTTAGAATCTCCATTAATTTTTCATCCGGCAAAGGCTTACGTTTATCTTCTGCTTCAATGGCATCTTTCAATATTTTTTTCACTTCTCGGCTACTTACTTCTTCTCCGTCATCAGTAGTAATACCTTCACTAAAAAAGAATTTTAAAGGAATCACCCCAAAATCGGTTTGAATGTATTTGCTATTCGCTACGCGGCTAATGGTACTGATGTCTAAACTAACTTTATCCGCAATATCCTTTAAAATCATGGGCCTTAACTTTGTTTCATCGCCTTCAATAAAATACTCGTACTGCATTTCGAGTATGGCATTCATAGTGATTAACAAGGTGTGTTGGCGTTGACGAATACTGTCAATAAACCACTTGGCTCCATCCAATTTTTGTTTGATGAACTGCACGGTTTGTTTGAGCTCTTTACTTGGATTCGGATTGGCATCATAACCTTTTAACGTTTCCATGTAATTTCTACTCACCCGCAAATCAGGTGCATTGCGCGCAGTAAGTTGTACCTCCAGTTTACCGCTATTTTCAATCAACACAAAATCGGGTGAAATAAATTGCGGTTTTGAGCTGGAAATACTTTCGCCCGGCTTTGGGTTAAGATGCACGATAATATTGATGGCCTCTTTTAGTTCGGCATCATTAATTTTATAGTGTTTTAATAATTTATCGTAGTGCTTTTTGGTAAAATCATCGAAGTAATCCTTCAAAATATTTTCAGCCAAAACCACTTCCTTCTTTTTATGGTCTTTACGCTTGAGCTGCAACAACAAACATTCTTGCAATGAAGTAGCTGCAATGCCTGCAGGATCAAGAGTTTGAATTTTTTGCAAGCAATGCTCCATTTCCTCTAAGGTAGCTTCTATGTTTTGAGAAAATGCCAAATCATTGATGATGGCAATCAACTCTCGTCTTAAATACCCGTCATCATCAATCGTACCTATTATTTGCTGCCCAATCAACTCCTCCTTTTCATTGGCTGCAATGGCAATAAACTGCTCCAATAAACTCTCATGAAAACTGCTGCTATCGGCCAAGGGAGAATCTTTTCGATCATCATCAGGGCCCTCATCACTCAAATGAAATCCATCTGCATCATAATCATCATTCACATATTCTTTCACATCAAAAGTTTCATCTGCCAAATAATCCTCCACCGAAACATTGCTTTCTGCCTCGGTTCCTTCAGCAATTTCAACCTCATCATCTCTTTGTTCTTTTGGAGCTGCATCTTCATCATCCGAACGTAACAAGGCCGGATTTTCCATTAACTCCTCTTCAACCCGCTTTAGCAAATCAACAGCATTCAACTGCAACAGTTTTATAAACTGAATCTGTTGTGGGGTAAGCTTTTGTAGTTGCTTTTGTTGTAAACCTTGTTTTAACATATTGGGGTAGCCCTTAAAAATTGTGCCAATCTTGTTTTAATTGGTCAATTCAACGTGCTAAATTTATTATAATTGCACCAAATTAATTACGAAACAAAGTTAAGAAATGTATATTAAAGATTTAAGTAAATACGAAGGAAGCAGTATAACCTTAAAAGGTTGGGCTGCTAATAAGCGTGAGAGTAAAGGACTTGTATTTTTAATTTTGCGCGATGGTACAGGCTTATGCCAATGTGTGGTAGATGCAAATAATGTTGGTGAGGCGGTTTTTGAGGAGGCCAGAAAAGCAACTTTAGAAACCTCTTTGGAACTTACAGGCAAGGTGGTTAAAGACGACCGTCAAATTGGGGGTTACGAGATTCAAGTAACTGAGGTTAAACTCATTCAAGTAGCTGTTGACTACCCAATTGCCAAAAAAGAACATGGGGTTGAATTTTTAATGGACAACCGCCATTTGTGGTTAAGAAGCCAACGCCAATGGGCCATTATGCGCATACGCAACACCATCATTTTTGCCATTCATAAGTTTTTTCAAGGTGAAGGTTTTTTACAAATGGATGCGCCTTTGTTTACAGGAAATGCGGTTGAAGGAACTTCTACTTTATTTGAAACCGATTTTTACGGTGACCCTGCTTATTTATCGCAATCCGGACAATTATATGGTGAAGCCATGGCTATGGCCCACAATAAAATTTACACTTTCGGCCCAACCTTTAGGGCTGAAAAAAGTAAAACCCGCAGGCACTTATCCGAATTTTGGATGATTGAGCCTGAAATGGCTTTTCATGATATTTTTGATAACATGGACTTAATTGAGCGTTTTTTACGCTCGGTAGTAAGCGAAGTGTTAGCCACCAATAAAGCTGAATTGGAAATGATTGGTCGTGATACTTCGATATTGGAAAACATTACCAAACCTTTTCCACGCTTAACGTATGACGAAGCCGTGGCCATTATCAAAGGTGAAAAAGATGTAAACGGCAAAAATGCAATTACTTCACTAGAAGAAGATAGAAAAATAGTGGCTGATGACATTATCACAAAGACACTAGAAATTAATAATTATAAAGAAAAATTAACCCAACCAGGTTTAAAGAAAGGCGAAATTGGTTATTTTCAATCTAAAATTGATAAATTAATTCAAGAAAAAAATGATCTTGACGAATGGTATAGTAACGCTGGTAATTGGATTGAAAGTGCTCGCAACTTTGCATACGGAGACGACTTTGGCGGAAGTGACGAAACCGTATTAACTCGTTTGTTTGATGTGCCAATTATGGTTTACAACTGGCCGCATGAAGTAAAAGCGTTTTATCTGAAACGTGATCCGAACGACAGCCGTTTTGCCAGAGGTGTTGATACCCTGGCTCCCGAAGGTTACGGTGAAATTGTTGGGGGTGGAGAACGTGAAACCAATTTAAATTTATTGATTGATAAAATTAACGAACACCAACTCCCGATGGAAGCTTTCGAGTGGTACCTTGATTTAAGACGTTACGGTTCGGTGCCGCATGCAGGTTTCGGATTAGGATTGGAACGCCTTGTAACTTGGGTATGTAAACTTCCTCACGTAAGAGAAAGTATTCCTTTCCCTCGCATGTATGGTCGTTTAAAACCATAATGAATATTCGCTTAAGCATACTTTTTATTTCACTCCTCTTTTTGGCGAACGCTGTACATGCGCAAAACCAAAAAGAGGATACTACTTACATTAAAAAGTTTAAGCGGGTTTACAACATTCAAATCAATAATTGGCTTACTGATGTTGACTTAGTGTTCAGCCCCAAAAGGGTAAACCGCAACGTTACCGTTCGTTTATTTCCAAATGTTAAATTACAATCGGGGGTTTCATTGGGATTTAAACGATTTACCCTTGCCGTAGGCTTTCAATTGCCGCATACCCAAAGTGATGAAAAGCGTTATGGAAAAACCGATTACTACGACATTTCATTTGGGTACTTTCAACGCAAATTCGGTGGAGAGGTATATTACCGTTATTTTAAAGGAATGATGAGAGGCGGTAATGATTTGGCAGCAGCACAAATCAGGCCTGATGTATTTATTTCGAATGGAGGATTTAATTTTTTTTATGCGGTAAACCATAAAAAATTTTCCATGCGTTCGGCCATTTCACAACAGGAGCAACAACGTATTTCTGCAGGATCTCCGGTGCTTTTGGCAAATCTTCAATTTAGAAATTTAAGAGCCGACTCTTCCATTATTGCCAAACCGGTTGACAATGCCGATTACTTTTCAATGAGCGGCCTTACCCAAATGCGTTATGTTACCTTAAACTTAAAACCGGGATACGCCTATAATTTCGTTGGGGCTTCCGGCAATTGGTTTTTTTCTCCATCAGCATTTGTTGGGGTTGGTACCGGATGGTTTAATAACAATACTTCCGATGGTTTTAAAAAAGGGCTTCCGCTTGATCTTTCTTTTCACTCAAAAAATATTTTAGGCATTAATCACGAGAATTGGTTTGCCAGTGTTTACTATATTTATGACGGAAGTTTAAATATCCTCAAAAAGAATTTTATGATGCTGAACACACATTGTGTGGGCGTAAATATTGGGTATCGATTTAATAGTATTGGCATAAAATGGTTGTAGGCAAAAAAATGAGTTTATTGTTGCTGTTTAGCATGATGCAATGCATGGCTTTTGCACAACAAAAAAACTTTATCCTGCGCACCATGGATTGGGGATACAAATTGGTTCAGGGCGATTCGACCAATCCCAAAAAGAAATACTTTTTTGTGATTCCTATTGTTTCCTACAAACCCGAAACACGGTGGCAAGCAGGCGTTAGTTTGGCTCACTTTTTTAAAGCTTCGCAAGATAGTATCACACGAACTTCGGTGGTACGTGTAAATACCATTTTCACCCAAAACAAACAAAGCAGTGTGCGTCCGTTTTTCGATGTTTTTTTCAAAGAAAACAAATACAACCTGAGAGGCTTTTATCAATACACCGATTTCGTGGAATATTATTGGGGCATTGGCAATAGGGTAACTGATCAAACCAAAGAATCGTATTCATTTACGCAACACAAAGTAGCCATAAAAGCCACGAAACTCATTGGCCATAACGTGTATGCAGGATTTCAATACAACCTTGAGCGTCTTACCAATTTGCGCTTTGTGCAAGAAAACGGCTTATCAAATGCCGAGGTAATTGGAAACAAAGGCTATTTTGAATCGGGGTTTGGCCCTGTGCTTTCTTACGACAGCAGAAATCATATTTATTTTCCTACCAAAGGAAGTTTTATTGATGCTTCAATCAGTTTATATCGCCCCGGAATTGGCAGCGAACATAATTTTACCAACCTTACCCTTGATGCCAGAAAATATGTTGGATTATGGGGTGAAAATGTATTGGCCATACAAGGCTTATTGCAATACAACACCGCCCAAACACCCTTTAGAATGATGGGAACCTTAGGCAGTGAAAGTTATTTTAGAGGTTATTATTTTGGCCGATACCGTGATTTACAGGCAGCCACTTTACAAGCAGAATTACGCAAACATGTTTGGGGGCCATTAAGCCTTACCTTATTTGGAGGCGCAGGTAATGTGGCTCCAACACTTAACCAATTAAACCGATATGTAAAGCCCATGTATGGCATTGGTATCAGAATGAAAGCCATTCCGCGCGAAAAGGTAAACATGCGCTTGGATTATGCTTGGGGTGAAAAAGGAATAAGTGCCTTGTACATTACCTTAAATGAGGCTTTTTAAACCAGCTTTACCTTGTAGTTTTAAAAGTATTTTCGCCTTATTTATTTATTACAACAGCCATTATTTAACGTTTCGCTTTAGGAAAAAAATAGTATAAACTATCTTTATTGGTTGCCGTAATTTCCAATAAATAAACAAGCTTATCGCCTTGTTTTTCCAAAAAAGTTGGGCCAGCAAATCCCAAATCAGTTACGTTTATTAAATCTAACGAATCATAAAACATGCGGCTATTGGTTAAAGGCATTTGCTTACTATTTGTAACCACATAAAGGCTTGAAGGAAAAAGCAATTGTTCAATTTCTTCCCTTACTAAACTTCGACAGCCTTGGCAACCCGTAAAGCGCGAATAAAATAAAATACGCTCACCATCTTTTAATTCATTAAAATTAATGCAGGCCTGGGCTACTTTTTGTGCTCCGGCATAACGGTAAGGTTCTTGTTTTGGGCAAGCGCTTAAAACAAAAACACGCTATTTAAAAATGTAGATGCCTGCCTTAGTGTAGTTACCTGCAAGGGCTGCTTTTTGATAGTCAGCATTTGAAACTACATTTGTGGTATCAACAACCCAATCAATATAATAAATTTTACCACCATCGCACCGAGTTAATTTACCAAAAGGATTTATTGGTGTATTTTCTAGTTGATAATTTTTATTTAAATTTTTCAGACCAAATGAAAACGATAACGTCTCTGTTTTTAACAATTGAGTGAACGTTGCATTAAAGTAAAATTTTGAAAACAAAACACCGATTCCTACCTTTTCCGGAAAAGTTCCCATTATTAAAAGCGTGGTGTCGTCAACAAAAATAAGCCTATCAATGTACGGAAATTGATCTGCTTTAGCTGCGAGGATATCATGCTCTTTTGTGGTTCCAAAGGCTCGATATTTTTGTGCTTGCTTGCACAGCTCATCTCCCAATTTAGGGTCAAAAATGGTTGAATCAAAACACTTGAAGGTATTAATTACCCTTAAATTTGAATCTAAAATTAGCAAATCATTTGTAAGGTAATCAGGTTGTAAAATAAAATTACCTAAACCATTACTTGCAACAAGTTTTGTCTTGGCATAAATATTATAAGGGTCGCATTTTACAAAGTGTTTATAGCCTTTGGGGCTGTTTAAACTTTTGATGTTAATCTTGGGCTCTTTTTCCGGAAATCCTGTAAAGTTAACACCTAAAAACAGGTCTTCTTTATTTTTTATTGGATAAATATCAATATAATCCGGCTTTTTTTGCTTAAACAAAATTTTAGGTGAGTTAGATACAGATTTTGTTTTAAAATTAATATGAAACGAATACAGAAATTTGCTTGTTAAAAGATAAAACGAAGTATCGTTGATTAATGAAATATCATAAATAATTTCTTTAAAATTAATTGGTAAACGGCCGATATCTGCAACACTGATAACAGAACCCTCATTAGATAATCTGTAAAAATATACTTGATCAATTGATACTACAATTAGGTTGTTGTTTTTAACGTCAAATATACAATCACCAATCTCCCCTACCGATGGTAATTCAACCATGCCCATCAATTTTGGAGAACTTTGTGCGCTCACCTTAACACAAAAATTACTAAGTAAAATGAGGATGAATAAATATTTTTTTATCATAAAAGACAGTATTTATGGAAATAAGGATGAGCTATAAAAACTCATCCCTACTTGTGTAATTTAAATAATAAAAAGTTTTAATCAATTGGCTCAAACGTTACAATAATTGATTCAATTGGATTTCCTGAATCATCAGTATTTGAGCTCCAATTTACCATAAACCTAAATAACTGGTTAAGGTTTGTGTTAAAAACGTTTGAAGAATGATTACCACTGTTT
>JBKDBG010000081.1:0-13240 GCA_046314755.1 Bacteroidota bacterium | reverse complement strand
CTCTACCCGCTTGAATGGCGTATGCCTTTTCAACACCGGTATAGGTTAATGCAATATTTTCCAAGTTACGTAAACGCTTCATATAGTTTTCGCTATCCTCGCGTCTGGCTCCCGGGCGAGATCCAGAGATGGCATCACAAGCTTGAATGATTGGAGAAATGGCTGAAGTCATTTCAATTTCATCGTGGTGGGCACCAATTGCATTCACCACATCAGGATGTTCTTTATATTTTTCAGCAAGCTTCATTCCTAACAATGCATGTGGCGTTTCGGCATCATCATCAGGCACTTTTCCAATATCATGTAACAACCCTGCACGTTTAGCTAATTTGGCATTTAAACCAAGCTCGGCAGCCATGGTGGCGCACAAATTGGCAACCTCTCTACTGTGTTGCAAAAGGTTTTGTCCGTAACTCGAACGGTAACGCATACGTCCCACCATACGAATTAATTCCGGATGTAATCCATGTATTCCTAAATCAATACAGGTACGTTCACCAATTTCAACTACTTCTTCTTCCAATTGTTTACGGGTTTTTGCAACCACCTCTTCAATACGAGCCGGGTGAATACGTCCGTCTTGAACTAAACGATGTAAACTCAAACGAGCAATTTCTCTTCTTATCGGATCGAAGCATGATAAAATAATGGCTTCAGGAGTATCATCAACAATAATTTCAACACCCGTTGCTGACTCCAATGCCCTGATATTTCTACCTTCTCTACCAATAATACGCCCTTTCATTTCATCACTGTCAATATTAAATACCGAAACTGAATTTTCAATGGCATGCTCTGCAGCTGTGCGTTGAATGGTATTTAATATTACTTTTTTAGCTTCTTTACCTGCGGTAAGTTTTGCTTCATCAACCACGTCTTTAATTAAAGTCATGGCTTCGGTACGCGCTTCTTTGGTTAATGTTTCAACCAATTGTTTTTTAGCATCTTCAGCGGTTAACCCTGCAATTTTTTCAAGTTGTTTTACTTGGCTAGCAATATTTTTTTCAAGGTCGTCCTTGCGTTGAGACATTACCTCTTGTTGACGCTGCAAGGTTTGTTTCATTTGATCAAGTTCAGCATCTTTACGCTGCACTTGTTCTAGCTTTTGGTTTAGGCTTTGTTCTTTTTGTTTGATTTTGTTTTCGGCCTGAGCAACTTGTTGGTTGCGTTGCATCACCTCTTTTTCGTGCTCGGCTTTGAGTTGAAGGAACTTTTCTTTTGCCTCTAATTGGCGATTTTTTAACAACAATTCACCTTTGGCTTCAGCTTCTTTAAGCATACCATCGGCCTTTTTCTTCATTAATTGTTGGTTGACTACATACATTATTCCGGCTCCTGCACCTAGTGCAATCATGGCCACAATAATGACTAATGAGATACTCATCTTACTTAAATGTTTTTAAACGTTAGTTACTATAAAACTACGGTAACACTTAAGCGATTTTAAAAACTAATGTTAAAGCGTTATTTGTTTAAGCAGTTGTTGTATTGCTTCCATCTCTTTCGAGATTCCTTGCTCCACCTCGTTACCTTGTTGTTTCATCATTAACAGTTCAGAGGTGATTTCTAAAATCGCCATACTCAACATATCTTGCTTATCGTAACCACCAAATTGCTGCTGTAACAACTTTATTTTTTGGTTGATCAGCTGAGCTGCCTGCCTAATGATTTCTTCCTGCTTAGGATCAACCTTAAGCGGATAAAACCTATCGGCTATATTTACTTTAATGGATAACTCGTTTAACATTAAGCTTCTATTCGCTCAATAACCGTATGCAGTCATCTAATTGTCGAACATAATCTTGAATCAGTTTTTTTAATTCTTGATTGGATTCGGCATCAAACGACATCCGTTCAGCAAGTTTAACAATTTTATTTTGTGTTTGGAGCGATTCAATGGTATTTTTTTGTTGGCGGGTTAATTGTACTAGGCTATCCATTTCATTGTTAAGCCTTTGAACTTGGGTTTTAAGCGCTTCGTTTTCCTGTAGCACCTTAAGTACCTTTAGTTTAATTTGTTGTAACTGATGCAACTCCTGAGCCTTACTCATACTGCAATAATACGCATGAAAGGCCTTTCCTTAAAATTTAGTTTGTGCGATTATTGCTGCCGAAAATCTTCCAAAGCTTACTATTGGGACGTTTAGCTCTTGTTAATCCCAAGAAATAACCGGCATAAAACGGGACGAAAACAAGCCCCAGATAAAACAAGGTTGTAAAGTATAAATCACCAACCGCCAAGCTGCCAACAAATAATAAAATGTTGTTATACATAATCAGGTTAATATTTTGATTAATGGATGAATACATTCTACCAATGAGAATCTGTTCACCAAACGCAAATTTTGTTTATTGATTAGTAAAACAAAACCTTAACGTTTCAAACAAATTTAAATTCATTTTCATAAAAAGCAATAGAAACGGTTATTTTTCTATTTATTTTTACCGCTGACAATTATCAAGCGCCTAAACAGGCCGAAATACCGTAAAAAAGCCCGATAGTGAACTACCGGGCTTTCTAAGATTTACTTATTTAACTTAAGCTTTAAATTTTTATCGAGTTCATCTAAAAACTCTTGGGTGTATAAGTAGTGTTCACCATGATTAACCTTATTGCCGTATATGCAAACGGCAAGATCTTTTGTCATTTTTCCGCTTTCTACCGTTTCAACACACACCTGTTCTAAAGCTTGACAGAAATTAATCAATTCCTCGTTGCCATCTAACTTACCACGAAATTCCAAACCGCGTGTCCATGCAAATATGGAAGCAATTGGATTGGTTGAAGTTGGTTTACCGGCCTGATGATCGCGGAAATGACGAGTTACTGTTCCATGAGCAGCTTCAGCTTCCATGGTTTTTCCATCCGGAGTAACTAAGGTAGATGTCATTAAACCCAATGAACCAAAACCTTGGGCAACGGTATCCGATTGCACATCACCATCATAATTTTTACAAGCCCAAACAAAGTTACCATTCCATTTTAGTGCCGAAGCAACCATGTCATCAATTAAACGATGCTCATACACGATACCTTTAGCTTCAAACTTTGTTTTGTAATCAGCCACATAAATTTCTTGGAAAATATCTTTAAATCTTCCATCGTATTTTTTCAAAATGGTATTTTTGGTTGAGAGGTATAATGGCCAACCTTTTTGTAAAGCTTGATTAAAGCATGCATGCGCAAAACCTCTTATACTTTCTTCGGTATTGTACATGGCTAATGCTACACCATCACCTTTAAAATTATACACCTCATGTTCAATTACCTGCCCATCTTCGCCTTCAAATTTTATGGTAAGCTTGCCCTTGCCTTTTGTAACAAAATCAGTAGCACGATATTGATCACCAAATGCATGACGACCAATACAAATTGGGGCAGTCCAATTTGGAACCAAACGAGGTACATTTTTACACACAATAGGCTCACGAAAAACGGTTCCATCTAAAATGTTACGAATGGTGCCATTTGGCGACTTCCACATTTGTTTTAGATTAAACTCTTTTACGCGTGCCTCATCAGGAGTAATGGTTGCGCATTTAATCCCAACATTGTATTTTTTTATAGCCTCAGCAGCGTCAACAGTTACTTGGTCATTGGTAGCATCGCGATGTTCCATACCTAAATCATAATACTTAATATCCAACTCCAGGTAAGGTAAAATCAATTTGTCCTTAATAAACTTCCAAATGATGCGAGTCATTTCATCACCATCTAACTCAACAACAGGATTTGCTACTTTAATTTTTGTCATACGTATTGATTATTATATCGATTTTATAAATAGAAAGGCAAGTAAGTTAAAACCATGCATTTTTCCAATGGAATGCAGATGCTAAAAAAATGACAATTATCTTAAGTTATCGGTTGTATAAGCCGCGAATGGCTACGCTTGCTACCGCACAACCGAAAACAGCAGGCATATAACTAATGGTGCCAGGTGCCGATTTTTTATTTCTTGCACCCACCATGGTTACTCCGGCTTCATCACTGGCTTCTTCAGCGCTAAACACTACTGTAACCCCTTTATAAATGCCAAACTTATGTAAATATTTACGCGTGTATTTTGCCAATCGGCAGTTATAACTATCTGCAATATCAGCTACCTTAACTAGAGTAGGATCTACTTTGTTTCCTGCGCCCATACTACTTACTAAGGGAATATTTCTATCAATACAAGCCTTAATAAAAAATACTTTCGGACTCAAGGTATCAATACAATCCAAAGCATAATCAAAGTTACCTTCATCCAACACTTTATGTGTTAAATCATCCCTAAAATATTGCGGAATAACAGTAAGTTCCAAATCAGGATTAATATCCAGCAAACGTTTTGCCAATACCTCTGTTTTCAATACACCTTCGGTACTTTTTAAGGCAGGTATTTGACGGTTGCGGTTGGTTGCTTCAACGGTATCGGCATCAACAATTGTCATTTTGCCTACACCTGTTCGTGCAATCATTTCTGCCGCTATTCCACCTACACCACCCAAACCTACTACCAACACATTACTGTTTACCAGCTTATGCAATTTTTCTTCTCCAAGCAACAATTGGGTTCTACCCATCCAAGGTTGAATTGATTTCATGATGTGGTTTTATTTTAGGCCTGCGAAATTATTAAATAACTGCAATTTTAACTCATCAGTTTGCACTTGTAAAATTTCAGCCGCTCTTCGATAGATGGCATCAATTTGAATTAATGATTGATCAGTTTCTAAAAACAATTGTTGCATAGGTACCGACTGAATCACCTGCGAATACTGTTCTTTTGTTACAGCCGCACCAAATGAAAGGTAAGCTCCATGTTTCAGCAAGTCTTTCGCTTGTTGAATATTGCCATTAAACCCATGAAATATAAACGGGATAGGAACTTTTTTAAGGTAAGGAATAAAATCATTGTAACTGCGCACACTATGAATAATTACAGGCTTTTTAACGGCACGAGCAATATTCAATTGCAATTCAAAATATTTTGTTTGGATTGACAAAGGAGTACTAATCGCTCGATCTAAACCTATTTCACCAATGGCCCACACCTTTTCGTGTGCGGCATGCTCAATCAATACATCGTTACAAGCCTTTTCTGTTAAGGCATGTAGATGCCATGGATGTAAACCAACTGATATTAAATAATCAACTGAAGGTAATGCTTGTTTGACATGTTGCACATAAGCATTCCTCACTACCTGCTGTTGGGTATTATTCGGTTTGAAGTGTGTATGTATGTTTACAAATGGAATTGACATTGCTTAATCTCAAAAATAAAAAACCCCATCACAATGAAGGGGTTTTTTAATAATTTTATTTGGACTATATTACTGTTGAACCTGTACTTTTTTAACCACTTGTTGTTTGGTTTTGGTGATGATAGTTAAAAAGTAAATACCATTCGGCACCTCAGCAATAGTTAATGTATTGGTTGAAGAAGCGGAAGTGATTACGCGTCCCGCAACATCAGTAAGTAACAATTGGGCAGCATCAACTCCCGATACATTTAATTGTTGTTGTGCAGGAATAGGATACACTTGCACATCAGCCGCTGTTAAATCAAACTCATCTTCACCCACCTTGTATTGAACACGGAAGTTTAACTCAACAAATGTTCCGAAATCAATATTAAAAGTACGTAATACTCTTACAGGTGGAGGTGAAACAATACGAAACATACCATTTCCTTCAGAAGCTGCTGCCCACCATCCAAGTCCATTGTTTCCTTCATCGGTTAAACGCAACGTATAACAACCAAATTTTAAATTAAAGGTATCGCGGTGCATCGTAGAAGCCGCAGAGAACGTTTTTGTCATCACTGTATTTCCATTTTCATCGGTTAACGTATAACGGTTTTGTTGAGGTACATTATTGGTGCGTGTTTCAACAATAAATTGATTCGGTAAAACAATTGGTAAATCAATAGGTGTGTGCATCGTGTTATTGTATGAATTGCCATCATTATCAGCACCATTTATTTTACTGAGCCATACTTTAAAAATTTTATCGGTAGTATTTGCAGGCCAAGGTAATTCAGGTAAATTAATTTCCTGTTCTTGCTCTACGTTTAAAGTACCTGTCCAGTTTTGGGTAAACACATCACCATTATCAATTTGATAAGAAATTTGCGCAGAAGTAAGCGGAGTACTTCCCCAATTTTTAATTTTTATTTTACCGCTTTTACATACCGGATTGATGCGATTGTACCAGAAATTTTTGGTTGGTGAAATAATATCTTCAACCGAAGCATCTGTTTCAAAATTGGCATCCTTATAATAAATTAATTGTAAGGCAATATTATATCCTGCCGCACCATTGGCAGTAAATTGCTCCAAATCCAAATCAATAGTATTGGTTGAACCGGCATTTACGTTTAAATCATAATCAAAATTACGGATACGTTCACCAGGACACCAATTAGCTCTGTTGTATATCCATGTACCGGGCTGCGCAATAATTGGCGTTGAACCACAATCATCTTTCCATACCAGCTGTTCGGCAATTTGCGAGCCATTTAATTTAAGGTACATATACTTAGGACAAAACTCTGCACAGTTTTGGTTTTGCTCACCACCATGCCCTGTGATGATGATACGAGCTTTAGTTCGTTTAGTACCCACTGGTACTGAAAATGTTTTCGCGTTTAAGGCATTTTCTATGGAAACAGCTTGACCATAATTGTAATAGCCGTTATAAATATTTTTCACTTCTATTACATCTCTGTGCGGTGTACCTTCCACATACATTAAATCCCAAGTTGCAGTAAATCCATAAGAATAACCTTCGTAAACAATGCGTAATTCCGTTGAATCACCTCCGTTGGCCGTTAAGTATTTGATATAATCAGTAACATCATACACATAATCATACTTAAATGATTTAGGGAAATTAACCGCATAAGGAGAAATAAATCTACCTAGCTCTAAACTATTAATTACCTCAAACTTCTCATAATATGGCGTGAAACGTTGTCTGATTACTTCCGTAGCACCTACCCAAACAGAATCTTGTTTTGCTCCATTGATGTTAAAATAATACTTCCAGTAATTAACAGCAAAACCAATGATAGTATCAGTTGGCGTTAATGGCTGATTGGCATCATTGTATAATACGATGGTACTTTTTGCTGAAGGAACCGAATCCGTAGTGAGTGTAGTTGCGTTATATGAAGTTACCCAAGTGGTATCTCTTGAGAACATCACCGAATCACGTGGAGTTCCGTTTACTCGTAAATAAGGAGCTTGTTTTAGGTTAGAATCAATAACACCTGTGCGTTCACGGGTATATAATTTAACGGTATAATCCCATTCACATTGTCCGTTTGATAAACAACCTAGTGTAAGCTTAAGCCAAACCTTTTGGTATTTTTTATCCGTTGAAGGCAATAGTGCCTTCTTGCTGTGATTGCCATAGGTATTCATATGATATGCATTAAATACCCGAATGGAGGTAGTATCACCCGTAGCGGCAAACAAAGGAATTGCAAAACACAAAACAGTAATTACATGCAGTAGCTTTTTCATGAAAGTAAAAAATTTTACAACTTTAATTGATTTATTGAACATGCAATGTAATAATACTACTACAAAAAACGGCATGCTAATAAGATTCCGATTGATTTAGACAATAAGTTTAAGTGTTCAATTTCGGGGTAAGTGGGCTTACAAAAAGAAGGCGGCCTCGCTACGCGAGGCCGCCTTCCTGCTATCAAATGACAATTTTACTATTATTAATGAGCTGCTGCTTTCACTTTTTTAGCCGCAGCAATCAATTTAGGCAATACTTCAAAAGCATCTCCCACGATACCATAATCAGCCGCTTTAAAAAATGGAGCTTCAGGATCTTTATTGATGGCCACAATTACTTTACTTGAGCTAACTCCGGCCAAATGTTGAATGGCACCACTAATGCCAATGGCAATGTATAAATTCGGTTTGATGGTAATACCCGTTTGTCCTACGTGCTCACTGTGTGGTCTCCAATGCATATCGCTTACCGGTTTTGAACAAGCGGTTGCAGCACCTAAAATATCTGCAAGCTCTTCAATCATTCCCCAATTTTCAGGACCTTTCATTCCACGACCAGCGCTTACTACCAGCTCCGCTTCTGTTAACGCAATTTTTCCGGTAACGCGCGATACCTCAACCGGGTTAGTTACCACATCAGTATCGCTAATACCTGCATCAATAGAAGCAACTTGTAGCGTTTTATTCCATTCTTTTATACTGAATGTATTTGGTGTGATGGCCAAGACCTTCACAGGCGTATTTAATAACACATCAGCAAAAGCTTTACCGCTAAATACCGATTTGCGCACTTTAAATGCCGAACCTGCTTCAGGCATGCTAATTACTCCCGTAGCCACTGCAGCTTGTAATGAAGCCGCCACACGAGGAGCAATTGATTTACCCGAATAGGTATTTGATATAACCGCTACTGATACGGCTTCAGCCTTTGCAACTTGTGCAAATGCTTTTGCATGAGCTTCTGCAACAAATTGATTTAATTTATCGCCTTTAACCGTAACAACTTTATCGGCACCATACTTAGCCAAATCAGCCAATTTTGATTCTTCCACTTGGCCAATACAAACTGCAACACATTGAGTATTGTTGGCAGCCGCTAAATCGGCTCCGTAAGTAATGGCTTCAAACGTTGATTTTTTGAAGTTCCCGTCAATATTTTCTGCGTATACTAAAATCATATTAAATAACTTTTGCTTCGTTTTGTAATAAATCAATTAATTGTTCGGCTTGGTCGGCAGGGATGAGTTTTACTCCGCCTTTAGCAGCCGGCAACTCATAACCAACTGTGGTTGATAATGCGTTGCTTCCGGTTGGCTCAACCACTTTTAAGGGCTTGGTGCGGGCAGCCATAATACCACGCATATTCGGGATTCGAGGTTCTGTTAATTCTTTTTGAGCACTGGCTACTAGTGGCAGTTTACAAGTTAACTTCTCTCGTCCACCATCAATATCTCTTTCCATGGTTGCTACACCATTTTCAATTTCAATAGAGGTGATCACGTTTACTGATGGGATGCCTAACATTTCTCCCAATAAACCGGCAACTAAGCCGCTGTTATAATCAATTGACTCACGTCCGGTTAGGATTAAATCAAAATTTTCAGCCTTGGCATAAGCAGCAATTTGTTCTGCCACAAAATAGGCATCAACAGGCTCTGCATTAATACGCACCGCATCATTTGCGCCAATAGCCAATGCTTTACGTATGCTTGGTTCTGTATCAGCAAGTCCAACATTAACAGCTGTTACTGTTCCTCCTTGCTTTTCTGTAATTTCCAAAGCGCGTGTTAAAGCCAGCTCATCATATGGGTTGATGATAAACTGAACGCCTTGCGTATTAAACTTCGTATTGTTGTCGGTAAACGTTACCTTCGTTGTGGTATCCGGAACGTTGCTGATACATACTAATATCTTCATAAAAAAATAGGTTTCTAAATAAGTGACAAAACTAATTAAATTTTGTTTTTATGGAAATGTCAAATAACAGGCTTTTAAAACTAATTGAAATGTTAGAGAAAAACCCCAATGACACCTTCTTACTCTATGCGATGGGAATGGAACATATGGGTGCACAAAAATTAGATGATGCCGAAGCTTATTTTCGAAAAGTACTGGCCATCGAGCCGGATAACATTGCTTGCCACTACCAGTTGGCCATTGTATTACAAAAAACAAACAGAGATAATGAGGCCGTAAAAATATTAGACCATGGCTTGCATTTGGCACAAAAAATTGGGGACCACAAAACCTCCAACGAGTTTAGAAGTTTTATGGATGAATTGATTTATGAGGATTAATCACCTTATTTTTCAACCTTTAACAACTCTTCCAAAAGTTTTGGAATAACGTTTTTAGTGGCTTGATTCTGTGCAGTTTTATAGGCATCGAGGCCGGCATTTTCCGGAGTGGTTTGAAAACCTCGTAAATCTTGTATGGCATCTTTAAAAATTTCAGCTCCGCTTTTTTGATCAATCAAAGAAAAAGTGGCATCAAGCGCTGCCGTTTGCATATTGCCCCAAATTACTCCTAATGGTTTGGTATTGGCATTAACCATCAATACGTAATCGGCTTCATTTTTATTGGTTACAAAATTGCAACCTGCATCACCCAATTGTCTTTTTAGTAAATTTTCAAGTGGGTGTACACCCATTTCTTTGGAAAGGTTTTTTTCAATAGTTTGTACAAATACTTTTATGGGCTGCACTTGTACCCTAATTAATGTACTCGGCACATCAATATTTTTCAGTACGTTTTTGAGTGCAAAATTCAAGGAATCGGTTTTTAAAAAACCACTTACATCTATACCAATGCGCAATAATTGTATGGGTTCTTTGCCCAAAATTCTTCCTATGGAAAAAGAGGCAATACCCAAGTGATCTGTTTCTGTGCTGGTTCCATATTCCATTCTTCCCTGTTCTGTTTTCATCATCATGGGTACAAAAGCAATTTTTTGTTGGGCTAAGGTTGAATCATTAAATAGCACCATTACATCAAAAGGAGTTTGAATAGGCTTACCCACCTTGCCGGTTAAGGTTCCGGTTAAGCTTCTTACCTTCACTTGGAAAAGTTGTTGTTGAATGGAAGCTAAAATCTCATTCACCAAGTATACTTGTTTTCCTTTGTGCTCGGTAATGATTTCTTCATTCAAATAATCTTGCACCGTTGCCAATGCTTTTAATTTCAACTTTAATACTTGCGCATAATTATCAACCATATTCATGGTTTCGGCCCTGCTAAAAAAGTCTTCCGCGCGTTCAACTGCACTTTGCATACGCCTTCTTCTCAACTCGGCATATTGGGCTTTGTTTAATCTAAGGTAAATCCAAAAGTTGGTTTCATTTTCCCAACTTCCTGCCACTTCATAATTTTCAATTTCATTTAATGCAGTAACTTTAACCTGGCTCTCAAATTGTTGTTTAAACTCTGCATTGTTTTGCATTTGTTGCAACACCGAGTTAGAAGAAACCGTTACTTTTATTTCAGAAATTAAATCATTAAGCGCTTCCTTTTTGGCAGTTGCTTGGTAGTTAGCGGTACCGGTTTGTTTATTTACAATACCTATACCTACATAATAGGCCTCGTTCACCGGCCTTTGGCTAACCCATGCCGGTACTTTTTTGTGCGTTTCACCCGAACGACAAGCGGACACAAATAACAATAGCAGAAAATAATATGTAATGTTTTTATGCATGAACTGAGTGCCTAAAATAAAAGAACACATAACAACAGCTATGTGTTCTTTTGGTGGTGAAATTTTACTGGTTAGTTTCCGCCTCTTTCTTTGGCCAACTTATCCATTTCACTGTTAAAAATTTCTTCGAATTTTTTCTTGTCGTAGTCTTGAGCCAGTTTTTGATTTTGGCTGATGGTTTTGGTCATACCCTCCAAAACAGTTTGTTTATTTGCTTGAATCGCTACCCAATAAGTAAACGTACCATTGGTTTCTTTGTAAATTTTTTCGCCAATTACACCCACATCCGTAAGCGTTTGGTTGGTTACCTCACGCGCCAATTCTTCAAACTTATTGTTAAATTCTTGGGTGTTTCCCATTTGGCGTTGTTGGGTGTATTGTTCGGTAACTTTCTTCATGGTAGATTGAATCATGCCCGCCATTTCACTCTTAGCGTTTTGAAGAGCAATTTTTTTAGCGGTAACCATATCAGGACTGTTGCCTGATGAACGGGCACGGAAGTTTTCCTTATCGGTTTGAAATTCCTTGCCTGAGAAAGGAACTGAAATTTCTACAGCACCTGTTTGTTGCTCAATAGGTGTTGCTTTTTTTGATTTACACGAAACAGAAACAGAAGCTATCCCTGTTAATAAAATAGCTGCGCTTAGCACCTTATTCATAGTAGTTTTCATAGTCGTAATTTATTTATTCAAACTTAAATTTATTCCTGTTATTTCAAAAGCAATGCCAAACCAATTCAATTTAATTAAACCCTTACATATTATTCCATTTCCTTTTGCATGTTCTTGATTAACTGCTTAGTGTGCACATAACCAATATCAAATATTTTTTTAGCTGAGGAGATATTAAAAATATGATAATCCATTAATCCGGGAGGTTCAATATACACATCACACTTTTGAATATTGTTTTGAATATTGGCTCTTAATGCCAGATGCACAATGCGATCGGTGTAATTTCTAAATGAAGCAAAACTCCCTGACTGTTTCACCGGATTTACATTCACCCCAATAATTTCATTACATACACCCAGCAAAGGTTCAACGGGTAGATTATTCATTAATCCCCCGTCTACATAATAATCACCTTGCAATTGTATGGGTTTAATAACAACCGGAATGGCGCTGCTGGCTAAAACGGTTGATACAATATCGCCTTGTGTAAAAAACGCTGTTTGTGCTTTACTAAAATTGGTGGCGCAAATGGTTACAGGAATAGGTAATGATTCTATATTTTTTGAACGTAAATTTTGACGAAGAGCTTTTTCTAATCCGTCAGCTTTTAACATGCCAAAGGCCGGGCGATAAAATTTCAGTATTTTAAAAATATCTAACTTCTTAAAGAGTTCGAAAATTTCATCCGGAGCAAATCCATCGGCATACAATACCCCAACAATACTCCCTGCACTAACTGCTGATATCATTTCGGGATAAATGCCTGCTTCATTTAATGCTTTGAGTACGCCAATATGTGCAAAGCCTCGGGCACCTCCGCCTGATAAAACAATTCCGGTTTTAATGGTTGAACTCATGGATATGCTGCAAAGTTAACATTCGCATGCATGATTGCCGCAACAAACATTAAAACCTAACTCCGGTTGATAAAACAAAATTGTAAAATCTATTGGTAACTACACCGGTTGGTGTAAAACCTCCGTCCACCTCATAAGGTGTATAGTATTCTTTAAACTGAGTGAGCATACCGGCTAAGTCTAAAAAATAATGTCCATCGGTGTAGCCAAACCCTGTTGAATAAGATTGCCGAGCCAAATCAGCATTATTCACTCCGGTTGCATTGGATTGATAGGGCGAAGAGGCATAGTTATATCCTAAACGAAATCGCCAATGGTCATCCAATTTAAACTCTGAACCTACACGTAAAATATAGGCTTCGTTCAGCACTTGTTGTGCTCTTCTGTTTTCACTGCTGAAGGCATAGGTGCCTGAAGTTAATCTACCATTGCGGTAATCAACCATTTCTAAATCGGCTGAAATAAATCCGAATTTGGTTAGCATCACATTTGCACTCAAC
>JBKDBG010000080.1:0-51668 GCA_046314755.1 Bacteroidota bacterium | reverse complement strand
GTAATAAGCGTAACAAAAGATTCGGTGAATAAAATAGCCAATGCACCACCGTTATGATGAAGTTGGGGCACCCACAAAAGATTGAGTATAATATTGAGCAACATCCCCAAAAATACACTCACCAAAACCGACTTTTCGTGACCTGCAGCCGTTAAAATTTGTATACCAAACAAATTGCTTAACCCAATAATAAATGGTAAAAAACTAAGCAAACGCATGGCCCAAATGGCTTCATTAAACTCCGGGCCCGAAAGCACAAAAATTAATTCGGGAGCCAATAAAAACAAACCAACACCCATGGGTATACTAATATCTACGATAAAATTATATGAGGTTTGTAAATGCACCGGTTGCTCAATATTTGCAGCAAATGTGCGGGCTGAACGAGGAATAAGCACTGTGCCCAATGAGGTTACAAACGGAATTCCGATTTTGGCCAATTTGATGGCAGCCGAATAAAATCCAACAGCCACTGATGTACTTAAAAATCCAATCCAGGCTGTATCAAAAACAGTGTACATGCTGATGCACACATTCATTAAAAATATGAGAAAAATGGGTTGAAGGTGGTTGATAAAACTCAGGCCACGCCAAAGCAGCTTGATTTGTTTTAAGGCATAGAAAAAGATCCAAAGGTAGCCCAATACAATGCTCAAAACCGAAATGAGTAAATACGGAATAACATCATCCGGGGAATGAACATACACAAATAAAAACACCACCGTAAGCAAGCGAATGGCCAAGGAACGAATGGTGATGATTTTAAAATCTTCTAAACCCACAAAAATCCAATCAACCGACAAGCAACCCAACACCACTTGCAACCCTGCGATATAAAACAATTCACGATGTAAGCTTAATACATTGCTGTAATATAAAGTACCAACATAAATAACAGCACTGATGAGTGAGGTGATGATATTGAGCATAATGAGCTCACTCACCAATTTGTTTAATCGCATTTTACGATGCTTTACTTTGGCAACCTCACGCATACCATAAACAGGAATACCTAAAGAAGCCATAATCGCAAAATATTTACTGTATTGTAAAGCAAACTGCGCATCACCAAGTCCATCCGGACCTAATTGACGAGCGATGTAAGGAAACACCAACACCGGAAACAAGATATTGGTAACCAACATCAGCAAATAATAAAGGTAATTTTTCTTTACAGATTGCATGCAGTATTAGCGGTTGTTACAAAACCCGATTAAACTACCTGCATAATAGGAAATTTGGTTCAAATCGTAACGCTTAATAAAATCAACATTTAAAGTCGGGTGTATACCTTGTTGGATGATTTCAATAATATGTGCCACATCCTTTGCTACCAGCATATCCGATTGTTCTAATAAATCATTCAACCCACCTTTTGGGTATGCAATAACAGTTGTACCGCACAATACAGCCTCATGCGCCATTCTGTTCCAACCTTCGGCATAGGCACTTAAACACACACAATAAGCAGCTGAGGCTAATTTTTGCAAGTATTGTTCATGGGTAAAATGAATTACAGGGTAGCGTTGTTCTGCTATAAGTGTTGTTGAAGTAAAATAGACTTCATAACCCAACCCAGTTAGTTCATCTGCTAGGATAAAAATATCCTCATGCAATTTTTCACTCCATTGACCTAAACAAATCAGTTTTTCATGTTTGATGGAAGTTGTTGGATAATCTGCCGGGTTGAATAAATTAGGAATCATTACCAAGTTATCAGGAGATACACTTCTTTTGATAAACCAATTTTTCCAATAATCAGAAACCACCACCAAGCGGATATTGGCTTGAGATGAATGACAAAGTTTAATCAGCAAATACGAATTGATTTTGGTGAACCATGATGCATCAGGTTGTAAATGATGCCATACCACCACCAACTTTGAACCATGAAATAAACATTTGATCCATGCAGGCAACCATAATCTTTGCACCGTAACCACCACATGTGCATTGGCATGTTTAAAAGCAAAATACAATAAACTAAGGTAAGCAAACGGCTGTGTCGCATTTTGAGAGTACCTGTAAATAGCAGGCGCTAACTGAAGTTGTTGGGCAAGGTATTCAACCAACATTTTTTCATGGTAGTAACCTCCTGTTGGCTTTTCGCCATGCGATATGTAGTGAATACGTTTAATAACTATTTCATCAGATAAATTTTGCCCACATTTTGAACAAAAAATTGATCGGCTTGGGTACTTCGTTTTTCAATAGCATTGCCGTTGATACGGGTAAGCACCTGGTATAAATACACCCCGTTGGCCAGCCTGTCACCAAAGTTATCCGTTCCATCCCAACTGTATTCGCTAATGTTATTTCCAATTTTAATGGGCCCAAATTCAGCCTTGGTAATTTCTTTTACAACCTTACCGCTAACCGTCATGATGCGAATCAACAAATCATCAGGAGGTAATGAACCCGTTAAGGTAAACACAAACTTTACATTGGTGGTTGCCGGATTTGGATAAGGGAAAAACTGTGTGATGGTTGATTTTTGCATCACATTAAAATCAATTTCATAAAACTCTCCCCCGCTTAAATTATTGCTGGCATCTTTGGCCAATACCTTCAAACGGTAAACACCATCCTTAATAAACCTTGGACGATACTCTAAAGCAGCTTTGTTTTGTTCATTCGTAGCCGGAATAAATGTAATTTCAGAACTACTTAAACTAATTGGCATGTATTCGTTATCATCCGGGGTTTGAATAAACAGTACAAATGTGGAAGTATCATTTTGCAGTTTAAACTTACTGTCGTCTTTTGAAGTAATACGAATTAAAGGTTGAGGAGAAACGAAGTCACCATTCAAAATTTTATAACCGTCAAACGTAACTTCCATAATCGGATTACGCACATCAGCATTCACAAAGAAGTTTTTAAACAGGTAATTGTTTACTTTGGTTATTTCTTGCTGAGGACCTTCATTAAAATACACTTCAATACCATGCTGCCCCTTTAAGTTGTAGGTTGATATTTTTTTCTCAACTGTACGCATTTGGTTTGCATTTAACGCATTCAGGTTTTGGGTGAAAGCATAAACAGGCACGCGGTTTTCGTCAATCACTTTTATTTTTACAGGAAGAGAATCAAATGGTTGTTCTGAAATATTTTGAAAGGCCACTTTGATATAAATACTGTCACCCTGCTCCAACACCTCGTTATGAAGTTTAAATCCATCTTTTATGGAAATGGTTCCTTCGGGTACGGGTTGATGTTTAATCATCCAATAACCAAATTGGTCAGGGGTGCGGTAAACCGTATCAAAAAGCGTAAACGATAATTTAAGATAAGGAAAACGTTTGGCATCAATGCCACTCAAATCAGCTCCATTGGGTGCATTATTTAGTAAAAGTGTATCAACATTATTTGCTAAAGTTCCCCAAACTTGGATGTTGTTGTGGTCGTTTCCATCACCCTCTTTGCTGTACAATTGGTAGTGCAAAGTTTGCCATTGTTTTGCAGGACCAATTAATTTACTTTTTCCGCTGGTGGTAAACCATTTCCCGAACAATACAGCTGTGGTGGTGGTAAATGTATCAGGAAAGTAGGACAAAATTGTATCTTCAGCAATAGTGCCCATTTCGGCACCTTTACGCCCAACCATACTAAAGGCAATATCCGGATGATTGATATTGGCAATAAGCGATGAACCCAAATTCATAAACGCCAAACGTGTGTCGTTGGACCAAGTGGCATTTCCATTATCATACATGCTGAATACTGCCACATAGGTTCCTTCCTCAACCGAATCAACAAATCGCCTGAAATCGGATTGACCTTGTATTGAGTTTGGAAAACCATAATAATACAATTTACGTAAAGAAGGATTTTGGTTATTGGCAATAACATTTGCACAGTTTAAAGGAAACTTTGGATTAATAAATGGTTGAAGCGTTCTTTGATCAAACAAGATGGCAAAAACACCATTGCTCACACAATTTAATGCGCCCGGATTTTGATTCTCGCCATACCAAACACCGCGTCCGCTATGTCTGAATCTACTGGCATATACATTTAGTATGGCCGTATTTTCACTGAACTCAAACTTTTGATTGGCTGTATCAACCACCAATAATTCACCGCCCGATAAATCCATCAATCGAGCAAAAGTACGTTGCATCCACGCATCCGGATGGTTGTTAATCCAAGTAAAACTGCCCTCACTCCAACGGCCTCCTTGTTGTTCACTCACATTAAGCCTTGCCCTCCAATAATACGTTACCGAATCACCAAACATGGGTTTAAATGGCCATCGTAACAAGGCATCAGCAACTAAAATTCCTGAATTAATTTTTACGGTTGAATTAAATGTTGGTGTGGTATCAACTTCAATAATAAATGGATTATTGGTTGAGAAAATGTTATTGCTTTGAATGGTTAACCAAACGGTATCTCGGCCTACAACAGCATCCTTAGTAGGATACAACAACATGGTTCCGTTGCCCGGAACAAAAATATTTACCGAAACGGTGTTGTTGTTTTCAAATACTTCATCAATTTCATTGGCCACATCAACGGTCACCTCAATGCGGTTGTTGCCCAAAGCCAAATCACCCAACATTTCAAACCTTAAATTAAAGGTGTCTTTGTAATATACTTTGCTAAAACGTTGAGATGGATATACAATCACTTGGTTATTGGGCAATGTTCTTTTTATACCAATGGTTACAGAATCGTCAACTGCTTTTGCCAAATTCGTTACCACTACCCCTAAATCCAAAAATTCATTTTGAATAGAAAGGTTGGCATTGGTTGCAAAAACATCACTTGCATTTAAAGTATAATCAGGCAATCCCGGACTGTATAACTGCACGGCCGGATCACCTTGTAAAATCCATTGTAAATTGTGGTTACGTGTAATAAATGATCCATTAGACAAACCCTTGGTTACATCACGAATAATATTCCCAACCGGTTCGCCATAATCGGTAATGGCATATTTGGTATAAAATGCATTGAGGATAGGTTCCAAAAATCCATCAAAGGAGAAGTTGGAATGCGCTAGCCAACCAATAGCACCTTTATTGGCCGTACATAAATAATCTTTCGCATAAATTACTCCACCATTTTGCGGATCAAGCTCGGTGGCATTGCCCACATTACAACCGCTAAAGTAATAGAAAGGATATTTGCCGTTATTTTTTAAATCACCAATACTTCCAATATCAACATCCAAAATGGTAAGCGATGCGTGACCAAAAAACGAAACCATGTTTACACCTTCATTTTGTATTTCTACCAACTGGTCTTTTAAATCCAATTGGGATGGTACATTTACTGATTTATTAAAAGAATAAACTTTACCACCAATATAGAAACTTTGCAACTTTGAGGCATTGTTATCTAATATCCTTTTGTATTCCGCTTGCTCATTAGAACGGGTTCCACCGCTCACATGTAAGGTATGTTTGCGCCACAACGAAATGGTATCAGGCGACATTTCATAGGTAATGAGTTTATCTAAATAGTTTTGAAGTTCTTGGTTAGTAGCTGCAGATACTCTTCCTGTTGGGATTTCGGCATAATAACCATTATCGGATATCCCGGCAGTAAACATGGCATCGGCACCCGGAACACCATAGGCCAGCACTAAATTTTTATTGTAGTTTTCTTGTGGATTTGGTGAAGATAAACTTGTAAATCTTGCCTTATCATTTTGATAGCCTCTGCCTGCCAACAATAAAAACTTTGGAAGTTGGGTTTGTTGAGTAATGAGGTGAGTGGCAAATCGCCTCATGGCAAGCGGACTTACATTACCGTAGTAATAGAAGTCATACAACTCCTCACTAAACACTTTGAGCACTTTATATTTTTGCGAGCGATAGGCTGCATAATTTTCAGCGGCTTGATTCAGCGTAGGATGTGTTACCAGCAAGAATTCATAATTTTCAACCGGATTAATATTCGGGAACTGCACTGCACGTAAATCAACAGGGGCCATTATTTCAGTGCTGTCAAACACATAAATAAAACTGGTTCTCCCCGGGTTACTTAACAGAAACTGCGCATTTCCATTACTAAATAAAGAGGTTGTTCTGCGCAATGCAGTTAAATCATACACCAATAAATTATTTTGATTGCTATTGCCTACACCTTGCAATTGCACATAACTTCTGGCTCCTCCTTGCACATGGTTAATGAACATGAATTTTTCAGAGGCATTGTTTAAATTAAACAATCGGCTGTAGCTTAACTGCACGTATGATAAAGAGACAAAATCGGAAGGCACACCCAAATCATTTATCACACTCATTCTAAAATAAGTGATGGGATCACCCAGCAATGATGCGGTAATAGCAGGTGAATATTTCAAGGCCAAATAACCTAAAAATTGCTGATCGGTTAAGAGGTTATAATTGGTGTTATTATTACTAATGGCTATTTGTACATGGTGATTTACATTGTTCGAATTAGGTCGAGCATTAGATGCCCCAATAAATTTGTATTCAATGGTTGGTGCCGGCCCAATGAGTGCGCGTTGCGGTGTACGAAGCGGAATGGTGCGGGTATTGTACCAAGCCACCCTTTCGCTGGCCCATCCTTCCCCATCCTCATAATCAGATGCAATGTATTTTTCATTGGCATTCATCAAATCAGGCCCATCTAAATATTCTTCAGTTGGGGTAACCACTACCGTATCGGTAAAATAAGGTTCAGGAGTTAGTCCCGTAAAATTGTAATCATTGTTAATGGTAAAACGTAAAGGCTGAATAACAGAAGTGTCCGGTAAAATAGTAATAAAATATACCGAGGTATCTGTAAACAGATTAACGAACTTATTGGGTTGCCAATTTGGATTACCGTATAAAATTGAATCTACCTTTCCATCATTTTTAAAACCTACCAATTCAATATAGTCCCCTGCATTAAATGCACCATCCGATTCGCCTGCAACAAATACAGGCACCTCTTTACCTTGATGAAACACTTGTATTTTACGAGGATCAACATTGTTTACATTCAATCCTGCCGCATTTAAATTAGCCGAAGTAATGCGGTAAACACCCGTTTTACCCACTTTGAATTTATAATAAGATTGATAAGTTCTTATCCATTCAAACCCCAATTGTTGGGCGAATAATGAGGTGCTCATTAAGCAGATTGCTGCAAACGCAAAAAAACGAAAAGGTTTATAAGGCATATTTACTATAACCAAACGCATATTGTACCCATTTTAGTACAGGCTGCAAAATACTGATTTCTTGCGTAAAATGGCCGTAAAAATAAAGTCAGAAAAATTGAGCAATTTTAGAGATTGGCTTTAGCAACAAGGTATACCATTTGGGGCGTAATTGATTGATTTTCCAAGCTTTTCTGTCTTGAATATTAGCCATTAATCGGTTTTTAAAACTACGGTTACTTTGCCCGCCCACGCGCATGTGCACCAATACTTCGGGCAGGTAAAAACATTTGGCTTTATGAAGGTACAAAAAACGTAACATCAGCTCATAGTCGGCTGATTGATTTAACTCTTGAACATACCCGCCCCATTTTTGATAAGCAGATTGTGAGGCAAAAAAAGTAGGGTGAGGCGGCATCCAGCCTTTTTCAAAGGCTTGGGGATGGTAATTCCCCGATCGCCATTTCCGTATGATTTTATTTTTATCGGTACGCGACACATAATTTAAATCGGCATACACCACTTCGCAATGATTCATGGAAAAACGCTGAACCACATGTTCAATCACCTGCTTATGCGCATAAAAATCGTCTGCATTCAAAAATCCAATTACCTCTCCGGTGGCCAAGGCTATACCTTTGTTCATGGCATCATAAATGCCATTATCAGGTTCTGAAATAATTTTGGTGATTTGATTGCCGTATTGTTGAATGATATTTAAACTTCCATCATTGGAACCACCATCTACAATAATGTACTCAATGTTTTTATAGGATTGATGCAACACACTTTCAATGGCTTCTCGAAGAAAGTCTTGATTATTGAGCACTACAGTTATGATGGAAACTTTCATGACTTGTTGAGCATAAAGATTTCGTACAACCAGCCTTCAATAGAATATTTCCATTTGATTTGTTGATCAACTTCTTGGTAGGCAGAATGCAAAAATTCGGCATTCAACTCCGGATTATCTCTGGAAATAACGGCAATGTTATTAGGGTTATAAAAGTCGTACTCAACGATGGCTGTATTGGTGGTGATTAACTTTTTACCGGCACCAAGCATTTCTAAGGTACGCATGGTTAACCCGCTTTGTTTGGGGTGTTGAATATCAACTATGGCATTGCTTTGTTTAATAATTTCGGCAATATCACTTGCATGTAACGGTGTAAAATGAAATTCACTAAACTTGGCATCATAAAACTTTACATCACGTATTTTTTTATAGAAAAATAATATCGGGTTATGAAAATACAAGTAAAAATATACACGACATTGCAGAGATATGGCTTTCTTTTGAATGGTTTTAATGAGCTTATACCTATCGCTGTGCACGGTTCCGATAAAGCATAAATCGTATTGAATGGCAGGTTTAGCAGGCCATAAATTACAATCATATTCATCGATAAAAAAGAGTGGCCTGAATTTTAACTCAGGAAATTTTAATGCATCACTTTTATCGAATGAATAGCAGTAGTCAAACTTTTTAAACACCATAAGTGCTGAGTTTTTATTCTGCAAGGAATCCCACATGTACAACAAAAACTTAGCTTGTTTTTGTTGGTTTCTTAAGGCATCCACAATCTCGGGAGTCATGGCTTCAAGATTCACCACAAACACATAATCAAATTGATGTTGAGCAGTTTGTTTTAGTATTTGGTTGTAGTAATTGGTGATGGATGACTTTACCAAATTTCGGTTGATGCGAATAAACGCTTTGGTCCAAAATGTATTGGCAGGCCGTTCATCATAAAAGTGAACATTTGCGCCTAACGCTTTGAGTTTTTCGGAAATTTTGATTTCGTAGCCAAAAAACTTTGGAGCAAATACAAGTACATTTTTATCAGCTAGTGGCAAACTCATTTAAACAACCCTCTATTCTTCATTTCAATAATGGAGTTTTCATAACGGCTGGCATTCACTTCTTGGGTATTCACCCAATCGCAAAAACGTTTAATGCCGTCATCAAATTTCACACGAGGTAAAAATCCTAAGGCATTTTGAATAAGCGTTAAATCGGCAAAATTATGTCGAATATCACCCAGGCGAAATTTACCAGTGATATGAATAGGTACATCTGCATTGTAATTCTCAACCAATGATTTTGCGAGATAATTTACCGTTGTGGCTTCACCACTACCTACATTAAATATGTTTCCATTGGCTTCCTCTTTTTCTATGGCTAATATGGTAGCCTCCACCACATCATCAATAAAAACAAAATCGCGGGTTTCAAGTCCATCCTCAAAAATGTTGAGTGGTAATTTATTTTTAATTTGGGTTGAAAAGATGGATAAAATGCCAGTGTATGGATTGCTTAAGGATTGTCCCGGACCGTACACATTTTGATAGCGTAAGGCAACAGCAGGTACCTTGATGGAAGCGCAAACCGTCATTACCATTTGTTCTTGGTTTTGTTTGGTAATGCCATACACAGATGAAGGATGAATCTTCGAATCCTCGGAGGTAGCCAAACAAGTTAAATTGTAATCATCCAAATATTTCACCTCAAAATTGCCTGCAAGCATCTCTTTTTCATCACGATGTTTGGGATAAACCACACCATATTTTTCTGATTGGTATTTACCTTCTCCATAAATAGAACGTGATGAGGCGATAATAACCTTACTCACTTTATTAGGCTGATTCACCAAATAATCCAACAAAAGTGCCGTTCCACTAATGTTCACTTCAGTATATCTATGCACTTCATACATAGATTGACCGGTTCCGGTTTCGGCAGCATAATGCACCACTACATCAATATTTTGAAGTGCTTGATACAATAATTCTTTATCGAGTATAGAACCTTGAATAAATTCAACTTTATCTTTAATTGACAAATACAAAGGTGATTGCAGAGGGTTGTTGCCATGTATTTGTTCCAACAATACATCAAGCACAACCACTTCGTAACCTTTAGCTACCAACTGATTGGCTAAATTAGAACCTATAAAACCGGCACCTCCGGTAATTAACACTCGCTTATTCGACATAAATTATTCTTTCTCCCATCTTTTAGTGTTGAAATTATATCGCTTAATTACCTTGGCAGGAGAACCTACCGCGATGCAGTACGGAGGAATACTTTTAGTAACCACCGACATGGTACCAATAATACTTCCTTTACCTATTTTTACACCGGGTAAAATACTTACAAATTCTCCAATCCAAACATTATCCTCAATAATAACTTCGTTGGCGGTTAAGGCACGTTGCGAAGGAGGAACCTCAGGAGAATCGTGTTCTATGTCTCCAGAATAATTTCCATGTGCACAATCAGAAATATAAATTTTGCTGGCCATGAGTACATGATTCCCTATCACCACTTTTTTTCTGGCCGTAATATGCACATCATCATTCATCTCAATAAAATCACCTAATTGCAAACAAACCTCCTCAGTATTTTCAGGATAGGCCTCAATCCTACACCTAAAACCGGTGGTTAATGATTTACCGATACGAATGTTTTTTCGATTTCTGATTTCAATTGGAAAACGAATGAGCCTTGCCTGAGGAGCAATAAAAAAGGTACGAATTTTAAAAAGCACCAAACGTAGTACTCCAATCAATCCATATGTGCGATAAAAAGAATTCACCTTTTAATTGAAACCCGAGTTAACCGGATCATGTATTTTGTTAATGAAAAAATTAAGGCCGAAAAATATTGAATAATATTGATGTAACCTTGTTTATAGGCAAATTTAAGATTTTTAAGCTCCCCTTTCTCCATTTCCTTCATATTGGCAGACAAGCCGGAATCCCCAAATCCCTTTTTGCCTTTTCCGTAATAAATCATTCGGTTATTCACGAGTACACAGTTGTATTTATTGGCTATGCGCATAAAATAATTCCCTTCTTCGGCATAACGTTGGGTCTCGTCAAAATAGCCGATATCGGCTACAATGTTACTTTTAAATATTACGGTTGAAGGTTGAAAGTAGTTTTTATAAATTAAGTCGCCCACCTTTATGGTATTCAACCATTCAAACTTTTTAAGAAAGAAACGAGTAATTTGGTCTTGTATGGGGTTACACGCTAAAAATTCAATTTCAGGATGTTGGTTAAAGATATTCATCTGAAACTGAATCTTATCTTCAAACCATTCATCATCAGCATCTAAAAATGCAATGTAATCACCGGTTACTTTTTTTAACCCCGCATTTCGCGCAGATGAAACCCCTCCATTAGGCTTTTGCACCATAACGGTTGGCACAAGAGGATATTTTGAGGAAACGGAAGTTGCAATCACATAAGAGTCGTCTGTTGATCCATCATCAACAATAATCACTTCCAAATTACTGTAGGTTTGTTGATATACAGAAATTAAACAAGATGCTATATGTGAGGAAGCGTTATACATGGGAATCACAACGCTAACCTTCAGTTGTTTAGTCATTGGTTAAGGTACTATGAAGTTGCGATGCAATATAATCAACTGTAAAAAATGTTTGCATATTTTTCAAATTATGTTGCATGTGAGCATAGGCTTGAAGATCCTTTTTTTGTTTGATTTCACGAATTAACACCGCCATTTCCTCCATATTTTCAACCATATAACCAATTTTACCGCCTAATTTAAAAAAGTAGGCTAAACTATCATTTCTAATTCCAATTACCGGAATTTGGTACTTAATGGCATCGAGCATGGTGGCACTTGCCGTAAATCGATAAGCATCATGGGAAGCGAAAAATAACAAATAGTCAAGTTTTTTGATTTCATTTTCAAAAGCCACGGGGCTCAACATCTCTTTTGATGTTGCCACATTTGTTACCCATTGATTATAATAAGAAGCCATGTCCGGTTCATGCTTTCCAACAGTAAAGAAAGCGACTTCCCCACTTTCAATTTCTTGTTTGCAGGTATCAGCCAATGCGTAAATCAGTTCACTTGATTTGATAATGGAGGTATGCACACCTATAGAACCAAACCTTATTTTTTGTTGATGCATAGGTTGTTCCTTGGGTAAAATATGCGGATTAAATTGGTACGGATGAGTAGTGGAAATCACTTGATTTTGAGGCACGTTGAATGCATTTACAAGATTGGCTTTAATATAATCACCTAGCACAACATACTTAAAATTTGGTATTTGAGGGCGATATTTAATTGCCTTAGCCAATAAGTTGTAATAGGCATTTCCTACAAATCGAATATTTTCTACCTCACCATGAAGTAATAGCCAAACTTGTGTGTGTTTAGGTAGCCAACTGCAAGTTAATTTAATCAGAAAATGTGTAATGGGCAAAGCAGATGTTATGAAAATTAAATCAGCCTTAGTAGCCTTTACACGAATGATGATGCGCAACCAACGGATAAGAAAAATCAATTCTTTGAGCAGTATTTGTGCTCTATTCAACATGATACGATTAGAGCCTTTTGGTGTTGAGAAAGTCATCACCTTCGTTTGTGTTGGCACAGTTAAATAAGAAGCATGGGTAGATTCAGCATGTAACTCTATGTGCTTTGGACGAAACACTTTTTCAATCACCTCAATCATGGATTGATTAATATTCCTATGCACCAAACCTGTTCGGGCCAACTCCGCAATAGTAATAATACCACTAACCTGTATCAATCCTTTCTTAAATTTTTCACTCATAAATGTAATTTCATTTATTGATCAAATTTTAAAATATCAAGTACATTACTGCTTAGCAATAGTGATATTGAGTTATCGAGATAGGAATTGGCATATCCAATTTCAGGATTTGTTCTTAGCACCAACAGCAAATAATTTGAGTATGCAAAAAAAGCGCTTAACACAAACCAAATTGCAATTTTTTGTCGCTTCGGCAATTGAAAATTAATCATATGCAACAGCAACAAATTATAAAATGGATAATAGGTTAAGATGTATCGTACGAAGTTGTGAACGTTATTTCTGTTCAAAAACAAAATTAAAAACGACAATAGATGAATATTTAATAAAAAAGAATCTGCTTCATTTTGTTGTTGCGCTTTCTGAAAATACCAGAATGCAAACAACACCATTGCACCAAATAAATATAAAATGATGTTATATCGCCTGCTAAGCTCCCAACCATATTCGGTATACAACTCTGTTCTTTCTTTAAATCCACCTCCCAAAAAATCGCCTAAATAATTATTAATCATTTCATTCAGGTTAAAAAAGGATAATACCAACACGATTAAAAATAATGGCAATATCCATTTTACAATCCACTTTTGTTTACAAAACAAATAGGTTGGTAAAATCATAATGGTGGATACGTGGGTTAATAAGGCAATGATTAAATATAAAAGTGACTTAGGCCTACCATACACTTTTAGTACCAAGGCATAACTAAATAAGGCAAACGCAGAGCATTGTTTAATGGTTTCGGTTGTTTGATAAAACGGTATGCCTAAAATCCCAATCAACACAAAAAACAAGGCATACTCTGTTTGTCCGTATTGATTGTGTTTGCTGTACTCATAAAAGGTAAGGAAGGTAAAAAAATAGGTAAGCGTTACCCAAAAAAGTGGCACAATTTGATGATAGGTAGGAAGAAATAATGAAAACACATAATTAACTATGGTAAACAAAATGTTTACTTCACCAGATAAAACTACTGTAGCAACAATAAACTCTTGAAATGAGTTAATGGTTGACAATTTGAGATATGTACTTTTATAACGTGCAATATCCGTTAATTCAGAGGTGATGGGTTTAGTGGTTGAAGCGATTAGACCAAAAGTTAAGGCCATTAAAAAGAGTGCAAATACCTTGTAATTACTCAACTTAATATGCAAGTAACATAATAAAACAATAGACAGAACGGGTAAAAAAAACCAAAATGCTGCAGCAGAGAGCATCAATATTAGAGAGGCTGCTTTCGTACTAGAATCAGCAATATGTTTATCTGCAGTGGGTATCATGTATTCTCCGGCTTTATCTTATTCTTTACACTTTTTAAAAGATTAAAATACCATGGATTCATCAATTGATTCAATTGTTTCAAGGTATCCGAATGTAAGGAAAAATCAGCTAATTGTACTTGTTTAAGTAAACGGTCGGCCACTGAAGGTAAAGAGTGGTTGTTGAAATAATAATCATAACAATACTGTCCGGTTTCAGCTAATTGTGCAGGAGCAATATTTAAAATATCGCTCATAGCGTGTGTTCGCCTTAAAGCTGTTGAATAATAACTTCCTAAATTATATCCTTCCGACTCAAACAACCAATGAAACTTATTATTGGCAATATCCGGTTGTAAAAACATATCAACCAATACTACAGGTATTTTTAGTTTAGCAAATTCAAGTGTTGATGTACCCATGGCAAAACCAATATCAATATGTTTAATTAAGTATTGGTTTAAATCAACTGCGCTTAAGGTTTTTATTTGCTGAACAGCAAAAGTGGCTTCAGCCATTGCCTGCTCCAACCTGTGTTGTTCAGCGCCCTCTCCTATCACATGTAATGTGATTTTTGATTTAATAGATGAATCAAGTTGGTTGAGATGATGGAAAATATTTTCTATAGATTGAATTTTATCATCAGCAATTCGGCCTACCCAAGCTAAATGTAACTCGCTTGTATGAAAATGTTGCTTAACTTCACCATTATAATCATCGCAACAAATAGGAATAAAAACAGGTTTATTGTTGTTAAAATTCAAATCAAATGCAGTTTTATTTTCCGTCAAATTAGCCTCATCCATAAAGACTAATGCATGGCGAGCATCAATATGTTCCAGGTGTTTTTTTACGAGCCCTAAATGATGTTTACCCATAAACCATTTTCTGGTTAACAGGTAATTGGTTAAATGTTTGGGGTGAATGGACCAAAATAAAACCTTGGCTTGATTAGCCACCAATTGGTTCACCTTGAATACATGACTAAATGGTGTTATCACTGTTGTGTTTTCAGGTATATTTATGAAACCGTCATCCGTGTATTCAATGAATTGAACATTTGAGTTTTGTAATGACTGAGCTAAAAATCCGTCTTGATAATCCACTACATAAACTTGGGCAGTGGGTAATTTAGAAAACCACAATGCCAATCTGATGTACAAATACTCGGCACCGCCAACAATCTTACTCGGATAAAAAAACGTAATATTTATGCTTGAGTTGTTACTCATTTGTAAACAGTAATTTTTTGAAAATAACAATCATGGCCAACATATACAAAACGTAATTAAAGGCATAGGCATAAATGGCACCTATTGGTCCGAAACGGGATGTGAAAAACAAGGTAAATCCGTACAAGGAAACGGAAAAAATAATTTCGGTAGCTATAAATACTTTTGTCATGGCTTTGGCCAACATTAAAAAGGCCAGTAACCAACTGCAAATTTTAAAGAAATCGCCAATGAGCTGAGGTAAAAAGTACGACTCCATTGGTAAAAATTGTTCGGTAAAAGCAATTTGAATAAGCAGTTTTCTAAACAAATAAATACCTACAATCATGAACAACATCATAGGTACAATTAATTTGTACCCGGTTTTTATTTCATGTCGTATTAATGAGTTTTGATGCAACTCCGAAAGCCTTGGCAAATAGTATACCGACAAGGTGGTGGTGATTACCGTTAAGTAAATAGTTGAAATGCGAGAAATGGCTTCATAAAATCCGGTTACCTCTGCATTAAATGTTATGGTTAAATGATTCCGAATTAATATTTGAACGTAAGGCAGCGCAATCATGGTGATGATTGACATTAAGGCAAACTGTAAAAACAAACGTACAGTTGGCAAATCGAAATAACTAAACAATCGAATGCCTTGTTGGTGAAGAAGCTCATTTTTTAAATAGAATACAGCAATCAAAAAAACTACTATTTGATAAGTTACAATGGCTAACAAAGCGCCTGTTAACTTAAAGTAGTAAATCATGATTAAGGTGAAAATTAGTCCAACAACACTTGAAACAATATTTAGCAAATTGAGTTGCTTAAATGCTTTTTTACCGTTGAGAATGGAAACGGTTAGGTTAAATAGAGCATAACAAATAAGTGTTACGCCAAATAATTGAATCAGCCATTTATAGTTAAGTGTGTGAAATATTTTTTCACTCCAATATCCGGCTCCAACAATAACCACCAATGAAAGCAGTAAAGAGCCTAATAAAGTAATTTTAATGGCATGCTCAAGCACACGTTGTTGTTGTTGTTCATTATTTACATTTTCAGCTACTAACTTAACCACTGCATTACCAATTAAACCGGCTGAAAAACCGGTAACAATAAGCACAAAACTGTTGAGCTGACCTATAACACCCAATCCTTCAGCGCCTAGCTCCTTGGATATATACTTGGCACTGATAAATGCAGTAAGTAATTTTATTAACGTAGCAATGGCTGAATAAAATGATGCATTTATGAGTTGGTGTTTGAATAATCCTATGAATTTTTCTTTCATGTTACTCATTCACTGCCACCCACCTACTTTTATTTTGTTTAATGTATGCCAACAAATAAAGCAGCGCGTATGTTAAAACTCCTCCAACTATTCCTCCAATAAGTCCGTAAATAATTTTAGATTTTTTCTCTATTTTCAGTGGGTAGGTAGGATAATCAATTACTTGTAATAATGGGGTTTGATTTTCTAAACTAAACTTGGCTATCTCCAGATTTTTCAGAACCTCAGCATACATCAGGTTTAACATTTCTACATCTTTACGTGTGCGTTCCACCTTAATACGAGCCTGCATCTTAGAAAGATTCAAGTTTTGATCATACAATGCTGCTCCGGTATTTTCTTTCGAGAATAAAATATCCTTAATCGAATCAGCCCTATGTTTAATCAAATTAAAATTACGCAATTGTCGTTGCGTGGTTTTATTCACATAGTAAGTATTAATATTCTGAAACAATAAATCTAAAAATAATTTGGTGATGTAGGGATCAATTGATTTAAAATCAACCGTTACAATACCTGCATTTTGAGCCACAAGGCCGGCCTTTTTCTTTCCCTCAATTTTTAACAATTGCCCTTCGTTAATAAACTTAATAATTCCATCCAGCACTTTATTCTCCTTCATATCCAAGTCTTCCAGTTTATAATGAGTGAAGTACCCAAAGTCTTTTAACAAAGTATCCGACTTAAAACTGTTTTTCATTTTATATTTATCGATAAAATGATTCACTAACAATTTCTTATTCCCCTCTACCTCTATGGTAGATAACATGGTTGTTCCTACAATAAATCGTGAGGTACTTAAAAATAGTAACTTATCTTCATTTACGCCTCCTCCCATATTACCGCCTAATCCGGCCAAACCGGCAATAGATGATAAATTAATTGGGGGTGATTCATTTTCATTGACAAAGAAACTTAAATGTCCCTTGTAAATAGGTTTACTTAAATAAGCATAGAGTATTGATAATAAACCAATCAACACACCGCCTATTGCAATAAGTTTAAACTTTTGTTTAAAGAAGGCGTATGCCTCTACCAAAAATGAAACAATATCAAGTATTGAGATATATTTTGATTGGCTGCTCATGTTTAACAATTATAAATTCTTTCAATGATATCCACCACCTTCAGGCCTTCCAATGCATTAGTGGTAATTGGTGCTCTTCCTTTTAAAACATCAACCACATTTTCAATTACGTAATGATGATTTTGTGCAGATCCTTTGTAAGCTCCATAATCATTACCCGGGTTTGTTGGGGCCAATTGTGGCATCACATAATTTTTAATATGGCAATACTCAACTTCATTCATGTATTGCCCGCCTATTTTAACACTTCCATTTTCCGCAATAATAGTCATGCTGCTCTCCAAGTTTTTATCCCAAACACTGGTTGAATAATTGATACAGCCCGTTCCCCCTTCAACAAAATCAAAACTCACAAAACCACTGTCTTCAAATTCTGTTAAGTTGGCGTGGTTAAAATCATTTAAACGAGCCTGAATATTTTGTATATCGCCAAATAACCAATACATGATGTCAATAAAGTGCGAAAACTGAGTAAATAAGGTTCCTCCATCTAATTTCTTCTTCCCATGCCAGCTTTCAGGTTTGTAATATCGGTCATCACGGTTCCAGTAGCAGTTTAATTGAACCATATAAATTTTTCCCAACAAGCCCTTTTCAATCATTTCTTTTATCCAAACGCTGGGAGGAGAGTACCTGTTTTGCATCACAGCAAAAACATGCTTATGAACTTGCAGTGCTTTAAAAATCACTTTCTCTGCATCGGCTTTATGCAAAGCCATTGGCTTTTCAATAACCACATGTTTTTTCGCTTCTAAACATTGTAAAGCTTGTTCGGCATGATAACCGTTTGGTGAAGCCACATTCACTACATCTACTTCCGGATGTTTATCCAACATCTGAATTACACTGTTATACAACGGTACATCAGCAAAAGCATCCAGATTTAATTCCTCTCTTTTTTTAACATCAACCAATGCCACCAATTCCGACTCTTCATTTCTTTTTATCATTTCGGCATGGCGCTTACCAATATGACCACAACCAATTACTGCAAACTTTATCTTACTCATATACTTTATTTGGATGTAGTAGAATTGAAAATGGTGTAAATCAACAAGGCTACCGTTGACAAACCGGAAGTAACACTTACCAACTCTACTGCACTTACTTTTCTTCTTTCTTGTTTAGGCGGAACAATTATTTCGGAACCCGGCTTAATTTTAGGATGCCAATGAAATAAAATAAAATTACGTGTTGATTTTACCGAGCCATTGGCATAAACCACATATGAACGTCTTCTTAACGCCTTTTCGGTATATCCACCTGCTCCGCGCAAGTACCAAGAGAATCTTTTACCGGCACGATAGGGTATACGAATTGGATATAAGATTTCTCCACTCACCTTAATGGTTTGTTTTTGGGAAGGTATGCTAATTACATCTCCATCTTCCAGAATCAAATCATCCTTGGAGCCGGGATTTTTAAGTATTTTATTTAAGTTTATACCAACAATTGAAGTTAAGTTGGCAACTTCTTTATCTATTATCTCTCTTAATCGAACAGAGTCCTTGGCCTCTTTTTCCAAGGCATCCATTTTTTGCCTCCAAATAATTTGTTCGGCAGGAGACAACTTTCTTGTTCTTACTAAAAACGCTCCATCAACATAGGCGATATTACTAATCCCACCTGCCCTTTTAATAATATCCGAAACCCGCTCATTTTTGTTGCTTAATGAATATTGCCCCGGATACATAACTTCTCCCTCAACGGTTAATATTCGTTGTGCGGTATATCCCGGAACGGCATAAACTGTAACAATATCAAACGGCTCAAGTATTAAATCCGAATTGTTTTTTAACAATGGATCAATTTCGTAGTTAATAATTTTTGCGGTTTCCATAGAACCTACAAAATCACTTCCATGAACCCTTCTTGCAATTTCTATTTTTTTGAGTGAAGCATTTTCTTTCAAACCTCCCGCAGCCACAATTAAATCTTCCACTTTCGCATTGGCTGCAAATGGATACTCTCCGGGCCTCATTACTTCACCTTTGATAATAAGCGTATACCTTTCCTTCAAAGCAAGTTTTGAATTGATTTCCAACACATCTTCTCGCTTCAATATGATATCTCCTTTACCTTTCAACACCTCATTTAAATCCAAATTGATTAACTCAAGGCTATTATCTTCTTTTAGTCGGTATAGTATTGCTCTGCTCATAAAGGCATCTTCTCTCAACCCTTCGGCCTTTTCAACTAATTTCGAAACAGTTAAACCGGCATCTAATGCATAATAACCCGGACGAAAAACAGCACCTTTTACGGTTACCCTGTTGCTGAATCTTTCTAATACCTTACCTACTTCATACACATCACCGGAACTTGGATAAAACAATCCAAACATTTCAGACGGAATATCGGCAACAGATTTTTCCTTAGAGGTATTACGAATAACCTTGATACGCTCTTCGTAAGCCTCATCCGTAAACCCACCGGCATAGCTTATAATGTCTTTTAAGGTCTCATTTTTCACCACCTCGTAATACGCAGGACGTTTTACTTCGCCTTTCAGTTCAATTCTATTTTCATATGCACTCACCTTAATCATATCCTGATCGGCCAAGCGAATATTCCCTTTCGATTCTCCTTTTAATAAAAAGTCATACACATCAACCACAGCAATTACCTTTCCGTTCCTGATTACTTTTATGTTTCGGAATGAACCATTTTTACCGGGCCCGCCACTGGCATATAAAGCATTAAATACGGTAGCCAAAGAAGGTAAGGTATATGTACCAGGCAAATTCACTTCTCCTAAAATCACTACTTTAATGCTGCGAATAGAGCCCAAGCTAATGTTAACCATGGTTTCACCGGTGTTGATTCCTGAATAGATAGATGCCAGTTGGGAAATTATTTTTTTACGTGCCGTTTCAATGGTATTGCCTGAAACCTGTATTGGCCCCACATTGGGAACACGGATATAACCTTCAGGTGATACCTTTAATTTAAAAGTAGCCTCACTGTAACCGTAAACATCGATAATCAACTCATCATCAGGACCTAATTGATAATTAGCCGGAGTAGCAATTTTTAAATTGGGCTCAAACGTAAGGTTGGTTGAGCTGAATAACTCACTTCCGAAAATATTTTTTTCCAGGGCTTTAAATACTTTCCCTGATTTATCATTCGCATCATTAGCACCTTGATAAGTGCGATCAAAACCTTGAACCACATTATTCCCCGCAGTAGAAGCATCCAATTTTTCCAAACGAGATTTTAACTTGGCAAACTCATTTTTGGGCATATTTTTTTGCATGGCCATTTTTTCAAATTGATCCATGCTGTAGCCAGAGTTGCGTAATTCAACAGAAAATTGTTTGATTTGATCATCACTTATTTCATCTACTTTAATGTTAGCGATGTTCTCAATAGAAATATTTTTCTGTGCCTGAACCTTTTGATTATTAACCGTAATACACAAGAATAGGGCAAAAACAGCTATTATTCTTTTCATAATGTCGTGCTCGATATGGGCAAAAATAACAATATTTACCAGCCAAACAAGTAAAACGAAGGGGTATACAACTTATTATCCAACCTTTTTTAGGGTTAGGGAGTCTACTTGAAAAAACCTATTCTTGTACCCGCAAAAAAAATAGCTGTGATTAAACACCTTTTTATAGCCTTAGGGCTGATATCAATACTTAGCTTTTCTGTTAACGCCCAATCAGGCGAAGTGCGCGGTTTCGTGTACGATAAAGAAAATGGAGAACCGATTATTTTTACCAATGTTTTTATTCAAGAATTGATGATTGGCAAAGCCACCGACATCAATGGTTTTTTCGCAATTACCAAACTTACCCCTGGAGTGTACAGCCTCAAATGTGTAGCCCTAGGTTATGATACAGCCTCCGTGAAAATAACCATCACGGCCGGAAAAATAACTACTCAAAACTTATTCGTTAAAAAAACATCGGTTAAGCTGGAAGAAGTTAATGTAATTGGAGAAAAACAGAAGAATAAGACGGAAGTTAAAATATCGGTGAATACTATCACTCAAAAGGAATTGAAATTATTGCCTTCATTTGGAGGAGAACCTGATTTGGCTCAATACCTGCAGGTTTTACCGGGTGTTGTATTTAGTGGAGATCAAGGTGGACAACTTTACATCAGAGGCGGAACACCCGTGCACAATAAAGTATTGCTTGATGGAATGATTATATACAATCCGTTTCACTCCATTGGTTTATTTAGTGTGTTTGATGCTGATATCATTCGAAGTGCTGATGTATACGCAGGCGGGTTTGGCGCACAATACGGAGGAAGAATTGGTGCTGTTATTGATGTAAACACTCGTGAAGGAAATAAAAAACAATTAAGCGGGAAAATATCAGCTTCTCCTATTTCGGCCAAAATATTATTGGAAGGTCCGTTCAGTAAATTTTCTGAAGGAGGATCTTCTTCCTCTTACATCCTTTCTTACAAAACTTCATACCTCAACCGAACAGCACCTGCTTTGTATGATTATGCAGGTAATAATGGATTGCCGTTTAGCTTTAATGATTTGTACGGTAAAGCCAGTTTCATCAGCAATAATGGTACTAAAATCAATTTCTTCGGTTTTAATTTTAATGATAAGGTTGATTACCCTCAAACCAAATACAATTGGAATTCATTTGGCTTAGGTTCGAGTTTTTACATTATCCCTGAAGGTTCCACTTTGATTAATGGCGTGGTAGGCTATTCAAGATATGACATGAACCAAATTGAGAGCGATGGATTAGATAGAAAAAGCAATATCAGCGGATTTAACTTAGGTATTAACTTTACTTATTTTATTGGTAAAGATGATATTAAATACGGATTGGAAATGAACGGTTTTGCAACCAACTTTAACTATGCTAACCAATACGGACGTAAATTGGAACAAGAAGAATACACCACAGAGCTTTGCGGATATGTTCGCTACAAAAAAAACTGGGGTAGATTGATTGTTGAGCCTAGCTTTAGGTTGCAGATTTATGCATCATTAAGTGAAATTTCGCCTGAACCACGTGTTGCTGCAAAATATAACATCACCGATTACTTGCGTATAAAAGCTGCGGGTGGTTTTTATTCACAAAACTTGATGAGTGCGGTTAGCGATCAGGATGTGGTGAATTTATTCTATGGATTTTTATCAGGTCCTGAAACACGTCCATCATCATTCCGAGGCAAACCGGTTACCTCTTCATTACAAAAAGCTTGGCATGCAGGTGCAGGGTTTGAAATTGATGTTACGCGACACTCCTCTATTAACATTGAAGGGTTTTATAAAAAGTTTACCCAACTCACCAACATTAACAGAGATAAGTTGTACGACATCAACCAAATGGATAAGCCCGAGTATCAACGTTTAGATTTTGTGGTTGAAGACGGCAGTTCGTATGGTATGGATTTTAAGTACACTTACGAATACAAAAAAATTTATTTGTGGGCGGTATACAGTTTAACCTTTGTTGACCGATTTATTGAAAGACAAAATGCCGAAGGAGATAAATATATCACCAGTTATTTCCCGCATTTCGACAGAAGACACAACATCAATATTGTGGCTAACTACACTTTTGATAAAGCCAAAACATTTACCATGAATGTTCGCTGGAATTTGGGTTCAGGTTTTCCATTTACCCAATCGCAAGGTTTTTATGAACGCGTAGATTTTAACCAAGGCATTGGCGGTGACTATATTAATCAAAATGGCACACTTGGATTTTACTACACGGATATCAATACCGGACGATTGCCTTATTTCCACCGATTGGACGCATCAGTGTCTAAAAAAGTGAATTTTAAAAATAACAGCACCATGACTATTAATGCGGGCGCTACCAACGTTTACAACCGCGATAACATTTTCTATTTCGATCGTTCACGTTTTACCCGTATCAATCAGCTGCCTATTATTCCCACAGTGGGGATAAATTATTCCTTCTAAAAGTGTGAATGATTTTAGCTTCGATGACGTTGAATAAATACCAACATCATCGATATGAAATTTATTAAATCAATATCCATTGTTTGTTTATTGTTGTTAAGCGTTTTTGCATCAGCACAAAAAACTTTAAACAACGAACATCATTACAAAATTTACAAAGAAGCCTACGACCTTTTTTATAAGGAAAAATATGCGGCTGCACAACAATTATTTCAACAGTACCTCACTTTAAACGGTGATTACGAAAACAATGTAAATGCAAAATATTATGCAGGTGTTTGTGCCATGGAGCTCTTTAATGCCGATGCCATTGCTTTACTTACAGAGGTAAACGACAAATTCCCGGATCACCCCAAAGCTAAATTGGCCCTTTTTCAGTTGGGGAGATACTTTTACAGAAATAAAGATAACAAGCGTGCCATTCAATACATGGAGCGTGTTGATGCATTGAGCCTAACGCCTGAAGAAGCAGATGAATACTGGTTTATCAAAGGATATTCTTACTTCAAAACCGATCAGTTTAACTCCAGTAAACTTTCTTTTCAAAACATTAAAGAGAAAAAAAACAAGTATTACGATGCCGCCAATTACTACTACGGCTATGTGGTTTATAAAGAAGGCAACTACGAAGAAGCTCTAAAACATTTTCAACGCATCCAACAATCAAAGTCGTTCGGACCATTATCACAAGTGTACATCGCTCAGATTTATTTTGTACGTAAACAATATGATAAAGTAGTTCAATTTGCCGATACCATTACCAATAAAGATGTGGCGGAAGATGTGGCAGGTATTGTAGGACAAAGTTTTTATAACCTCAAAAACTTTACAAAAGCCCTACCTTATTTACAAGCCTACAACAACAATCCTCCGGTAGCCTTAACAAATGCAGATATTTACAGATTGGCTTATGCATATTTCGCATCAGGCAATTGCGAAAAAGCCATTGAACAATTTGTTCGCTTAACCGACAAACAAGATACCACGTCTCAATATGCTCACTTTCACCTGGCCGAATGTTATTTAAAAACGGATAAAAAACCCTCAGCCAAACTGGCTTTTGATAGGGCTTACAAACTTGGATTTGATCAAGACATAACAGAATTGGCCTTATTCAATTATGCCAAAATAAGTTATGAAATGAATCAAGCGGATGCCTTAAAAGATTTTGTAAAGTTTGTAAATGATTATCCAAACAGTAAATATATTGATGAAGCCAGAGGCGTGTTGGGTGATTTATTGATGAGCACCAGAAATTATAAACAAGCCATCACTGTAATTGAAAGCATAAAAAATCAAACCAATGCCAATAAAGAGGCTTACCAAAGGGTATTGTACTACTATGCAGAAGAGTTGTACTTAAATAATGATTACACCAACTCATACACGTATTTTAAAAAATCGCAAGTGTATGATTTTGATAAAAAACTATATGCCCAAAGCTATTTTTGGTTAGCTGAAATTGAATACAAACAAAGCAAATTTGCTGATGCCATTGCCAACTACAAAGCCTTTTTAAAGTATGAACAAGACGTAAAATACACCCGATTTTATGCGCTTGCATTTTATAACTTAGGCTATTGTTTCATCAAAACCGAAGCGTATAAAGAAGGCGTTACCCAGTTTAAAAAGTTTTTGGAGACAACTTATGCCGCGCAAGCTCCCGAAATTTATACCGATGCGGCCTTGCGTATTGCCGATTGTTATTTTGTATCGAAAGAATATTACCGGGCCATTGATCATTACGATATGATTATCACTAAAAAAATGAATGGCAGCGATTATGCCTTATACCAAAAAGCCATGATACAAGGTGTATTGGGTAAGTACGATGATAAAATAGCTTCCTTGCAAAAAATTGTTTCTCAATATCCTAAATCGCCTTACATTGATGATGCGAATTTTGAAATTGCCAATGTAAACTTACAAACCGAAAACTTTAGCGAAGCGGTGAATGGGTTTGACCACATCATCAAAAATTATCCGCGCAGTGTATACGTCCGAAAAGCAATTCAATACAAAGGTTTAGCACAAACCAATTTAGGTAAAGATGATGATGCTTTGGCTACGTTTAAAATTTTGGCCACGCAACATTGTAACACCGAAGAGGCACGTCAGGCTTTGGCTATTGTAGAAAGTATCTTTATTTCAAAAGGTGAAACAGAACAATACCTTGATTTTATCAAAGAAACTGCTTGTAAATCGATTTCACCAAGTTACCAAGACAGTATAACATATGATGCGGCTTTTCTTCAATACAAAAACGGAGATTGTACTAAAGCAAGCAAATTGTTCGGTAATTACATCAGTAAATTTGGGGGCGGTTTTTTTATTTTAAAAGCCAATTACTTTAAAGCAGAGTGTGACTACAAGTTAAAGAATTTTGATGAAGCCTTAACTTGTTACGAATACGTGGCACAATATAACCGTAACGATTACACCGAAAGAGCCACGCGCCAAACAGCAGTATTGTATTACACCAAAAAGAATTATCGCAAAGCTTTTGAATATTACAGTGCACTTGAACGTATTGCAGGCGGAAGAGATAATTTACAAGTGGCCGTTACAGGAATGCTTAAAACAACCTTGTTTAGTTTCGGAAATGATACAGCAGCCATTTACGCAATTAAATACATGAACTCAGGACTTACCAATAAAGATGGTTTATTGGATGCGAATTTAATTTTGGGCAGATATTACACCAATAAAAATCAATTAGACAGTGCCGTATTAAGCTGGAACTACATCACCAAAGAAACCAAAAATATTTATGCGGCCGAGGCTAAATACAATATGGCTTTGATTCAGTTTAACCGCAAAGATTATGCAACTGCCAAAAAAACAGTTTTTGAAATTGCCGAAAAGTTTGCTTCGTATGATGTGTGGTATGAAAAATCGTATCTGTTATTGGCAGAAGTATATTATGCACAAAAGGATTATTTCCAAGCCAAGGCTACCTTACAAAGTTTAGTTGAAAACTTAGATGAAGGTGAAAATAAAACCATAGCAAGCAATAGGTTGAAACAAATTATTGATGAGGAAGAACAGCGCAAACCAAAACCTCAACCTAAACCGGAAAAAGAAGTTCAAAAGTTGTAACCATTAAACTGATTTACGGATTACGAAATCAATCAACACTAAAAAATTAAAGTATGAAAAAGTATTTCATTTTAATCATTACCCTATTCACTGCCGCTTTTGCCAATGCGCAAAGCGATAGTTTGAGTAATGAAGATATTGATGTGGTAAAAGAATTTAAACCTTTATTGGCTGATATTTTAAAAATACCCAGCAATCCAAATCCTGAAGTGCCTGAAATAAATCCGCCAAAATTGGAGTACAGTTTGCCGGCTTTACAACTCATGCCTAATCCAACGGTTTATACCATTAAACCTTTAGCCATGGGAACTTCGGTTTTGCCCAAACTCAAAACCAATTATTTCCGCATAGGTTATGGCAACTACAACACACCCATTTTTGAAACCTACCTCACCACAGTAAGAAATAAAAATGCACAAGCAGGTATTTATTTCAAACATTTTAGTGCATCACCATCCAATAATCCCAACCGCAGTTTTAGTGATAATGCATTAAAACTTTGGGGCAAAAGATTTATTGGAAAGGGAATGGTTTCTACAGATGTTGCCTACAACAGAAACGTTATTCATTATTATGGATTTCAACCGCAATCGTTGGATTTAAAAAAGAGCAATTTAAGAAGACAATACAGTTCGTTAGATTTAGGTGCCGGCTACAGTAATGTAACAAAAGATACGGCAGGATTGCGTTATGATATCGGGGTGCGTTTTTACAATTTTATTGATAACAACAAAACCACGGAGAACGATATAAAAGTAAATGCAAACTTCAACAAAAGATTAAATGGTAATTTGATTCAAGTGTTTACTGAAGTGGAAAATAACCAAACCAAGAATAGCAACAACAATCTTGATTACAACCGCGTTTTTATAAGATTTAATCCAACCTACACATTAAACTTTAATCAACGCGGATACGTACGTTTCGGATTTAATACTACCCTATTTGCCGATTCAAACGAAACCAAATTTTTCCCTTACCTCAATGCCGAAGCCGCTTATTTTATCATTCCAAAAGCATTAACCATTTTTGGTGGTGTAACCGGTAATTATCATGCTACTACTTATCGTGGTTTAGCCGCTGAAAACCAATTTATCAGCAACTGGGGATTGTACAACCAAAATAATAAAGTGCAATTATTTGCCGGATTAAGAGGCGAAATCAGTGCTCAAACCGGATTTGTAATTGAAGCTTCAAGAAGCAGTATTCAAAACCAATTGTTTTATGGTTTTGACTCAAGCAGCTATGGAATGGTTACGTTGTTTGATACCACAACACAATGGCTTACTCAAATTCGTGCCGAACTAAACCATGAGTTTGGCGAAAGATTTCACTTCCAATTTGTGATGCATTATTTTGGTTATCAAACCGAATTTAACAAAGCATATAACAGACCTACCTTAACAACCCGCACCTCATTAATGTATAACATGAGTGATAAGTTTATTATTCGTGGTGATATTTATTCTTTAAATCAGCGTTATGGAATTGATTTACCTTCAGGCAAGGAAATAAAGTTGGGTGGTTTAGCTGATGTGAACATCGGCATTGATTACCGCTACAACAAAAACACCGGATTATTCTTAAACATCAACAATTTAACCAACAATCAATACCAACGTTGGAACAATTACCAAACTTTTGGATTAAATATCCTTGCCGGATTAAGTATAACTTTCTGATTATAGCCTATTTGAGTATTAAAAGCCTGCACCCTGTTTGCTAAACTGGTGCAGGCTTTATATTTTGCAGGAAATTATGTCGGCAAAACTAGGCTCACATCCCGTTTGGAATACCATCAAAAAGCTGTTGTTTGAGTATGATTGTGTAATTATACCCAACTTCGGGGGATTTGTATGTAACCGTGAAGCCGCACGTATTGATCAGGTTTCTCACTTGATTACCCCACCTGCCAAAAAAATCATCTTCAACCAAAACCTAAAAACCAATGACGGTTTGTTGGTTCAAGCGCTTGCTGTTGGTCAACAAACGCCATACAGTGAAGCACTTCGTATAATTGATGATTTGGTATTTGAGTTAAAACAACACCTTGATCAAAGTAAACACCTCGATATATCAAGTTTTGGCAGTTTCAGATTGAATGCAGAAGCTAATTATGTGTTTTTACCTGAACGCAGCAACAGCTATTTGTACAGCTCATACGGCTTAGAGCCTATTCAAGCACATGTAGTTAGCGAACACCATGCAGCAGCAAAAACGCGTTTGCTTCAGAACAAGGCTGAATTGAACAAGCCAAGTAAACGCAGCCGAGCAAAAAACGTTGGACTTAAAATGCTTACGTTTATGTTGGCATTTATGTTGATGTTGAACGGCTATATCTTTCTTACCGATCCTGATTTAGCAGGGGGAGCGAAAATCAACACTACTTCTATCACCAGTTGGTTTGATTCTTTGTTTACTTCTACCAATACCGTTGAAGTGAAACAAGAACAAGTAGTATCGCATAAACCAATGGTGCAACAACAACCTCAACAACTACAACAACAAGTTGCGGCTGATACCATTAACATATTAAATCTTGCTAAAGTTTTTGCAGCTATTCCGCGCATGGAAGAACAAATCGAGGAAACCCCGGTTGAAACAATTGAACCTGCTTTACCTGCGATTGAAAAGGAAATAGAAACAACAGTGGTTGGATCTTCGGGTTACAGCTACCATGTAATTGGCGGTGTGTTTTGCGAAGAAAAAAATGCCAGAAGATTTTTTACGCAATTAAAAGAAAAAGGATTTGAAGCTGAATTGCTATTAAACAAACGCATTAACTGTAACCGTGTGAGTTACCGTAAATGCAACAGTTTACAAGAGGCGATTGATTTAATGGACAGCCTAAAATCAACCGATGCGAACCCTGAGGCTTGGGTACTTACTGTAAAAGAGTAATTTAATTTACCGCATAACTCATATATGAAAATACTTCTTAGCGTAATGTTAGGCTTGGCAATTTCTGCTGCCAACGCACAAAATAAACAGGCCAAAGTAAGTTTGGTTATGCCATTTTGCAGTAAACAAATTATAGCCAACCCTCAAAATCCCAATACCGAACTCGGCAACTTATCGCGTGAATATTACCAAGGTGCACTTATTGCACTTGATTCGTTTGAACGCGCAAAAATTGCCATTCGTTTATCTGTTTTTGATACGGAAAACGATAGTATGACAACGGTTAAAATTACCCAAAAGCCATCGTTTAAGGAAAGTGAATTAATTATTGGTCCGGTGAGACAAGGCGGTAATAAAGTGATTTCGGTGTTTACCAAAAAAAATGAAGTATACCATGTGTCTCCATTAATGACGTTTAGCAAAACCAAATTAGATGACCCTTATTGGATTTCGGCCAACCCTGATTTGCCGGGCTATGCTAGCATTTTGTTCAAACATATTCAATCGTTAGATACAAAGGCGAATATTATAGTAGTAACAGATAAAAGCACCATTGGAAAAAGTATGGGAGCGGCTTTTAAACAATTGGCTGCCGATAAAAAAAATCAAATTCGCGTGGTTGATTATTCCTCTGCGCTGGATTTAACTTTATATGCCAGCAGCTCATTGAACAACCATATTGTTGTGGCAGCAACCAATGAGTCGATTATCAATAATGTAATGCGCAACATTAAAGATACCACCAACATGAATGGTTTAAATACTTACGGACTAATGCAATGGATGGATGGAAAAAATGTGGATTTTGCGCTTTGGCAACGTTGCAATACGTTTTTTATCAGTCCGTTTTTTGTGGATTACACTCGCCCGGATGTGATTGCATTTATTCATGCCTACCGAGAGAAATTTAAAACAGAACCAACAGAAGCGGCCTTTAAGGGTTACGACCAAATGATGCTTTTTGCCGGAGCGCTAAATTCGTATGGCAAAAAGTTTATGGGTGATTTAAATGAGAAGCCGATAAAAATGTTGGGGACCACATACAAATTTGTAAAACAAAAAGAAGGTTGCTATCAAAATACCTACCTCAATATTTTACACTTAAACGATTTCAAACTCATTCCGGTAAATTAATTCCCCTCCCACTCTTTAAAAAATTGTTGTAAATACAATTCCATAAAGGAATGTCGCTCTTGGGCAATAACCTTGGCGTGATTGGTTTTAATACCATCTTTCAACAACAATAGTTTCTCGTAAAAATGATTAATGGTTGGTGCGGTTGATTGTTTGTATGCTTCTTTATTTGCGTATTGTTGAGGAGGAATATCGGGATGATAAATTAACCGGTTTTTAAATCCTCCGTAATTAAAAGTTCGGGCAATTCCAATTGCACCCATGGCATCTAAACGGTCGGCATCTTGCACCACATCCATTTCTTTTGAATGAAAGCTTGTGGTTGGATGTAAGGATTGTTTGAAAGAAAGGTGTTCAATAATCAACACCACATGATCAATAATTTCTTGAGGAACCGCAATGGACGTTAAAAATTCAGCTGCTTTACGTGGGCCGATACTTTCATCTCCATCATAAAATTTCGAATCAGCAATATCGTGCAACAATGCAGCCAACGAAACAACTAAAGAATTTACTTGTTCGTGTTGGGCAATATGTTGCGCCAATTTATACACGCGGTAAACATGCCACCAATCATGTCCACCTTCGGCATGTTGCAACTCGTTTTTTACATAATCAACAGTTGCATCTATCCAGTTTTGTTCTTCCATAATTGCTTTGCAAGATTAACTAATTCTATGGAATTGGTTGATTGGGTATTGGTTGACTGGTTCAACATTCATCACTCAACATCCAACATTCCATCAACCGAGGCCTTGACTAAGGTTAGCATCATTCAACATTCAAAATCCCCCCCGTTCACGTGGTCCGATAGCTATCGGACGTGCCGTCCGTGTGCAACAAAACAAACTATAAACATAACTTTAAAATTATCCAACCTTTCTGATTAAACATTTGAAGAGTTATTTTCTTACAAAGTTTAATTTTTGGTTCTGAATGTGTTTCTGAAAATAAAAGTTAATAAAACATCCTTTGCACATTTTATACAAAGTAGTATCGATAATTTGAGACATATTCTTAGAGACAGCAAATAGTATATCTATTGAAACAAATTATAGTAAATTAATAACAGAGCAGGTGCAATTTTCACAAGAAAAGTTTACATTTAGCCAAGCAATAAAAATAGAAAAATAATCATACCGCTTTTTGATTCCCGGAATATAGCAAGTGAATATTTACCAAATAAACTTTACCTTCAAGATTAAATGAATTGGAAATTTAACTATGGTAGAAAATATTACAACACACGGAAGGCACGTCCGCATGAACGGGGACAATGTTTGGCTTGGAATAATGTCAGACGGTGTAACGGTTCAATTTCATATGGATAATAATATTATTAAAACCGCGTTTCCAAAATTTTAAAAATTTAAGTAATGAATCAAAACTTGGTTGATAAATATCAAATTAACTTTACAAACAAAGTTAACTACAACCATGTTGGAAATTTTTCCTACATAACCAAAGTTCCAATTTTAAATAATGAATTTCTCTTCAATTTTTTATTTGATTGGTCAGCAAGCGATTTAACAAATGTTTTGCTTCCAGAAATAGACCAAGTGCTTAACAGAACTATAAGTGAATACGAAACAGGTTCAGAAACCGTTTCGATATCAATTTTTCAAACTAAGGTTGACTTTTATGATTATGATCTAAATTATGTTGGTAATATTTCAACTCTTGATTTTAAAGAAATATGCATTGGTTGGAGAGACTTTTTACAAACTCCACCTTTAAATGATACTCAGGTAGAATCATAAATTAAATAAAGAGCCCTAAAACAAACCTGAAATTACGAACTTAAATTAGAAAAATGGCAATAACGTATTCTCTACAAATTACGGTTGAAACCGTCATTAACATATTATATTTAATTAACCTAAGCTTTGTAGGATGCTGACATCATTCAACATAAACAGTTAAAAATCTTCCTTCAGGGTGCCAAAATACTTTGATATGCGGCAATGATTAAATTACAGGTGTTTATTTCGGCATCAATTTTTGCCAATTGTAAAGCGTTTGTTTCAACTTTTTTGCGCTCCTTCATCAACTCTTCTTTATACTCTACATATTCAGCAGCTATGGCTTTCACCTGCATTTGCATAAACCTTGTTATAGATGTGCCTTGGTGTTTTCCGTAAAACTGTTTCAGCCCGTTGGTTGCCTTTAATTTGATATCTGTTTTTGCTTTTGATAAGTATTGGAAATACTGGTTGAGTATTGAAAACTTTTGGAAGCTGTATTGAGCTAACAATTTCTCAAAATAATCTACCTCATCACCGGTTGAAAACTCGGCAATTACAGCCGCCAAATAGGTTTGAAAAGTTCCGTTTTTAACTTGTTTTAAACTTTGTATTTGTTCAGCATTTTTGGCGTAATTAGCCTTGGCTAATCCTTTTGCACCTGTTGCACTCACTAAGTATGATGAATCATTGATTAAGCGTTGAAAAACGGCCTCATTCCCGGTAGCATCTAATGTGATTAATAAATTAGCCGCTGTTGCACGAACCCTGGCATCTTTATCACGCAAGGCCAATTGGGTAAACTTACCCGCAAACGGCTGAAGAAAAATACTGTCTTCATCATCAAATGCATCCAATGCTAATTTACGGTAGCCCCAAAAAGAATGATCGAGCAAATACAACAAAGTTTGTACATCTGCCCCGGTTAAGGTATCATTCCATCGATTTGTTAAGGTGGTAAAGGCATGGTATTTATCACCAAACAAAGGTGCATTAGCTACCATCAGCCTCAACTCTTCATTGCTTAATGAATCATCTATTTTAGCCAACAAACGTTTATCGGCATCGGTATTTACAAATAATATTGGTTGATTGGTTTCAAACGTAAATGTATCTATCCTGTGTTCAATCAATGCTTCGTGGCGTTTTGCACCTTCGGCTGTATACACATCAATGTATATTGGTAACTTATAGGCCGTAGCAGCAGAATCTTGTGTTTGTTCAATGCGCACGGTTATTTTTTTGTTGTCGTTGGCACGTTTATATTTAACCAATAACTCAGGATGACCTGATTGTAAAAACCATTGGTTAAAGTACCAATTTAAATCTTCACCGGTTACCTCTTCAAATGCCATGCGTAAGTTGGCTAATTCAGCAGTTTTGTAAGCGTTACGGGTAAGGTAAAGTTTTAACGATTCAAAAAAGGCTTCATCACCCACTATTTTTCTAAGTTGATGTAATAACACCCCACCTTTTTGGTAGCTAACCACATCAAACATTTCATCAGGCACATGATAATGGTAGCGAATAGGTTCAGTTTTATGTTTACCGCGTTGGTTTAGGTAAGCCCTTTTGTTCACCAAAATATCACGCTCCGCTTCCTCTTTTCCATACTTATGTTCTAACCAAATGTATTCGCCATAAGTTGCAAAACTTTCATTCAATGGCAAGTTGGCCCAGCTTTCACAAGTTACCAAATCACCAAACCAGTGATGAAATAATTCATGAGCAATAATATCTTCATGTGTGTTGTCTAAATGAGCTCTGGCATCGTGTTGCACCATTTCGTAATGAATAACAGCCGAAGTATTTTCCATGGCTCCACTCACAAAATCGCGCACCACAATTTGGCTATATTTGTCCCAAGGATAATCAACCCCCAATTTTTTACTGAATACTTCCATCATTTCAGGTGTATTGCCAAAAATGAGTTTTGCGTAGGGTTTATAAGCCGCCTCCACATAATAATCAACCAACACACTATCGCGCCAATAATCTTTTATTTGAGCAAACTCGCCTACGGCCAACATCACTAAATATGGTGCATGCGGTTTGGTTTGTCGCCAATAATCGGTGCGTTTTCCATCGGCATTCATTTTACTTAACATAAGCTCCCCGTTGCTCAAAGTAATGTCTTTATCATCAACGGTGATTGCAATATCTTGGGTTATTTTTTCATTCGGATGGTCAACCGTTGGAAACCAACATGAGTTTGATTGTGGCTCACCTTGTGTCCATATTTGCCTAGGTTTATATGGGTCGGCTCCTGTTGGGTTGATAAAATACAATCCTTTATCCTCTTTAATAGCTGAGCCGGATTGCACATTTTTTTCATTAGGTTTGGCTATATAGTCAATATAAATTTTAAATGATTGGTTGCGTTGATACACTTTGTCAAGAGTAACCACCAATTTAAATCCATCATACACATATTTTACAGCAACTGTATCATATCCTTGAAGTAAACTCACTTTTTTGATATCAAATCCTTTGGCATCAAACGTTACCAATTGAGTCTGATAAAAATAGGGCTTACAAGTAAGTATAGCTTGACCTAAAACATATTGTTTATCATAATTAAAGCTTACAGCCAATTTCATGTGCTCAATATCAATACTGCGCTTTTCGGTTGGGCGGTATGGCGGCTTTGGTTTAGTAGGCTTAACCGTTACCTGTGGCAATTGTTGAGAACCGGTATTTGCAGTTGAACCCTTTTTATTTATTTTGCAGGCTTCAACTCCAATGATGAGGGCACAAATACCCAGAATTGTTTTTGTGAATCGTAACATTGGGATACAAGAAAATAATATTTACTTAAACTTACAACAATATGATGAACGCAAAGGTGAATGACAATGAAATTTTTACCATAAATCATACAAATGGTCAATTGGAAGTGAACAATGTAGCCGTTTCGCCTGATTGGATTAAAATTGGTGAAAATAAATTCCATGGCATCATCAACCACAAATCATACACGGTAGAGTTGCGCAGTAAAGATGAAACCGGCAAACAACTCACCATTTTGGTTAATGGGGTAAGTTATCAAGTAGCCTTGGAAAATGAGTTTGATGTGTTGTTGAAAAAACTGGGTATGGATAAGCTTGCAGGCAATAAAATTAATAACCTTAAAGCACCTATGCCGGGCTTGGTTTTACGTTTAATGGTTGAACCCGGAGCTACCGTAAAAAAAGGTGACCCGATATTGGTTTTAGAGGCCATGAAAATGGAAAATATTATAAAAGCAGCCGGTGATGGTGTGGTAAAAAAAATAAACGTAAGCGAAAAAATCGCTGTAGAAAAAAACCAAGTTTTGGTAGAGTTTGAATAATTGGGCAATTGAAAGATTAAGCGTTAAGCATTACGAGTTTGCAGTTAAATTGATTTTATTAGTCACACTTAAAACTTAACACTCATAACTTAACACTCATAACTCATCTCCCCAACTGCATTAAAAACTTCATGGTATCAACACCATCAGCATAGGTATGTATGGCAGGATATTGCGCCATTCCAAAGGGAACCGTTTCCACCTTTAAAGTTACCTCACTCACCACACATTGAATTAGATCGGATTGAGCAACAAGTGCATCATTCACTTCATCCAAATTTTTATAATATTCGTAATACAACACCCCCAAAGGTGAAGCAATCTGTTTATCTTCTTTAAGTAGTAAAAAATTATTATCGAGGTGCGCGGCCATATTCATTAAGAACAAAGCCCTATGGTAAGTGTAGTTATTGGCATATTTGTGATGATCCATATGATGACGATAGGCATTACAATTTTCATAAAAATGTTTCATGTCATATCCTTCCGGCAAATACAATTTAGATACATTCCTACAACCTAATCCAAAATACATAAATACGTCATCGGCCAATCGCTGCATTTGCGCATCGGTTTCATTACCTGTTATTACGGCTACACTGTTTCTACTTTTGCGTAACAACGCAGGCTTGCCTTTAAAGTAGTATTCAAAATATCGGTTGGTATTGTTACTTCCTGTTGCAATAACCGCATCAAAAGTTTTGGGCAACCGGGAATCAATAATCTGTATTTGTTGTACATACTCCGGATTCATTTCTTGCAATGTTTCAATTACCCATTTCATCAGCACCTCATCATCGGATGATAATTTTACCAAAGCTTGATGACCTGAAGCTAATACACACAACAAATCATGTAAACCAACCAAAGGGATATTACCTGCCATGATGATGGCCACCTGCTTGGGAGCAAAAGTTGTGGTATTTACAAAATAAGGTTGCAGCCATTGGGTAAGGTTATCAGGTTTTAACTCACTTGACCAAGCCAACAACGCCTTTTTAATATAATCAACTGTAAACCAATTGTTACGCACATAAGCCTGAGTAAAAACAGAAGAATCGGTTTCAACTTGCTGTTTAAAAAAGGCTCCAAGTTGAACGAAGTGTTTGGTATGGTGTTGAAAATTCATCGCTATTTAGAATTATTCAATTTTTTATTGCAAAGCAACAAAACTTATTTTGCATTTGTTAAACAATAAATTGATTTTATACACTTATGGCAATAATGATTACTGACGAATGCATCAATTGTGGTGCATGCGAACCTGAATGTCCGAATAATGCGATTTACGAAAGCGGTGCCGAATGGGCATGGGCAGATGGTAATAACTTAACCGGAACGGTTGAAATTAATGGAGAGGCAGTAGACGTTACCAAACGTTTTGCACCCAAATCTGATGATACATACTACATCGTTACCGGTAAATGTACAGAGTGTGTTGGTTTTCATGAAGAACCTCAATGCGCTGCAGTTTGTCCGGTTGATTGCTGTGTACCTGATCCTGATCACGTAGAATCGGAAGACCAATTAATGTTTAAGAAAAACAGAATGCACTTATAATTGCATCAATGAATTGAAACAAAAAAGCACGTTTAGAATAACGTGCTTTTTTTATGTTCAACCCATTCTATTTTTTCCTAGCACCTTAGTAAAATTTGCTGAAATAGTTACTAAAAAATGAACCCCTAATGATTTTATTCATACTTACATTTCAAATGAACCAAAGCAGTATTGTTTGTGTTAACCATTACAAAAACAACACTTATGCACCAAATAAAGATTGCCTTAGACTGGACACCCAACGTAAACCATATTGGTATTTTAATTGCACACGATAAAGGATTTTACCTGAACCAACAACTACAGGTTGACATAGAAAACCCGATTACCGACAACTATAACCTTACTCCGGGCAAAAAACTTTCCATGGGTTTGGTTGATTTTGCCATTGCACCTTTTGAAACAGTAATCAGCCTAAACAACAAACAAAATAAGGTTGAAGCAAAAGCGGTGTATGCTATTCTGCAAAAAGACTTAAGTTGTATTGTAACCTTAGCCAACTCGGGTATTCAAAGTCCGAAAGAATTAGACCATAAAATATACGCATCCTACAAAGCACGATACGAAGATTTTATTGTGCAAGAGATGGTAAAGGCTAATGGTGGTAAAGGAAATTTAAATTTAAGTTATCCTGATAAGTTAGGCATCTGGGAAACCTTATTAACCGGAAAGGCTGATGCCACCTGGATATTTGATAATTGGGAAGGAGTTGAGGCAGAAATGCAACAGGTTGCCTTAAATAAATTCTATTTGCATGATTATGGGATTCCCTATGGCTATTCACCGGTAATTGTTGCCAATGGAGCTAAACTTAGTGAATATAACCCGGCATATTCCAAATTTATTCAAGCCACGCAACATGGATATATTTATGCGCAACAACATCCTTCAGAGGCAGCAGAAATTTTAAGTAAACATGTTACCGAACGCGATAGAATGAAAATTGATGTGTTCAAAACCATTGAACGAACAGCTCCTCATTTTGGCAATGCTGAGAAAATTGGTCGCATGCATCATGAAAGAGTTCAGGCCTTTTTACATTGGTTGGTAAAGCACCAATTGGAGAAAGATGAAATATTAAACCAAAACTTATTTACCAATGAATTATTGAATTTGTAATACAAGGCATCAAATTACCAGCCCACTCCTTTTCTTCTCTCCTTATTAATTGATGTTTTCTATAAACACCTACTGTCAACCTTATAAAAATCAACCTAAATCATTTGATATTCAGATACTTTTATAAAAAAGTAACCATTCGGCCAATGTAGCCACATGAAAAAATTATTAAAAATAAAACGGCTATTATTATATACGACACCAACACTTAATTTATACAAATAATTGTTTTTCAATACTTTAAGATATTAATTAGGCATTATAATTTTTAATTTAAAACATCATTGTTTCTATAATATAGAGTTATTAAACAGCTTTTATTCTGATTTCATTAACAAATATTAAGTACCCTAAAAACCCATAAACATATACCAATAGACATTGTTAAATTCCATAACAATCTATCTATAAAAAACTATGGAACATTTAAAAATCGCAAGCGATAATTACGTAGCATTTACGTTTTTTATCGGCACAATGGCCATGATGGCTGCATCAGTATTTTTCTTTTTTGAATTGAGCAATACCTCACAAAAATGGAGAACATCCGTTTTGGTATCAGGCCTCATCACCTTTATTGCAGCAGTGCACTACTATTACATGAGAGGTTACAATCTAGAAACAGGAGAATCACCTACATTCTTCCGTTATGTTGATTGGATTTTGACTGTTCCTTTAATGTGTGTTGAGTTCTACTTAATCACCAAAAAGGCAGGTGCAAAAGTTAGCTTATTATGGAAGTTAATTGCTGCATCATTAGTAATGCTTGTTACAGGTTACTTTGGCGAAACCATCGACAGAGATAACAGTGTAATGTGGGGTGTGATTTCAGGCGCAGCTTATTTTTACATCGCATACTTAGTATGGTTTGGCGAAGTTGCTCAACTTTCTGTTAATGCAGGAACTCAAGTAGCAAAAGCAACCAGAGTATTAGCATGGTTCGTTTTGGTAGGTTGGGCTATTTATCCATTAGGATACATTTTAGGAACTCCGGGCGGATTATTCGGAATTCAATTGGTATCGGATCCTGCTGCTGCAAGCCACTCAATGGATATTGTTTACAACATTGCTGATGCAATTAACAAAATCGGATTTGGCTTAGTAATTTATGCGTTAAGCAGAAATTCAGAAGACTAAGATTCAAAATAATATTACAAATTAATCACAAGGGGAAACCAGTAAATGGTTTCCCCTTATTTATTCAAAAGCTTTCATTTGATTCCACAGCAAAATACAACAACAGAAATCCATAACTACGATTGGGTATTTATTGGTTTTGGCGCTGCAAATTGTTTACTTATCAAACAGTTTGCGCATCAAAATTTATTAAACGGGAAAAAGTTGTTGATTATAGAGCCGGAAACTAAAACCAAAAACGATAGAACATTTTGCTTGTGGGCCACTGCTGAAGAAAGAGAAAGGTTAAATATCGATTCGTGGGTAAGTAATATATGGAGTCGGGTTGAAATAAAAGGAATTAGCAATTACTGTATTGAACCCATGCAGTATGTGCATATCAAAGGCATTAATGTATATAATCAAACAAGAGCCTTACTCAAAAGCCATGATGTAACCATCTTGCAAGAACCCATCTATCAAAATCCACAACAAATTAATAACGGATATCAGGTATGCTGTGGGGAATATACCATCCATGCTCAAAAAGTATTCGATAGCCGACCTCCCAAATATCTGCCACCACTACCCCATCAATCACACTTGTTGCAATCCTTTTGGGGAATAACCATTGAATGTGATTCGAATATTTTTGACACATCGACCATCACCATGATGGATTTTAATGTACCGCAACTTGATGCAACCCAATTTGTATATGTATTGCCATTTAAGGAAAATACGGCACTAATTGAGTTAACCCGATTTGGAAAAGAATTATTAACGGAGAAAGAAGCGAAATTCATTTTAGATGATTACCTCGCATCATTCAATATAAATTATAAAATCATTGACCAAGAGCAGGGCGTAATTCCTATGTCGAGCGCAAGCTTAATGCAGGAAAATTATGACAACCATTGGATGGCCATGGGAGCACGTGCCAATTTGCTTAAACCAACAACAGGTTATGCGTTTCATAAAATGGCAAAAGATGCATTGTTGAAAGCAGAATCCATCAAACAAAACATTGAGATTGAGCAAGTGAAGAAGAAAAGTAGGTTTCAATTTTATGACAGATTACTATTGAAAATTTTGGAAACAAAACCTGCATATGGTAAACGAATATTTGAGACGCTTTTTACCACATCCGAAACACCCAATGTGCTTAAGTTTTTAAATGAAGAAACCACATTTTTAGAAGATGCTCGCATTTTACTTAAACTACCCAAATGGGTATTTATTCGTTGTGCAGTAAATGATATTCTATTTCAAATCAGCAGAATACAACCTGCCATCATCGCACTATTACTCACCGTTATCATATTCTTACTTAACGTATTTCAACTGAACCAAATTGGATGGGGTTTACTTGGACTCGGGCTATTCACCTTTGGCCTAACACATGGGGCTATTGATCACATCTACCAATCAAAATCAACTTTTTATTTGCCTCAGTTTATTATTAAGTATATTATGAAAGGAGCAGTTTTTGGTGTGATATGGATACTATTACCTGATGCTGCCTTGTTCTTGTTTATCGCTTATTCGGCATGGCATTTTGGCGAAGCCGACTTTGGTCAATGGGGGTTAAAACAGCATGCTTTAACCTTTTGCTGGGGAATGCTTGTACTGTTGTTCATGTTTGTAACACATGTTCCTGAGCTCATTTTCATCCTCAATCAAATAAGGACTCTAACTATTCCATATCAATCCCTCCTTGAATTGAGTCCATTTCAATTAGCTTTCATCATTTGGGTAATTACCTTGGCAGGAATGATTATGGCCATTTACCACAAATCAAAATACATGCTCATTACATTGGCGTATTTGGTTGTTGGCTCTCAACTTCCCCTTTTAAGCGTTTTTGGAATTTATTTTATATACCAACATAGTTTAAACGGCTGGAAACATTTAACTAAAACTTTGCCGGGTGGATTTAATTTACTTTGGAGACAATCGTTGCCATTTACGATAGCCGCAGTGTTATTTATCTGCATATTCCTGTATTACAACACCAACAAAGAAATAGGCACATTCTTTATTCTATTATCGTGCTTAAGCGTACCGCATATATATTGCATGCATCAATTATATGTTGTACCCAAAAGCAAAGCGTAAGCAACTACTTGCGTTTAGCATTTTGTTCAACTTTCTTTAAGGCTGCCGTTTTATTATCATCTATCCCGAATTCTTTCATCAATTCTAAACCATACTTTCTGATTTCATCAATCATGATGATGGCCCTTTTGCCTCGTTTGGTAACCGAATACTCCACTTTTGGTGGCACCACCGGATAAACCTTTCTGGAGATAAAACCCTCGTCTTCTAATTCACGTAACCGGGTTGTGAGCATCTTATGCGTAATGTGCGGAATATCCTTTTTTAGCTCTCCATAACGCATAACCTTATCTTTTAAGCGCCAAAGGATTGGCATTTTCCAAGTTCCGCCAATTCTATCCATTACAAACTCCACCGGATTGTAGTACAGTTTTTTGTGATATAAAAAATCAGGCATATCTTAATCTGTTGATGTATTAGTTGGGTGTGATCATGAATAGAAATTTACAAAAGATCAAAACAATGCTTTAATCTTTCATTTAAAATAGTATTCATTCGGTAAATAATCAAAATTAAGCATTACGATTTTGAATCAATTGAGTACTTTGCAAGCATAAGATTTGAGGTATGCAAAATCCGTTCGTTGATGAGTATTTAGAATTAGGCTGTGGCAGATGCTCATTATATAAAACGCCAAATTGTAAAGTTCATTTTTGGCCGAATGAATTAAGGGAACTTAGAAAAATTGTACTCGAATGTGGATTAACTGAAGAAGTTAAATGGGGGGCACCCTGTTATACGTTTCAGGAGAAAAACATTTTAATGGTAACTGCATTAAAAGATTTTGCATGCATCAGCTTTTTTAAAGGTACTTTATTAAACGATTCACATCAATTGTTAAGTAAACCCGGACCAAGCTCTCAAGCGGCAAGGTACATCCGATTTACTTCAACCGCTGAGATTCATCAACACAGAGATGCCTTAAAAACTTACATTACACAAGCCATACAACTGGAACAATCAGGAGCAAAAGTTGAATTCAAAAAAGATTTAGAGCCGGTGCCGGAAGAATTACAAGCGGAATTTAACAACAACCAAGCCCTTAAGGAAGCCTTTTATGCTTTAACTCCAGGTCGTCAACGCGGGTACATCATACACTTTTCTCAACCCAAAAAAGCTGCTACACGCATGTCACGTATTCATAAATATATTCCCAAAATCTTGAGCGGAAAAGGTTTTTTTGATTAGTGAATTTAATGGTTATTTTTTTAATGTTAGATATAAAAAAACAGGCAGATGATCACTATATCCATTCATAAACTTGTCGCCCACAAACGTACGCAACGGAGCTCCTTTATACTTTCCTTCTTGCTCCAGCATCCATGGTTGCTTAAACACAGAAACAGAGCTTTTTTGATAACACACCTTCCCGGTGCAATTCACAATACTGCTGCTTAATACAATTTGATCTAGCATGTGAAACTGACCTCTATAATAATGAGACCCGTCTCCATTGTTTTTCAATTCATACATGGCATTAAAAACATTGCCACTATTCAAATCATATTCGCTTGCTTTAGCTCTCAATACACTGTCCATACTTTTATTATTGGGTTCATCATTGAAATCACCCATCATAACAATTTCCTGATTTAAATTCAGCGCAAACAAACTGTCGCACACTTTTCTTAACGTAGATGCCGCTGCAAATCGTTTTACTTCACTGGCCTCTTCCCCGCCTGAACGTGATGGAAAATGATTCACCAACACTACGAGTTGGGCTTTATTTTTTGCTTCCAGTTTTACCATTAAAATATCGCGTGTTTTAAAATCAGGTTTATCAGCCATAGTAACCGGTATGCTTTGAACCTTTACCAACTTAAACTGCGATGATTTAAACAGCAATGCATTGTCAATACTTCTATCATCAGGGCCCTCAATATGTACAACTTGGTATTTGGCTTTTTTCAACTGCTTATCATTCACCAAGTCATTCAAAACAGCTTTATTTTCAACCTCGCACACACCAAGCACATCCGGAGCATTGTTTTCATTCATGGAGGCAATAACCCTTGCCATGTTATTTAATTTTTGCTGATATCGCTCGGTGTTCCATTGTTTTTTGGATTGAGGCAAAAATTCATTGTCATTCTTATTTGGATCATCAATGGTATCAAACAAATTTTCTTGGTTATAAAAGGCAATACACAATTGTTGCTGAGCTTGAGCAAAAACGGCACTAAAAACAAAAATAAAAACAATGAATATTTTTTTCATAGGTATTAAATTGACTCCAAACATATGTAATTAGTATGATGTGGATATTAACTTTTTTATCACACAGTCATATTTTAATTGCTAAAATTAAACTTCAACAGTGCAACATTGTTTATTATTAAAATCATCTTAACTTTATAGCATGTTCAATCACCTCTTTACCAAATATGTGCCCCCTCCATCCGGTCAATCCTTTGAAGAGTTATTAAAACTATTTCTTCAACTGCTGCAATATACCAACGGTGATGTGGCTGAGGCCTTAGAGTGGATGAATGAATTGGATAAAAAACATAAATTCACCAATACCAACTACGGTATGGGTGATTTTATTGATGACCTTAAAAACAAAGGCTACATTGAAGAAAATGCCTTAAACGGAGAGTTTAATCCTACCGGAAAAACAAACCAAAGTATACGCAAACAGGCTTTGGAAGAAATATTTGGCAAGCTCAAAAAAACACCTAACGGTAATCACCGAACCAATAAAAACGGATTAGGTGATGAAAGTTCTGCTGATACACGAAAGTTTAATTTCGGTGATTTACCTGAACAAATTGACATTACGGCAAGTATTCATAACGCACAAGTGAATCATGGTATAGATCAGTTTATCCTTACCGAAAACGATCTTGAAGTGCGTGAAAAAGACCATAAAAGTCAAACCAGCACAGTGTTAATGATTGACATTAGCCACAGCATGATTTTATATGGGGAAGACCGAATTACTCCGGCAAAAAAAGTAGCTATGGCACTGGCCGAACTTATCAAAACCCGTTATCCCAAAGATACACTTGATGTGATTGTATTTGGCAATGATGCTTGGCCAATTGAAATTAAAGACCTACCCTTTTTACAAGTTGGACCTTATCATACCAATACCTATGCGGGTATTGAATTAGCAATGGATGTTTTACGCAGACGTAAAAATTCAAATAAACAAATTTTTATGATTACCGATGGTAAACCTACTTGCCTTAAAGAAGGTAACCGATACTACAAAAACAGTTTTGGATTGGATAGGAAAATCATTAATAAAACACTTACGCAAGCCGCACAATGCCGCAGATTGGGCATTCCGATTACTACATTTATGATTGCCTCCGACCCTTACTTGCAACAATTTGTACAAGAGTTTACCAAAACCAACAATGGTAAAGCATTTTACAGCGGCTTAAACGGATTGGGCGATTTTGTGTTTGAGGACTACGAAAACAACCGAAGAAAAAAAGTTAAATAACAATATGGCATACATCAAACAGAATAAACCATTTGTGGTTCCTACAACTGATGGCAAACTCATTGAAGAACATTATGGACGTGCAAGCAGCGGAGATACTGCATTTAGTATTGCCCACATGGTTGCTCCTCCGGGCTGGAGTGAACCTTTTCAAACACCCCAATTTGACGAAGTAACCATTGTAATTAAAGGAAAAAAGCAATTTGAAGTGGATGGAGAAACCATTCAACTTGGACCTGGAGAAACCATTTTAATTAAAGCAGGAACCAAAGTGCGCTATTCAAATCCATTTGAGGAGCCATGCGAATATTGGAGTTGTTGTGTACCTGCATTTAGTATTGATACAGTGAACAGAGAATCATAAATACTCCGAACAAATACTGTTTTGCATGATAAAAAAATCCCTTTTCATTCTCGTGTTATTGGGCTTAATTATTCCCGCTTTTGGTTGGGGATTTTTTGCCCATAAACTCATTAACCGATTGGCGGTTTTTACCTTACCGGAGCAATTGCTGCTATTTTACAAAAACAATATAGAATACATTACCGAGCATGCTACCGATGCAGATAAAAGAAGATATAGCGTAACCGAAGAAGCTTGTAGACATTACATTGATTTAGATTATTACGAAAAAACAGTTCCTATTGATACTGTTCCTAAATATTGGAAAGAAGCGGTAGCCAAATACACAGAAGATACCTTAAATGCCTATGGCATTGTTCCTTGGTATATTCATTTAATGAAAATACGATTAACCGAAGCCTTTAAGGAAAAAGACATAGATAAGATTTTAAAGTTATCGGCTGATATTGGACATTACATTGGTGATGCACATGTTCCTTTACATTCAACCATGAATTACAATGGGCAAATGACCAACCAACATGGCATACATGGTTTTTGGGAAAGTCGTTTACCTGAATTGTTCAGTACTGATTATGATTTTTTTGTAGGTAGGGCTCGTTACATTAAAAATGTTCAACTTACTGCATGGACTGCAAGTGAAGGTAGTTTTGCTGCCATGGACAGTGTGTTGAGTTTTGAAAGAGCATTGAATAAAAGTTTTGGCGAAGATCGAAAGTATGCCTATGAACAACGCGGTCAAACGCAAGTTAAAACCTACTCAAAAGAATACAGCAAAACCTACCATGATATGTTAGGCGATCAAGTTGAACGAAGAATGCGAGCAAGCATAGCCATGGTGGGCAGCATTTGGTACACCGCTTGGGTTGATGCCGGACAGCCGGATTTAACCAACCTTACTGCCAAGCCTCAAAAAATGAATGATGAAGAACGCAAAAAATTTATTGAAGAAGAACAACAAATGTTGCAAAAACAAATGATTGGACGACAAGAGAATTAACCAACGAATAATTTTTGAACATTGAATTTAATATTCAACCTATAAAAAAAGTGCATCCCATCGGTGATGCACTTTTTTGTTATAAGCCAATAAAATTTATTACGACTCCGATTGTTTCTTTTCCATCATCTTAAATACATCATAGCTGAATCCGGTAAAACTAAATCCGCCATCATGAAAAAGATTTTGCATGGTTACCATTTTGGTATAATCGCTGAATAAAGAAATACAATAATTGGCACAATCTTCTGCGCTTGCATTTCCAAGTGGCGATAATGCTTCCGCATAATCAAAGAAATCACCAAAACCTTTAACACCACTGCCTGCAGTTGTTTTAGTCGGACTTTGAGAAATGGTATTCACACGTACTTTTTTCTCTTTTCCAAAACGATAACCGAAACCACGCGCATAACTTTCCAATAAAGATTTTGCATCACCCATTTCATGGTAATCAGGGAACACACGTTGTGCACCAATATAAGTTAAGGCTACAATTGATCCCCATTCACGCATGGCATCCTTTTGCCATAATGTTTGCATTAAACGATGAAAACTAATTGACGAAATATCCAACGTATCATGCATAAATTTGTAATCAACATCGGTGTAATCTTTACCTTTTCTAATATTCAAACTCATACCAACTGAATGTAAAACAAAATCAATTGGTCCGCCTAAAATTTCCATCGATTTGGTGATGAGATTATCCATATCTTCATTCTTGCTTACATCGCAAGGAATGATTTGTGCATTACCACACGCCTCAGCAAGTTTATTAATCTCTCCCATACGCATTGCAATTGGTGCGTTAGTTAACACAAATTGTGCACCTTGTTCGTGTGCTTGTAATGCTACTTGCCATGCAATTGACTTATCATTCAATGCACCGAAAATGATTCCTTTTTTACCTTTTAAAATCATATGTGTATTATTTTAATTACGTTCATCCCTGCATGGGGATAACCCATTGCAATTTTATGCTTTTTCCGCTTACATTTGACAAAATGATTTTACCGAAACGTAACTATCTGTTTTTATTCGTTTTAAAACTTTGTTTGGTCGGCACTTTAAGTCACGCTCAAACATTTAATCGGTATGATTTTTTACACGGAAAACTTAACAAAAACAGGTCGTGGTTTGATGTAACCATGTACGATATTAAACTGCGTGTTGAACCTGAAAAACAATTCATAAAAGGCCATAATAAAATTTGGTTTAAAACCCTGAAAGCGGCCAATATGATGCAACTTGATTTGCATGGCAATATGCATATTGACAGCATTGTTTTTCTTCACAAAAAATTAAGCTACAAGCGAGACAGCAGTGTGGTAATGGTACAACTCCCAAAGTTTAATGCCAAAAAACTAAATTCAATTACGATTTACTTCAGCGGCCATCCATTAATAGCACAAAAAGCACCTTGGGACGGGGGATTTGTATTCACCCATGATTCATCCGGTAATGCTTGGGTTGGTTTGGCCTGCCAAGGTTTGGGTGCAAGTGTTTGGCTACCTTGTAAAGACCATAATAGTGATGAAGCCGACAGTGTAAATATGGCTTTAGAAGTGCCTTCGGGATTAACCGGTGTAAGCAATGGTAAGTTGGTACAAATCATTGAAAGTAATCCGGGCTACAATACTTATGTTTGGCAAACACGATATCCGATTAATAACTACAACATCACGGTGAACGTAGGAAAGTACCATCATTTTTCGGATGAATACAGGGCAAAATACAATACCATTGATCATCCATTAAAACTTGATTATTACGTGTTGGAATATAATTACAACAAAGCGGTTAAACATTTTCAGCAAGTAAAAACAATGATGGCTTGTTTTGAAAAGCATTTTGGCCCTTACCCTTTTTGGAATGACGGCTATAAACTGGTTGAAACACCCTATTGGGGAATGGAGCATCAAAGTTGTGTGAGTTACGGAAATAACTATGACAATAACCGCTGGGATTTTGATTTTATTATTATACACGAAAGTGCGCATGAGTGGTTTGGAAATAGTTTAAGTGCAAACGATCCTGCTGAACTTTGGCTTCATGAAACCTTCACCACACATGCCGAAGCTGTTTTTATTGAATGTTCGCAGCATTATGATGCAGCCCACAAATATTTAAAAATGCAGAAACGAAACATTGAAAATAAATATCCAATGCTGGGCACCCCTGATGTTTTCTTTCACCACTTTAGAGATAACGATATTTATTACAAAGGAAGCTGGATGTTGTACACCATTCGAAATGTAATCAATAATGATACACTGTGGTTTAATGCACTGAAAGATTACAGTAATCACTTTAAATACGCCAACCTCACCACCGAACAATGTATAATCTTTTGGAGTAAAAGAGTAAACCCGTCTTTGCGTGTTATTTTTAAACAATACCTCGAAAAAAATACCATACCCAAATTACAATATAGCATTAAAGAAAATACGAATGGCATGCTGGAGTTAAGATACAGATGGGTGAATGTAATCAGTAATTTTGAAATGCCGGTGAATGTAACTTTATCCAAAGCTCAATTCGAACCTTTAATGATAACCACAAAATGGAGGGTAGTTGACTTAAATTACTTTGATGCAAATGAATTCAAAATTCAAACCGACCACTTTTTAATTGAAACCGAAAAAGTAAATTGGGATTAATTGAGGTATGGCATTTCAATTAATGTGGTGGCATAATACGCTAACAGCGTGAGAACAGAATAAACCAAATGCTCAACCACCGGTGTATATTCTTTATAATGTATGCCTTGCATCTTACAATAAATAGCCAGCATAATTTTCTCAATAATGTAAGAAACAACTGTTGCGTAGGCAATACCATTCAATCCGAATAAGGATACAAACCAAAATGAAAGCAAGCAATAAATAATCAAGTAGTTTGATGAAATCAGATAAAAAATTCTGCTTTTCATAATTCCCATAATAACTGTTTGCGGGTATACCATTCGGCTGATGATGAGTAATAAATAAATATTAAATATTTTGTAGCCATTCACTAATTCATAGTTGTAGGCATATTTAAACATGTACGGACTTAAAAACATTAAAGCTATGGTTGAAGGAAACAACCAACGCATTAGTTTTCGAGAGGAATTTTTCAATCGACTTAAACCTTCCGCCAATTTACCTTCCTGCATTAATTTTGCAATTTCACCACTGTACACATTGCTGAGTGAGTTTGCTAAAATTAAAAAAATCGGCAACTCCCTAGCTCCGTATCGGTACATGGCAAATTGTTCATCACTAAAATTAAAATCAACAATATAGCTGTTAATGTACTCCATGCTACCAGCCAATAAAATGGAAAACATCACCGGAGTGGCTTTTTTCATAAAGTCAACTGTGATGCGTTTTTGCACGGAGATGGTGCCATATTTCATTAACAAAATAATGGTGTAGTTAAATTTCACCAATGCCAAAACCAACAATAAGTTAATGGCTAAGTTTAAAGATTGCTTGAAGTACAGTGGCAAACACAACAACAGCACTTGTGCTCCAAAAGTAATACCTCCCCATATGATTAATGATTTGTACTTACCTTTTAAATAGAAGATGTAATCGGCTATGTAAGTTGGGGTATTTAATAACACCACCAAGGCAAACATTTGAAAAAGATTTTTATCTCTATCGTGTAAAAAGCCCATAGCTGCTACTACGATGGCCGCAACAATCGAAAACAGTAAAAGCAGTGTAAATGTGTTAAATAAAATAGTCCCCTTTTGTTCCTCAATGGCATTGTTATAATAAGGAATGAGGGTATTAGAAATAGCCGCAACCCAAAAAAAGGTTAAGCTGGAACTCACCAGCATTAAGTTTTCGTATTGACTTATCAATCTAAGTCCATACTCATGCTGATACAACACCGCAATTTTGGCCAGCAACACTGAAATAAGAAAGATGGTCCCAAATCGCATGAAATGGAAAACCTGCAAACTGTTAAATCTATTTAGCTTATTCCAGATGGCTATCAAGTGTTCTAAATTTATTCAAATAACTGCATTAGCTTTAACTTATACAAACGAATAAAAGCAGGTTGTGATGAATGGTTTGATTAAAAGTTTGTGTAAAATTGAATAATCATTTTATCTATAACAGCAATACAATGAAAACATCACGTAAAAACTTCATAAAAACTTCAGCACTTCTTGGATCAGGTATCATTTTTAATCACTCCTCGGTAAAAGCTGTGGTACAAAAGGTAAATCAATTAAGTGGAAATTACCCATTTACACTACCACCGTTAGGATATGCTTATCTGGCGTTAGAGCCTTTTATTGATGCGCAAACCATGGAGTTACATCACACCAAACATCATCAAGCATATGTAACAAAATTAAATGAGGCCATACAAGTTACCCCGGAATTACAATCAAAAACCTTAGAAGATTTAATTGGAGCAATTCAATCCTTACCCGAAAAAATAAGAAATGCGGTTCGTAACCATGGAGGCGGCCATTGGAATCATTCCTTCTTTTGGGAATTATTAAAAACGGGAACCACGCCAAGTGAAAAACTCATCAACCGAATTAACCAAAACTTTGGCAGCCTGGAGTCGTTTAAAACACAGTTTGAAAAAGCAGCTTTGGGTCAGTTTGGCTCGGGTTGGGCATGGTTAATTGAAAATAAAGAAGGCAAGTTAATCATCACCGCTACCCCAAATCAAGATAATCCGTTAATGGATATTGTTGCGGAAAAAGGAAAACCTATTCTTGCGCTTGATGTTTGGGAACATGCGTATTACCTTAAATATCAAAACAAAAGGGCTGATTATTGCAAAGCTTTTTGGAACGTTCTAAACTGGCAAAAAGTAGAAGAAAACTTGAATAAAAAATAAGTGTAATTTTTGATTGGCATTTTCAAAAAACTCTTTTACTTTTGCACACTCTAAAACACGGTAGTTTTAGCTCATCCCGATAACTATCGGGAGGTTAGAGTACCGAAAATAATATGGTGGTTTTAGCTCATCCCGATAGCTATCGGGAGGTTAGAGTACCGAAAATAATATGGTGGTTTTAGCTCAGTTGGTTAGAGCACCTGATTGTGGTTCAGGGGGTCGTGGGTTCGAGTCCCATATTCCACCCAAAAAGCTTCACTGAAAAGTGGAGCTTTTTTTATTTTATTGTAATCGAATTTGAGATTACGTTAACTTGCAACCGCATGATTGCCCGAAAATTATTTTACGCCTTATCACCGGAAATGCGCAGAAC
>JBKDBG010000079.1:0-16062 GCA_046314755.1 Bacteroidota bacterium | reverse complement strand
TAAAAAGATATCACCGACAGCGGCAAATAAATTACACTTATCATAAACTCACCGGGAGGTTATGTTACTTCAGGCATGGCCATTTATGATACCATCAAAACGTTAAAGTCTCCGGTATCCACCGTTTGTATGGGCTTTGCTGCGTCTATGGGCTCACTCCTACTTTCGGTTGGAGTTAAAGGAAAGCGGTTTATTCATAAACACGCCAAGGTAATGATTCATCAGCCTAGCGGAGGTGCGCAAGGTCAATCATCGGATATTCAAATTCAAGCCCAAGAAATTTTGAAAACCAAAAAAATTGGGGCACAAATATTGGCCGATAACTGCGGTCAAACTTTTGAAAAAGTAATGAGTGATTTCGACCGTGATTATTGGATGGATGCAGAAGAATCGTTGGGTTACGGAATAGTAGATCAAATTATTTAAGCTTAATCAATAAACACATGCGTTTAACAAACAGAGCTAAAGTAGTTGCAAAACACGAATTAAACTGGGTAGAAAAAATTTATTTACCTGCCATAGCACAAGGGCTTTCAATTACCATAAAGCACTTATTTAAAAAGGATGCTACCGTGCGTTATCCTGAGCAAAAAAGAGAAATTGCTCCGGTTTATCGTGGGCAACATGTTTTAAAAAGTGATGAGCAAGGAAGAGAAAATTGCACAGCATGCGGTTTATGCGCAGTAGCATGCCCTGCAGAAGCCATTACGATTGAAGCGGCTGAACGTAAAAAAGGAGAAGAGCATTTATATCGTGAAGAAAAATATGCAGCTAAGTATGAAATTAATATGCTGCGTTGCATTTATTGCGGTTTATGTGAAGAGGCTTGTCCTAAAGATGCGATTTATTTAACCGACCGTATTGTACCAACTGCTTTTACCAGAGGAAACTTTATTTACGGTAAAGACGTATTGGTTGAACCGGTTGATAAAAATAACCGCGTGGATATTACTAAACGTAAAAAAGATTACGAGATGGAAGGTGCACCAAAACAACCTTTGCTGAATAAATAAGAATAAGTAAACACATGAGTCAATATATTTTCATTATTCTATCATTACTAACCGTATTATCGGCATTGGCAGTTGTATTTGCCAAAAACCCGATGTACAGTGTACTTTCACTCATTGTATGCTTTTTTACGGTTGCAGGACATTACATTTTATTAAATGCCCAGTTCCTAGCCATTGTGCACGTAATTGTTTATGCGGGAGCCATCATGGTACTGTTTTTATTTGTGGTGATGTTGTTAAACCTCAACGCAGATACAGAGCCTCATAAATCCAATAAGTTAAAATTTGCAGCAGTAACCACAGGCGGATTATTATTTATTGTGTTGTTAGCTGCCATGCGCACCACAGAGTTAGGCACCTTCAGCCTACCTGAAAAATCGAGTGTTGGATTTGTGCAACAAGTAGGTCAAAAACTTTTTACTGATTATTTATTGCCGTTTGAAGTTTCATCAGTGCTGTTTTTATCAGCCATGATTGGAAGTGTAGTATTGGCTAAAAAAGAAAAATAAAATTACATGGAAAATACTTTACAGGCTGTTCCTCAAAACTGGTATCTGGTGTTAAGCACGTTGTTGTTTTGCATTGGCGTTACAGGTGTTTTATTCAGAAGAAATGCCATCATCATTTTAATGTGCATTGAGTTGATGCTAAATTCAGTAAACCTTTTGTTGGTTTCTTTTTCGGCATACAACGGAAGCAATGATGGTCAGGTTTTCGTATTTTTTATCATGGTGGTTGCAGCGGCTGAAGTAGCTGTTGGTTTGGCTTTATTAATGAGCATTTATCGCAACGTGGCCAGTACTGATGTTAATGTGTTGAATAAATTAAAATGGTAATTAAACTGTAGTAACGTAAAACAATGATTCAAGATTCACTTTATATTACACCGGCATTATTAATTCCACTCCTCCCCTTGATTGGATTTATCATTAATGGTGTATTCGGAAAATTTTTACCTAAAAGCCTCACCGGATGGATTGCATCTTTGGCGGTATTAGGGTCATTCATTTGTTCACTTATTATTTTTAACGGAACCAATTCAGGCAGCAGCATTAACATTGATTTGTTTGATTGGATTGCCTTTTCAAACCTCAATATCAGCTTTGGATTTTTACTTGATCCTCTTACCATCACCATGTTGCTGGTGGTAACCGGAATAGGCTTTTTAATTCATTTATACAGCATAGGTTACATGCATGATGATGAAGGTTTCACCAGGTTCTTTACTTATTTAAACCTGTTTATCTTCTTTATGTTGTTGTTGATTATGGGCAATAACTACTTGGTGATGTTTATCGGATGGGAAGGCGTTGGGTTATGTTCATACCTATTGATTGGATTTTGGTTTAAAAACAATGCTTACAACAATGCCGCTAAAAAGGCTTTTGTAATGAACCGTGTGGGTGACTTAGGTTTCTTATTGGGCATGTTTTTTATGCTGTTCAACTTCGGTACATTAGATTATGCCGAAGTGGCTACCCAAGCAGCTTCGTTAACGCCAAATTCAACATTAATCATTACTATTACCTTGTTACTTTTTGTAGGCGCCACCGGCAAATCAGCTCAATTACCGCTTTATACTTGGTTGCCTGATGCCATGGCAGGCCCAACACCGGTTTCGGCATTAATTCACGCTGCAACCATGGTTACCGCAGGTATTTACATGATTGTAAGAAGCAATGTATTATTTGCATTAGCTCCAACCACCTTAAATGTAATTTTGATAGTTGGTGTGGCCACATCGGTATTTGCTGCCGTTATTGGTTTACTGCAAAACGACATCAAAAAGGTATTGGCTTATTCAACTGTATCGCAATTAGGTTTAATGTTTGCCGCATTAGGTTTAGGTGCATTTACCAGCGGAATGTTCCATGTAGTTACGCATGCCTTTTTTAAAGCCTTATTGTTTTTAGGTTCAGGCAGCGTTATTCATGCTTTGCATGGTGAACAAGACATAAGAAAAATGGGAGGTTTAGGTAAATACATCAAAATTACTTACATCACTTTTTTAATTGGGTCACTTGCTATTTCAGGTGTATTTCCTTTTGCCGGTTTTTTCAGCAAGGATGAAATATTAGCCAAGGCATTTGAACACCATAAAATCATTTGGGGCATTTTATCGGTAAGCTCACTGCTTACCGCATTTTACATGTTCCGTTTGGTTTACTTAACCTTTAGCAACGATTTCAGAGGAACGGAAGAAACCAAAAAACACATTCATGAAAGTCCGTTTATCATGACTTTCCCTTTAATCGTATTGGCCATCCTTTCCGTTATTGGCGGTTTTATGGGATTACCTGCTGTATTCGGTACCAACCATTTATTTGCCGATTACCTAAGCAATGTGGTAAGCGCATCAAAAGCATTTTTACCTGAATCACATCATTTAAGTCATGCGGTAGAATATATGCTTATGGGTATTGCTTTAACAGGCGCTATTGCGATGATATTATTTGCACGAAGCAAATACATCAGCAAAAAACAATTGCCTGAAAATGATGAAGCCATAACCGGATTGAATAAAGTAATTGCCAACAAATTTTATGTTGATGAAATTTACGACACGGTAATTGTGAAACCGATTACCGTATTAAGTGATTTGTTTTTAGTGTTGGTTGATAAATTGATTATTGATTTAATCGTAAATGCCACCGCTTGGATTGTTGGAGCAACCGGCAAAACCTTGAGATTACTGCAAACCGGAAACACCGGATTTTATGTATTCGCAATGGTTATTGGAATGATTGTTTTATTTTTAATTCGCCTGATACTGTAATGATGACGATATACTTACTTTTATTACCACTACTTGCTTCTTTACTGGTTTTACTGGCAGGAAATAAACATGCTGCTAAACTTGCTCTATTGTTTGGTGCAATAGAGTTGGCATTTACATTTTATGCCTACACTGTTTTTACTAGTGAAGGTGCTGCAGCATTTCAATTTAATCACCCTTGGATTTCACAACCCAACATCAGCCTTAATCTGGCCATTGACGGGTTAGGATTTGTGATGGTATTGTTAACCAATATTCTTCTTCCTTTTATCATTCTCAGTGCATTCAATAGAGATGTTCATCAACCGGCCCGTTATTTTGCCTTAATCCTATTTATGCAATTTGCATTGTTAGGCGTGTTTATGGCTATGGATGGGATGTTGTATTACATCTTCTGGGAATTGGCGCTTATTCCAATCTACTTTATTGCTTTAAATTGGGGCGGCAAAAACAGAGTGAAGGTTACATTAAAATTCTTCATCTATACCCTGGCCGGCAGTTTATTCATGTTGTTCGGATTTATTTCATTGTATTTTATGAATCCAAACGGATCATTTAACATCAATGATTTCTACAACATGAACATTTGCAGCTGCAACCAAGGTTGGTTGTTTTGGATGTTCTTTTTAGCGTATGCCATTAAAATTCCAATTGTTCCTTTTCATACTTGGCAGGCAGATACTTACAGTGAAGCGCCTACACAAGGCACCATGCTGTTAAGCGGTATCATGTTAAAAATGGGAACTTACAGTTTAATTCGCTGGCTCCTTCCTGTTTTACCTGCAGGCATTGCCGAGTGGGGACCATTAGCCATTACCTTATGTGTGATTGGAATTGTATATGCATCGGTAATTGCCATCATGCAAAATGATTTAAAAAAATTACTTGCCTATTCTTCGGTGGCTCACGTTGGATTGTTATCTGCCGGTATTTTTGCTTTGAATATTGAAGGATTACAAGGTGGCGTTATTCAAATGTTTGCACACGGTATTAATGTGGTAGGGTTATTCTTTTGTGCTGATATTATTTTCAACAGAACTCAAACCAACAATATCAGCAACCTCGGGGGCATTAGAAACAAAGCACCATTATTTACAACCTTGTTTGCCATTATCATGCTGGGAAGTGTGGCCTTACCATTAACAAATGGCTTTATTGGTGAATTCTTGTTGCTTTTTGGTGTGTACAAATACAATACTTGGTTATCGGTATTTGCAGGATTAACCATCATACTCGGGGCGGTATATATGCTTCGTATGTTCCAAAATGTAATGCTGGGAAATACCAATGAAACCACCGAATCATTTACAGATTTAAAATGGAATGAAGCAGCAGTACTGGCAGGTATCGCCATTTTAGTAATTGTAATGGGTGTGTATCCAAAACCAATATTTGAATTGGTTGAACCATCATTACAAATCATTTTAGAAAACGCAATTGTGAAATAAGGAATTAATTAAAGCAAGATGACTACATTACTGTATACAACATTGTTAGGATTATTCTGCATGCTGGCAGAAATAATAAACCTAAGAAAAATATTGATACCTGCCGTAATACTTGGCTTAGGGGCAATTTTTGTGGTAAACATGCAGCTTTGGGGCAATACAGCACCGCTAACTTTGGGGCCTGTTTCGTTAAGCCACATGATTACAATGGACAATTTTGCCGTTGCATTCAGCGGATTAGCAATTGTAATTTCAATGCTCATTTTTATTCTATCGGCAAGTTATTACAGTAACGAAGAAAATCACCTGAGCGATTACCTTTCGATATTGGTTTTTATCCTTTGCGGAGCATTGGTAATGTTCAGTTTTGCTAATATGGCCATGCTGTTTTTAGGCATTGAAATTTTATCTATTTCGGTTTATATCATGGCCGGTAGCAGAAAATTTGATACACGTAGCAATGAGGCAGGATTCAAATATTTTTTAATGGGTGCATTTGCATCAGGATTTTTACTTTTTGGTATTGCCTTAATTTATGGAGCTACACAATCATTTGAATTAGCAAAAATCAGTGCTTATGTAGCCGCAGGAAACATACATCCAATGTTTTACATCGGAATGATGTTAATGTTTATGGCCATGTTGTTTAAAGTATCAGCCGTTCCATTTCATTTCTGGAGTCCGGATGTATATGAAGGCGCACCCGCATTGATTACTGCATTAATGAGCAGCTTGGTTAAAATTGCAGCATTTGCTGCATTTTATCGTTTGGTTTCTCATGCATTCATAGGAAGCGTATATTTTGCTGAAGAAATATTGGTGATTGTAACCATTGCCACCATGGTAATTGGCAATGTTATCGCCTTAAATCAACAAAATGTAAAACGTATGTTAGCCTACTCAGGAATTGCACATGCCGGTTACATGATGATGGCTATATTAGGTGCTAAAGGACAGTCAGATGCTGCATTGTGGTATTATAGTGCATCGTATGGATTGGCTACCGTTGGCTTGTTTGCGTTTGCTATTATGACTTTCAAAAGTAATTTCTCTGAAAATATAGAAGCATTTAATGGTTTAGCTAAAAAGAATCCATTCGTGGCCGCTTGTATTACCATATTAATGCTTTCCACTGCCGGTATTCCACCGTTTGCAGGTTTTATGAGTAAATACTTCTTGTTTAGTGAAACCGTTAGAAATGGTTTCATTACCACTACAATTGTAGCAGTAATTGCCTCCATCATTTCCATTTATTATTACTTCAAAATTATTTTGGCAATGTACACAGTCGCACCAAATGAAAAAGAACTAAATATGCATCCGGCTTACTATGTGGTTGGTATAATTGGCGTACTTGGGGTAGTTATTTTGGGTGTTTGGCCTGAACCTTTTATGCAATTGTTAAAATAAGCAAGCAACGGTTCAGTTGTAAAAAGTTACTACACAACAACGTAAAACTACATTTGAGTAAAAAAAGTAAAATTGTAACCAAAATTTTACGTAAACTGCAATGTTATTTTTATGTTAATACCGTTAATGCCTTGACAGATAAAGGATATTACGGCTTCAATTTTTGAAACAAATTGTTTAAAATATAAATTTTATTATTTTTTTTGCGTTCACTTAAATTAAACGAAAAATGAACAAAGTTCAAACCAAAAAAACAGAAAGCAAATTCAGCGCAATGTTCGCTTCTTTTGCAATTCCGGTGTTATTAATCGTAGCGATTTTGATTTACATCTTCGTTCTTGGAAATCCGGCAAACTTTGAAGACAATGATCCAAGCAAACACCCTGTGCCTGATGGTATCAACCACGTATTAGGATTGGTTTACAAAGGAGGTATCATCGTACCTATTTTGATTTCATTGGTTTTAATGAGTATCACCTTCTCAATAGAGCGTTTCTTAACCATTGGAAAAGCAGCAGGTAAAGGTTCAGCTGAAGCATTTGTTCGCAGAGTACAAGCCCACTTAACAGGTGGTAATGTTGATGCAGCAATTGCAGAGTGTGACAAGCAACAAGGTTCAGTAGCGAACGTAGTAAAATCTGCTTTGCACAAATACAAAGAAATGCAAGCCAACACTTCTTTAGATAAAGACCAAAAAGTTCTTGCCATTCAAAAAGAATTAGAAGAATCAGTTTCATTAGAATTGCCAATGTTAGAAAAGAATTTGGTGATTATTGCAACCATGGCTTCGGTATCTACCCTCGTTGCGTTATTAGGAACGGTATTGGGTATGATCAAGGCGTTCTCGGCACTTGCCACTTCAGGAGCTCCTGATTCTGCAGCTCTTGCAAACGGTATCTCTGAGGCCCTTATCAATACTGCTTTAGGTATTGGTAACTCTGCTATTGCCATTATTATGTACAACGTGTTTACTACACGTATTGATAAAATTACTTATACGATTGACGAAGCTGGCTTTAGCATCACGCAAACCTTTGCTGCTACCAATAAATAATTGTAGCCGTAATCAAGTTTGTTCATTGTTTACCATTTGAAGCAATGGCTTCGAATAAATTAAAAACAAAATGCCTAAAGTTAAAGTACCTCGTAAGAGCACATCAATAGACATGACGGCCATGACAGACGTGGCCTTCCTGTTGCTTACATTCTTCATGCTTGCAACTAAGTTCAAGCCTGATGAACCTGTTGTGGTGGATACGCCTTCTTCGGTAAGTCAAATCAAATTGCCTGAAACAGATATCATGCAATTAACCATCGACAAAACCGGAAGAGTGTTTTTTACCGTTGACGGTCAGAAAACCAGGGAAGAATTATTCAAAAGAATGGCTGAAAAGTACAAAATGACTTTCACCCCTGAAGAAATTAAGCAGTTTACTTTAGAATCAAGTTTTGGCGTGCCAATGGCTAATATGAAACAGTTTTTAGCCCTCAAACCTGAAGAAAAAAGTAAAACCAACTTTCCGGGAATACCTACCGACTCTACCAATAATGAGTTAGGTGACTGGATTTGGCAAGCTCGTTTGGCGAATAACAATGTGAGAATTGCGATTAAAGGTGACAGAGATGCGAATATGCCAACCGTAAAACGAGTGATTGCCATCATTCAAGAAAAAAAGGTAAACCGTTTTAATTTTATCACATCCCTTGAAAAAGGTTCGAATTAAAAACCTAAACCATAAATAAGTAATAATATGGCAGAATTAGAAGGCGGTGGCGGTGGTGGTGGTAAACACAAAGGAGGTAAAAAAGGCAAGAAACTCTCAACCCGTGTAGATTTTACACCCATGGTTGACTTGGGCTTTTTATTAATCACCTTCTTCATGCTTACCACTTCCATGAATAAACCACAAACCATGGAAATAAATATGCCGGATAAAGATGTGAAGGACAAAACAGAGGAAACGAAAGTTAAAGCCTCTCAAGCCATCACCATCCTACTGGCCAAAGAAGATAAAATAGTTTATTATTTTATTGATCCTGTAACGGGAGAACCGGGTACACCACAAATTACTAATTTTAGTGCAGGTGGTGTTCGTGCTACTTTGTTGAAAGAAAACAAAGCTCGTAACCCTAAACTCGATAGTATTCCTGTTTACAAAAGCATGCTAAACAGCGGCAAAATTAATGAAGAACAATATCAAGGTTTTGTAAGCGGTATTAAAGCTTATAAGGATGCATTAATTGTTGTAATTAAAGCTTCCGACAAATCTCGATATAATAATTTGGTTGATATCTTGGATGAAATGTTAATCTGCAACATCGGTAGATATGCAGTAGTGGACATTACACAACCTGAAATTGACATGCTTAAAACAGTTAATTTAGATTAATACGGTAAACGATTATGGCAAAACTTTCAAAATTAAACATCTTTGATAGCGAATGGGTTGACCTGGTGTTTGCCGGTAGAAACCACGCATACGGTGCCTACGTTTTACGTAAAAATGCCGATAAAAATACCAATCGCGGAATTTTGTTCGCTATTGTGTTTTTTACTTTGGTAATCAGCGCACCCATGATTATTGACTTAATCAAAGGATTAGCACCGGATGAAGCGAAAGACGTAAAAGTTACTCAGGTGAATACCTTGGAGGAACCACCTCCGGTTGATAAAAACCAACCACCTCCTCCACCGGCTGAACCACCTCCACCGCTTAAATCAACGGTAAAATTTACACCACCTGAAATTAAGCCTGATGAGGAAGTTCCGGATGAGCCGCCTCCAACACAGGACGACATGAAGGATAAGGATGCCGATACCAAAAACCAAGAAGGTCAAGAAGATGGTGTGGATCCATCATTACTTGAAACCGGAAACGGTGATGGCTTAACCGGAGAAGGGGATAACGAACCTGTTACTTTTGCCGAGCAAATGGCAGAACCTCCGTTCGACATTTACGATTGGTTAGGTAGAAACATGAATTATCCAGAAATGGCCAAATCATCAGGTATTGAGGGAAAAGTTGTGGTTCAATTTACCATTGAACGTGATGGAAAAATTACGGATGTAGAAGTTGTGAAAAAAGGCGGATGGGGATTTGATGAAGCAGCAGTTGAAGCCGTAAAGAAGATGGGAGCTTGGAAACCTGCTAAACAAAATGGTAAAGCAGTTCGTTTAAGATATACTTTACCAATTGCATTTAAGTTGAACTAATACTTTAATTATTCAAGCGTGAAACTCAAAGATATTAGAGCCGAACGCGATAACAAAGTAGCCATGATACTCAATTATTTTAGTGTAATCATGGCTATTTTTTATTTTGTAGCCGGCTTAGGATTCCTTTTTTTTCCATGGTTTACCATGGTTGGCAGCCCTACCAGAGAAATAGTGGCCACCTTACTTATGTTATACGGCATAATTAGAGGTTACCGCATTTATGTAAAAATTGGCAAATCAAACACCATAAATCAACAAGCGTATGAAACGGAGGAGTAACTTAATGGTTTTGTTATCGGCTTTGTTGCTGATGGCTTGTAATGAAACTGCAAAAAAACACCATGATACTTCAACCACAGGTAATATTGTGGTAAGTGCTGACGAAAGTTTAAAACCGATCATTGAAGCCCAAAAGGATGTGTTTGTAGCACTGTATCCGCAAGCGAATATCAATATTGTTTATACCAATGAGTTTGATGCCATTCGTTTACTTACACAAGATAGTGCACGCATTGCCATTGTAACACGTGAGTTACTCGCAGAAGAAATGGAGGCTTTTAAAAAACGCTCCATCGTTCCGCGTAACACCATCATTGGGTATGATGCTATTGGTATCATCATCAACAAATCGCGCAAAGATTCTATTTTTACTCTTGAACAACTAAAAGCCATTTTAACGGGAAAAACCTCGACATGGAAGGATATCAACCCCAAAAATGGTGAAGATAAAATAAAAGTGGTGTTTGATAACGGCAAAAGTGGAGCTGTTAGACATTTAAAAGATTCGCTGTTAAATGGAGCAGCCTTGGCACCTTATTGTTATGCCGTAAATAATAATCCAAGTGTAATTGAAAAGGTAGAACAAGATAAAAATGCCATAGGAATTATTGGAGTTTCTTGGATAAGTGATCGAGATGATAGTACTTCGAGCAGTTTTTTAAATAAAATTCGTGTGGTAAACCTGGTGCCTAAAAACCCCGAAACGGCAGAGGCTAGCAGCATGAAACCTTATCAAGCCTATATTGCACTGAAGCAATATCCGCTTTACAGAAAGATAAATATTATTAATCCGGAAGGCAGATATGGTTTAGGCACGGGGTTTGTATCATTCATGATAAGTGATAAGGGTCAACGGATTATTTTAAAAAGCGGACTGGTTCCGGCAAATGCTCCGGTGAGGATTATTAAATTAAATAACGACTAAATAAAACTATGAAAAGGACATCAATTGGTGTATTGATTGGATTGGTTTCAGCTCAATTTGTATCAGCACAGAGCTTAGAACAAGGTTTAAGAGAACTTGATTTTGATAAGTTTGAAGCAGCAAGAAATACGTTTTCTGCTTTAACCGTTAGCAGCCCTTCAAATGGAAATAACTGGTACTATTTAGGTCAATCCTATTTTAACCTTTACAAGGCCGACTCAGCTGCGTGGGCTTATAATAACGGTATAAAAGCTGAACCCAATAATGGAGCCAATTATGTTGGTTTAGGAGAATTGTTAATGGCTGAAAATAAAAAGGAAGAAGCCAAATTACAATTTAAAAAGGCACTTGATTTTTATCGCGGTAAAGACGGAATGATTAAGGATGCCAAAATTTCACAACTTGTAGCCTCTGCGCTGGTAAGTACCGACAATAAGGTTACCGATGAAGCTTTGAATCACATCAAAAATGCATTAGAGTTAGCACCTCAAAACTATGATGTATTGGTGGCTGCAGGTGATGTATATTTTGAAATGAACAATGGTGGTGAAGCGGCTACACAATATGAACGTGCGCAAGTAATTCAACCTAAAAATCCGAAAGCATTTACGCGTGTTGCGGCCATTTGGATTCGTGTTAAAAATGCTGAATCGGCTTTGGCTGATTTGAAAAAAGCAACCGATATTGACAGCAACTACGCTCCTGCTTGGAAACTGATGAGTGAATTATACTACAAATCAAAAAAGTATGATTTAGCCAAGAAGTATTACATCAAATACCTTCAATTATCAGAAGCCAGCTTGGCCAATAAACAACGTTTTGCAAGGATATTGTTTAACTCAAAAGAGTATGAAGATGCGTTAAATCAAATTATCGATATTCAGAAAACAGATAAAAGCGATATCTACTTGTTCCGTTTAGCCGGTTACTGCTACTTTGAAGTTGGAGATCCAAAGAAAGATACAGCCTATTATCGTCAAGGGGTTGAATCACTCAATATCTTTTTATCAAAAATCGACCCGGCTAAGGTTGTATCAAATGATTACGAATACTTGGGTAAACTGTACAGCCGTATTCCGGGTAAAGACAGTTTAGCTGTTGCCAACATTCAAAAAGCCATTGAAATGGCTCCTGAAAAAATTGAGTTATTGAAAGAAGCGGGTGGTATTTATAACAAACTTAAGAAGTTTGATAAAGCCGTTTACTTCTACGAACAATATTTGAGCAAAGCCAATAAAATATTGCCTGCCGATTATTACTTACTTGGTGTTGCGGCTTATTACGGAAAACAATTTACCAAAGCGGACACTGCTTTCACCAAATTGATTGAAGTAAAACCTGATTATGCTGATGGTTATTATTGGAAAGCTACTGTAAACAGTAACCTTGACCCGGAAGCAAAAGATACCATCTCATTCTTCTACTATCAATCATATATTAACATGGTTGAAGCCACACCTGAGAAGTTTAAAAAGAACTTGATTGTTGCTTACACCTATATGGCTACTTACCACATCAAGAAAGATGCAAACAAAGAAGCCATTGTCTATTTAAATAAGATATTGGTTCTAGATCCTGAAAATAAAACGGCCAAAGAATATCTGAAGGCATTAAATGGAGGAAAATAAAAAAAGGCTGAACTCACATGAGTTCAGCCTTTTTTTATGATGTATCAATTGTTACATATTATTAAATGCTTCTTCCACTTCTTTAATCACCAGCGCAGTTTCTACTTTTAGTTTCTCAATCAGATCAGGTAGTCTATCATGTCCCTCCCCTTTTTTACCAATGGTTTCGATTTGCAAAATTAAGTCGGCCAAAATGGGCTCACCTATCATTTGAACAGGTGCTTTTATTTTATGTGCGCAACTGGCCATCATTTGCAAGTTTCCCCCTTGATAATGGGTTTCAATATTGTTTAGCTCTATTGGAGACGTATTTAGAAACATACTAAGCATTTCTTTAACGAATTCCTCATCGTCTCCTGCTACTGAACGTAAGTAAGATAAATCTAATCGTGCCGGCATGGTGATTTTTCTTCAATAATAATATTAATGTTTTATTTATCTTAAATTCGAAACAAAATTTTATCCGAACACTTTATGGAATCAACCTCAGGAGTTTGTTTGTTATCCGTTATCCCTATTCGCAAAATGCCTGATAATTGCAGCGAAATGGTGAGTCAATTGTTGTATGGAGAAACTTTTGATATCACCAACACCACCGGTGATTGGGTAGAAATAAAAACCCATGCTGACGAATATGTTGGGTTCATTAATAAAAAACAATGCAGCAATCAACCTGAATCCATCGAAACTGTTGTAAACACTATTTTTCCTTACATCAAACTTTCATCCAAAGAACAAAATATTTACGCACCTGCCGGTAGTTTGTTACCTGCTCATGTGATAAAAAATGCCAAGGTGCAATTGCCTACCTACAACCATAACGACCTTGTTAAAGTAGCCATGCAATACCTGGATGCTCCCTATTTATGGGGCGGAAGAACCTTTATGGGAATTGATTGCAGCGGATTTACACAAGTAGTATTTAAACAATGCGGCATGCAACTTCCGCGTGATGCCTACCAACAAGCGGAAACAGGAAATATCGTGTCGTTTGTTGAATCGGCAATGCCGGGCGATTTGGCCTATTTTGAAAATGAAGAAGGTAAAATTACACACGTGGGCATCATGATGAATAACCACCAAATTATTCATGCATCAGGTAAAGTGCGTATAGATGAAATAGACCACTTTGGTATATTAAATCGCGATACCAAACAATACAGCCACAAACTGAGAATAATCAAACGGAATACGCCATTGTAAAACCATAGCCATAGATAACTGTTTATATTAGTTCATACATCAATCATTTAATTCAAAAAAATATATGACTCTAGCAAAAGGCGACAAAGCCCCATCGTTTAAATTATTTAATACGGAGAAAAAAGAAGTATCGTTAGAAGACTTCAAAGGAAAAAACCTGATTGTACATTTTTTCCCATTGGCATTTACCGGTGTGTGTACAACCCAATTGTGCACCGTGCGTGATGCCATCAGCATGTATAAAAACGACAAAGCTGATGTGGTTGCCATTTCGGTTGATAGCTTGTTTACCTTAGGTAAATTTAAAGATGAACAAAAACTGCAATTTGATTTGTTAAGCGACTTTAACAAAGACGCAGCAAAAGCATTTGGTGCCTTGCACGAAACATTTCCTGCATTTGGTATGCAAGGTGTAGCTAAACGTGCCGCTTTTGTAGTTGATAAAGAAGGTGTAATTCAATACGCACAAGTGTTGGAAAGCCCTGGTGATTTACCTGATTTCAAAGCTATTGACGAAACATTGGCGCATTTAAGCTAATTTTTTTGTTGGTGGGCTTGCATTGTATCGTATTAATTTTATCTTTGCACTCCCATAAACAACGGTTTCGTAGCTCAACTGAATAGAGCATCTGACTACGGATCAGAAGGTTACAGGTTTGAATCCTGTCGAGACCACCAAAAAGCAGCTTTCGAGCTGCTTTTTTTATGTGATTGAATTTGATTCCCTAACCCTTTCATAATTCACGCTTATGATAAACTTAAGGGTATGGTTATTGTTGGAAACTTAGGGATAATCTTATCGGTTAAACATTTAGTTTTACCGAACAATTAGCATTGAATAACAACATAAATTTAAATACAATGAGTACAACAACATCAACTGAACACATTGAATGTTTGATTATTGGCAGCGGACCTGCCGGATATACTGCCGCTATTTATGCCGCACGTGCCGATATGAAACCTGTGGTTTATGCAGGCATGCAACCGGGCGGACAACTTACCATTACCACTGAGGTAGAAAATTATCCGGGATACCCTGATGGCATTATGGGACCTGAAATGATGGAAAACTTTCGTAAACAAGCCGAACGTTTAGGAACTGATGTTCGCTACGGTATGGTTACTAAAGTTGATTTTAGCGGAAAGCCACCGTACAAAGTAATTGTTGATGAGCAAAAAGAAATTTTGGCCGAAACGGTCCTTATTTCTACCGGAGCTTCAGCCAAATGGTTAGGCATTCCAAGCGAAGAAAAATTAAATGGGAAAGGTGTATCGGCATGTGCTGTTTGTGACGGATTTTTCTTTAGAGGAAAAGATGTGGCCATTGTGGGTGCAGGTGATACAGCTTGCGAAGAAGCCAGCTACTTAGCCAAAATTTGTAACAAGGTGTACATGATAGTGCGCAGAGATGAGTTTAGAGCATCTAAAGCCATGCAACACCGTGTTCAAAACACACCAAATATTGAAATTTTATTTAACAGCGAAACCGATGAAATTTTAGGAGAAAACCGTGTAGAAGGTGTGCGTGTTAAAAACAATAAAACAGGCGAAAAGAAAGAAATTACCATTCAAGGATTTTTTGTGGCCATTGGTCACCAACCCAACACCGAAGTGTTTAAACCGTTTATTGACATGGATGAAACGGGATACATCAAAACCATTCCGGGTAGTTCAAAAACAAATGTTGAAGGGGTTTTTGCTTGTGGTGATGCGCAAGATAAAATTTACCGCCAAGCTGTTACGGCTGCCGGAAGCGGATGTATGGCAGCATTGGATGCTGAGCGTTATTTAGCTGCAAAACATGCACCGGCAATTACGGCATAGTTATGAATTGGCATAAACTGGAAAAAATAGATCAACTGGTGGATATTGATGTGGCCTCACACGATCAACCGGTATTGATTTTTAAACACAGCACACGTTGCAGCATAAGCAGTGCAGCTCTTTCTAGATTAGAAAGAAGTTGGAATGAAGCAGAACAAAACATTTTGCCTTATTACCTTGATTTGTTGCAATTCCGAAACATCTCCAATGCCTTGGCCGAACATTACAAAGTAGAACACCAATCGCCACAGGTGTTGTTGGTTAAAAACGGCAAATGCATTTACCACGAATCGCACATGGGCATTGCTTATGATGAGCTACTGAGTAAAATATAAC
>JBKDBG010000078.1:0-36055 GCA_046314755.1 Bacteroidota bacterium | reverse complement strand
ATATTTTATTCTGAAAACAAAATTATTCAACCAAGGCCAATGAATAATACTTAATGCCGCTGAAGCCGTAAATACCATGTAACCGAAAACAAACCTTGGTGTGGGTCCATGTGTAAACCATAAAATCATGGCAACAACAATGGTAAAATAAATGATCCAATATTTATCTCGAATAAAATCATCACGCATTTTTTTGTTGAATGATAACATGATGGGCAATCCGATTAAAATCAAACCGGTAGTAATCAGTAAACCTTTACTCATTGCATCTATACTTTTTATCCAATACGGCCACCATTGTTCAAAAGTGAAATAACGAGCCACCTCGATATCAATCATAGGTGCTCTGGCATAGGCGAGGTTGGCATAAACTTCGAATGCAACAATTGAGCTGCGCATCTCCCAATCAACGCCAAAAAAATTTGTGCCTAATATGGGAAAAACCAGATAACCGGAATGGATAACATTGGTGATAAACCAAGGGAGAAAAAGTGCAATTGAAAATAAAATTAACGAGAAAAAAATGCGTTTCGACTTAAATACCTTTTGATAAAAAAACAACACCACAAAGGCTGCAAACAAACCCATTGGCAATGCACTTAACTTGTATGTAACCATGCTCATAGCCAGCAACACTAAAAGCAATAAATGATAATCATTTTTTGCAGGTTGTGCTATCCAATCCATAAACCAACAAAACACGATTACAATAGAAGACGTAATTACTACATCATTGGTTACCGCACCTGAATATTTACGCGTAGCTGCAATTAAAAAGTAAATGGTCAATACAAGATTTCGCAACCAGAATGGCTGTTTAATATGCGGTACCAAATACAACACAACCATCAAAATCAGCGATGCATTAAGCGTATACACTGATTTAAGTCCTGTGAAATGCAACCCTGAAAAAGCATTTAACAAAAACCAATTACTATTATTTCCCAATTGACGTCTGATATTACCAATACCCGGAACCGCTTCGTAATTCTCCATCCATTTGATGGCTTGCAAATGATAATCACCAATATCACCATCCGCAGCGCGTGAACAGATATTAAGCAGCAGCGTAAACAACACAGCTAATCCAATAAACAAATGGTATTTGGTAAATAAAAAATGAAGAGAAGCAACCGCCTCTTTTAAAAATGATTTTCGTTGCCACATTATACTCAGTGCAATAAGCACCCAAATGAATAAGTGAGCTGCAAAATTTATCGGCCAAAAGAAATGCCAAACCTGCAATACCAACACCATATAGAGCCAACCCAACAAAACCAATATTGTTGGGTGTAAACTTACATAAGTGAGTTTTAGCACTCGCGACAATGCAAGCGTACCCGCAATGCCTGCTAAAAAAGCAATTAAAATATTATATACGATTAGCAGTAAACTAATCAGCATATTTTAGGCCTTGTTTTGTTTTCGGTTTTTAAGCCACATCCCTAATAAGGCAGCAAGCGCACCTCCGTATAACAACACACTTGAAATCAAAGTAATCGTTTCACCTTTGGCCACTGCTTTAGGTTCAAAACGATACTCAATGGTATGCTTACCTGCCGGAACTTTCATGCCGCGTAAAACGTAATTACATCTGAAATAAGTGGCCGGTTGACCATCAATATAAGCATCCCAGCCTTTGTCGTAAAAAATTTCGCTAAACACGGCAAGTTGCTCTGATGAAGCATTACTTTCATACACCAATTTATTGGGTTGATAAGTGATTAATTTGATGGTAGCAGAAGTATCGGGTTGAATCGTTAATCCGTTTACCTGATCAGCAAAACGTTTATCGATAATGCAAGTAGTTTTGGTGTTTAAATTCGTAAGTGAATCAATTTCTGCATCGGCATTTTCAACCATCACATAATTTTTAATAAACCATGCATTGCCGTTAGCCATTGGGTTTTGTTGAGGATACAACTGATTTAACGAGTCACCCACAATAAAGTATTTTACATTCAGCATGTTTAAAACTTCCATGTTTGGACCTGTTCTTTTGCCAATTTGAAATTCAATTAAATCTTGATATCTGCGCATTTTAGCGCCATGATAACCACCAATTGATTTGTGGTAATATGAAGTTAGCGCATCTTGATCTAAACGTTGCGTAGTATTATACACACGATAATGAATATCCTTATCCTGCAAAATCATTTCATCAGCCATGGTTTTTTCTACCAATACCTCATTGGCCTTTTTCTTCTTCTCGTAATCTTTATCATTTAAGTAACGTTTATCAACCCCCCATAAATCAACCAATATAAGTACACCTAATATGGCAGCTAAATATTCTTGTTTTATTTTTTGTTGAATAAATGCCCACAACGTAGCAAAAGCCAAAGCAATAAATGCAAGACTTCTAAGAGCATCCATTTGACGAACTTTAGCACGTCCTTCGGTGATTACATCCAAAGGATAGTTGTATTTTTTCAACTCTTCATCAATGGTATCTGAGCTTACAGAAGCCAACTCAGGCATCATTGCAAATATCAAACATAAACCTCCTGCAATGCCACCTGCGTAATACAATCCTTTTAATAAGTCGGGCTTTTTAATGGCACCCGTTATCATATCACGTATGGCTAACATGGCCAATAAAGGAAATGTAGTTTGGGTGATGGCAAGAATAAATGTTACTGATCTAAACTTGTTATAGAGCGGGAAATTGTAAAAGAAAACATCAGTAAGTGCAGGAAAATTTTTACCCATTGATAAAAAAATGGCCAAGGTTGAAATGATTAAAATCCACCATTTTTCGCTTCCTTTAACCACAAACAAACCAAACACAAAAAGAAAACAAATGATAGCGCCATAATAAATCGGACCTGCAGTAAAAGGTTGATCACCAAAATAAGCAGGCAAACCGGCTGCCAACTCTTTTGATTGTTGCAAACCTGCACTTTTATAATGTTTGGCTAATACGTCTTGCGTATGCGGATCTCCGGCATTTGCACCTCCAAAAAAGTTTGGAATCAATAATGTAAATGGCTCACTTACGCCATTACTCCACTGCAAAGCATAATCATAATCTAAGCCTGTTGACGCAATACTGGCATTGCTTTCACCGGTAGCTGTTTTGGTTAATTCTGATTGTCCGCGGATACTGTATTTTCCATACTCTTCGGTAACCAATAAATTGGTAATATTGGTACACACTGCCAAACCTGCTGCGATTAATAACAAGCCCCCTGTTTTAAATAAGTTTGGTAAGGTTTTATCTTTAAAGGCGAGAACCAATTCAGCAATCATCCAAACCATAATAATGAGAGCCAAATAGTAGGTGATTTGTAAGTGGCCTGCTGCCAATTGTAAACTTAACGCAATACCTGTTAATGTTGCTCCAATTAATTTTTTATCACCAAGCGTTAATCGAATACCTGCAATAACCAATGGTATAAGTGCAATGGCATTACCTTTACCCGCATGACCCGCATCTATATTTATAAAATTAAATGTACTAAATGTAAAAGCCAATGCTCCCGCAATAGCAAACCATGGGTTTACTTGAAAAACGAGTAAAGCAATGTAAAAACAGATGTACAATAAAAATATGGTTTCAAGCGGATTACCTAAAGCCATGTTTATGGTACGATAAATTTTGTCGGAGAAATTATAATAATAAGTTGCCCCAATTAAATACCCCGGCATGCCTGAAAACATACTGTTTGTCCAAAAGGTACGTTCACCCGATGTTTTTTGAAACTTGTTAATTTCTTCATAAGAAGCCTTCCACTGGGTAACATCATGTTGCTTTAATGCCTTGCCATTAAATAATGGAGTGAAATAGGCAAACATCACTAAAAAAATAACTGCCAACGCAATAAGATGTGGCGCATACTTTTTGAGAATAGATGAATTCATGCTCGGAATATTTTGCCCGAATATAGGTTTATTACTTTGAATTCAAATTTACCGCTGAACAAAACATGACTTTGGTCAGATAAAATCCTGCAAGATGCTTGTAAAATCAAGGAATGTCATAATAACGTAAAACGACATTTGAGATTATGAACCTTCAAAAACCACATTGTTTCTTTGCATCCGATTTAGCGAATATGAAAAAGACATTATTACAATTATTTTTTGCCCTATCAGGTTATGCGGCTATTGCCCAACAAGCAGCAAATGATAGTATTAGTTTAGGCGCAAGTTATGTTAACGATGTGTATTACAGTTTTGAAAACGGAACTGTAGGAACAGCACAAGGCAACAATTGGCACATTGCATTAAGTACAAGACCGGCAGCGCCTCCAATGGATGTAATGCGCTCAGCCACGGTTGCAACCAACTCTGCCAGAGGTGTTTTGTTATTCAAATCAAGCCAAAATGATTGGAGCACCTTCACAGCAGATGGATACAATACATGGCCAAAAGGCTACAACAGCGACACCAGCTGGGATGTAGGCGCATTTAATGCCAATCGTACAACCAACGGATTTGATTTTGGTTGGGGGATGTACAATATGCAATCGCACAATGTAGAAGGTAATAGCATCTTTTTATTGGCCATTGTTGAGCGTAACGGACCATCATTCGATACGACTTTCAAAAAAATCATGATTAATAAACTGGCTTACGATACGCAATGGGTGTTTACGTTTAGTAATGTTGATGGAAGCGACAGCAACTATGTAACCATTGGAAGAGGCGCCTATGCAGGTAAATTATTTGTTTATTATGATTTGAAAAACAAACAAATAGTTGACAGAGAGCCAACAGCTTCATGGGATGTATTATTTACACGTTACACCACCTACACTACACAATTCGGCATTACACAATTAGGTACTTCAACCGGAGTATTGCATCATCCAAGTGTACGTGCGGCAAAAGTAGATGGCTTACCGGAAGATAGCATTACCATTGATATGGCTAATTTTTCGAAAAACATCAATACCATCGGTACTGATTGGAAAGCAAATCCGGGTCCGGGTGTACCTTTCTTTTCGGTATATGACTCAACCGTATACTTTGTTCGTTTAGCAAATAACAAACAATATCGTTTGGCATTCAGAAGATTTGACGGATCATCTAACGGCCGCATTACTTTCTATAAAAATGCCGAAGCCAACTTCACCGGTTTATTAGAACGCAAAACACTACCAACAGTTAATGTGTATCCAAATCCTGCTTCTACTAACGTAACCGTTGAAACAGGAGTAGGCTTGCATACGGTAGCATTATTTGATATTACCGGACGTTGTGTAAAACAATTGCAAGCAAGTGGCACAGTGGTGGTTGATTTAATTGATGTAAAAAAAGGTTTATACTTTATACAAGTTGATGGCTTTAAAGCTGCCAAGTTTATTGTAGAATAAGAATTGTGATTCAACACCTGCGAACATTTATCCAAAAGCTTTTCAAGCAAAGTACTCCCGTATTAGGAGTACTTTGTTTGTTTATTGTTGATGCCAATGCACAACAAAAGGATACAGTGCGCGGCAAAGAATTAAGCGAAGCGGTAATTACCGGTGAATACGGTGAAAACAGCTTATCACAAAGTACGCTTAAGGTAAGAACCATTGATCAAAAAAGAATTGAACAACTGGGCGCGGTAAACTTAAAAGACGTATTAAGCAACGAAATAAATATTCGAATATTCAATGATCCGAATTTAGGCAGTAGTGTAAATATACAAGGCATTTCTGGCCAAGGCGTAAAACTCTTAATTGATGGGGTTCCTGTAATTGGTCGCGAAGGTGGCAATATTGATTTGAATCAAATTAATATGAACAATGTGGAGCGAATTGAAATTGTAGAAGGCCCAATGAGTGTAAGTTATGGTACTGATGCGCTTGGTGGTGTAATTAACATCATCACCAAAAAACCTACTCAGAAACAGCAATCCTTACAAGCAAATACATTTTATGAATCTACTGGCTGGTATAATGTTGATGCCGGTTACAGCATGAATAAGAGGAAGTTTGGTATAACCACCAACATTGGAAGAAACTTTTTTGACGGATTTGATTTAAATGAATCGAACACCAGATTTAGAACATGGAAACCTCGTGAGCAATACTTTGCCGATATTCAATTGTATTGGAGAACAAAATGGGGGAATTTTAGATTAGGAAATAATTATTTCAGTGAAAAAGTAACAGATAGGGACAGTGGTAATATTACACCATTTTATGCCTACGGGTTCGATAAATATTACCACACTACGCGTTATACCACCAACTTGTTTTTTGATAAAAAAATCAAAGAAATGTATTCCATTAATGTGGTTGCTTCTTACAACTATTATAACCGTAAGTTTAATACCATGCGAAAGGATTTAGTGAGTTTAGAGGAAGCGATGACAATTGCACCGGAACAACATGACACGAATGATTTCCATTATTGGATGAGCAGAGGTACGTTTTCAAAAAACAAAAAAGGAGCAACCATAAACTATCAAGTGGGTTATGAATTAAACCATGAAACTGCGCATGGAAGTAAAATATCGGAACAGGAACAAAGCATTGCCGATTGCAACCTTTTTGGAAGTGTAGAATGGAAAGTGAATAACCGATTAGTGATGCGCCCGGGAGTACGATTTATATACAACACACGCTTTGATGCACCAATTATTCCGTCATTGAATTTAAAATACGATTTAACAGCGCATGTAAAGATACGAGCCTCCTACGGCAGAGGTTATCGTGCGCCCTCATTAAAAGAATTGTATTTGAATTTTGTAAACCCAAGCCATAATGTGCATGGAAATCCAAACCTGGAAGCAGAGAAAAGTGATAATGTTCAAATCCATTTTACATACGACCATACCCGACAAAATCATCACTTTAAATTTGAGCCCGGATTTTTTTATAACCACATCAATAACATGATGGATTTGATGATGGTAGATGTTTCAACTCTTCATGCCACTTACTTTAACGTGGGTTCATTTGAAGGCCAAGGATTTATTTTAAGCAGCACATACCAAACACCTACCTACAATTTTCAATTCGGTTATGTATATAGTGGAAGAAAAAACAGCTTCCAGCCTGATCCTACTTTCTTTTACACCAACGAATACCGCTTTAACTTTCAAACCAATGTGCCTAAGATCAATACAACATTATCGTTATTTTACAAATACAATGGAAAGTTGCAAGCTTATGAATATAATTATATGAGTAATAATATCGAGCTTGAATTTATTAATCCTTTCCATTTGTTTGATGCTACTTTGAGCAAACAATTTTGGAATAAAAAAATAAGCGTAACAGCAGGGGTAAAAAATTTACTTGATGTGAAAAATGTGAGGGCAAGCATGAGTGGAGGTATTCATCAAACCAATTCTAACTCGGCTTCCATCGCTATGGGGCGTAATTATTTTGTATCATTGCGTATTCAATTATTTAACAGCATTTAACATGCGATTGATTTATACCATACTCCTATTAACTGTTTTGTTCAGTGCTTGCGAAAAGCCTGAAAGTCCAATTACTCTGCCTCCTTCGGTAGGTAAACAAATGCAGTTAGATATGGGAACTGATTACAACAAACAAGTATATGTTAGTTTTGATAAAGGCGTGATTTCATCATTAGATATTAGTGTTTGGGATTTGGCTTTTGATTGCGGACCAAATGATAAAAACATTTACTTAAACGGAGGAAATCATGTGTTGGTAGCCACAGTTGGCACAAGCGTATTTAAACGAGATGTACCCATAAACAAATTACATTGGCGTTGGGATGCTGCAAACGGCATGCATGATTCTTTGGCTTTGCACAATTGGTGTAATCAACAACAAATAAGTTATGATTCGGTTTATATGATTGACAGAGGTTCACAGCACAATAGTGCCGAACGCTATTACCAATTTAAAATTAAACGAGTAAACAACCATGAATATGAATTAGAGGTAGCAAACAAAAATGGGGAGCAGTCTAAAACATTTATCATCACAAAAGATCCCGCCAAAAACCAAGTTTATTTTAGTTTTGGCAATGGTGGTTCCTATTTAAATTTTGAACCCGTGAGTGAAGATTGGGACTTATGTTTTTTAAGTTACCGTTGGATTTATTACGAGTTTAATCCACCGCTGTTATACAGTGTTGCTGGAACATTTATTAATCATAAGTTTCTTGAAGCATCAGCCGATAGTACGAGCAAGCTAGATTATACCAGCATTCAAATTCCTCATTTTGCTACGCAGCAATATTCACGCAATCGCGATGCGATTGGTTTTGATTGGAAAGTACCGGTATTTGGAGGGGCAACCGTACAATACAGATGCAGAAATTATGTGAATTATTTTGTAAGAAAATACCCTGTTGGTGGCGAAGTGGAATTGTACAAAATACGTTTTATTGATTTCTACAGCCAACAGGGCATTAAAGGTTATCCAACCTTTGAGTTACATCGCTTAAAATAATTAACCAACTTGTTCCATTAACAACCTGACTAATTGTGGTGCTTGCATTACTCCGGATTGGCGCCAAACCAACTTGCCTTGTTTAAAAATCATAAGCGTTGGCACACCTTGAATTTCATACGAAGCAGCCAAAGCCGGATTCTTATCTACATCCACTTTTAATATCCTGGCTTTATCACCTACCTTACTTTTTACTTCTTCTAAAATAGGTTTCATCATTTTACAAGGTCCGCACCATTCAGCCGAAAAATCAACCAATACAACATCTTCTTGTTGCAAGATATCAGCAAATTTATTTGTTGTTTTTTGTTCCATGTTTTATTTCACTTCTTCAAAAGTGACCTCTTCATTCGTTCGGTTTTTCGATTTTGAAGCTTGAACCGGGTTAGTACAAGCACCACCTGCGCAGCCTAAGCCCATAATTGATGTTGCAATAAAATACAATCCAAAAAATAATACCGGGTATTGATGCGCCATGATGGATTGAATGACAATGACAATACCCATGATTAGATATACCACACGCATTAAATTCCAACCATGCAAAATTCTATCTTTCATGTTATTTGTTCAGTTTGTTTTTTAAACTCATCCAACCTCCACCATTGTATACCTCAAAGCCTTTGCTTTTAAGCATATTTTTTGCCGATGCACTCCGCATACCACTTGCACAACAAGTAATAACCGGTCGATCTTTTTTTATTTTATCCATTTGGTGAGCCAACACTTGCAAAGGTATATTTACCGAACCATTAATATGTCCACCTTCAAATTCACCTTTCGTGCGTACATCAATAATTTGTGCACCATCTTTTACCAATTCAGCATAATCAACTGCAGGAGCTGTACTAAATAATTTTTTCAATAAGCTAATCATATTTATCCATTAATATTCATTTGGTAATTAACATCAAGCCAACTTCCGCCATTTTCGCAGGCAATACCATTACTTTTTAAAAACATGGTAGCTTGTTCACTTCTGTTTCCGCTGGCACAACATAAAATAATTGGTTGATTCATTGCTTTAATCTCATCCAAACGATGTGGAATTTCATGTAAAGGAATGTTTATACTTCCTGCTACGTTTCCGCCCATAAACTCCTCGGGCGTCCGAACGTCAATAATAATTGATTGATTCATTTTTAGTCAATTGTTTTTTGTGTTTTAATAACGGATTATAACAAGGTGGTTGGACAAACATAATCAGTGATTGGAAACTTACCTGTTTGTTTCAAAGCGGTAAATCCGCCTGCCACATTGATGAGGTTGTGATAGCCTCTTGCCTTTAAAATAGAAGCAAACACCATGGAACGATATCCACCTGCACAATGCACATAATATTTCTTTTGCTTATCAACAAGTAACATACTGTCATTGATGTAATCTAGCGGAGCATTGATGGCGTCTACAATATGTTCGGCATCATATTCACTTTTCTTTCGAACATCCAGAATAGAAATTTCATCTTGGTTTTCGAATTGTTGAGCAAGTTGGAAGGCAGTAATTGAATTAATATATTCAATTTCTTTTCCTGCATTTACCCAAGCGTTAAAACCGCCTTTTAAATAACCAAGCGTGTAATCATATCCTACCCTGGCCAATCGAGTTACCACTTCTTCTTCCCTTCCCTCATCAGCAACAACCAATATCGGTTGTTCAATATCAGATATAAGTGTTCCTACCCAAACGGCAAAGCTACCGTCAATACCAATGTTAATGCTGTTCGGAATAAATCCTGCACCAAACACCTCTGCTTTTCGGGTGTCTAATATTACTGCACTTGTTTCATTGGCAGCAGCTTCAAATGCCTCAACAGAAAGTGCACGGGTACCCTTACTTAACACTTCATCAATGCTATTGTATCCATGGATATTCATTAATACATTCTTAGGGAAGTAAGCAGGCGGTGGCGTAAGTCCGGTAAGTAATTCTTTTACAAATTCATCTTCGGTTAAACCTGGACGCAACGCATAGTTGGTTTGTTTTTGATGACCCAAAGTATCGAAAGTTTCTTTACTCATGTTTTTACCACAAGCACTTCCTGCACCATGTGCAGGATAAACGATGAGCTCATCATGCAATGGCATAATCTTGTTTTGCAGTGAATGGTATAAATGGCGAGCCAATTTATCTTGAGTAAGATCTGATACTACATGTTGGGCCAAATCCGGTCGACCTACATCACCAATAAATAAGGTATCACCGGTAAACAAAGCAGTTTCTTTTCCTTGCTCATCAATCACCAAAAAACAACTGCTTTCCATGGTATGTCCCGGTGTATGGATGAGTTTTAATTTTATACCACCAATTTCAAACAGTTCATTATCCTTTCCAATCATTGTTTCATAACCGGTTTTCATGGTGGTTGGTCCGTAAACAATTTTTGCTCCTGTTTTTTATGTCCCGAAACAAAATCGGCATGAAAATGCGTTTCGAAAATGTATTTGATTTTTGCCTTATTTTTTTCGGCACGTTCAATGTAGGGTTGCACTTCACGCAACGGATCAATAATGGCAGCTTCGCCATTACTTTCAATATAATAAGCTCCTTGAGCTAAACAACCTGTATATATTTGTTCAAGTATCATACGCTTTATTTTGATGGTTCAAAGGTAATGGGTGATTTTATTACGGAACGTTACTTTTGTTACATAAGCCTGCTAACAAAAAAAGGTGCCGAAGCACCTTTGAAAATTCCGCTACATACTATCCTTTTTTACCTCGGGTATCAATACCAAAAGGTAAATACAAAGGACAAAAACTGATTAAACTGGTTAAAACAAATACAACGCTTAATACAATAAGAATTACCCCTAACGTTCCCGTAAGGGTTCCATTAATGTATAACAATGTTACTACCAATGCCGCTACCAAGCGAAGCAAACGGTCGAGAGATCCCATATTTTTTTTCATAAGTATAAGATGAATTGATTGAATCAAAGCTACTACTTACAACAGAAAGAAAATGTGACGTTTGCTTGGTTTTTGCGTGATAAAAAAACAGGTTATTTCTTCTCTAAACGTACTTCGTTAATGCGGTTATTGGTAACGGTTATTACTGTGATGCGAAATAAAGATGTATCGATTACTTCTCCTTTGGTTGGAATATTTTCATGCACAGCAAATATGTAACCCCCTAGCGTGTTATAATCACCCTCCGGAATATTTAATTCATACTTGTCGTTCAAATAATCAATTTCTAATCGGGCATTTAATAAAAATTCGGTTTCGCTGAGTTGCACTTCGGCAAGTTGTTCCACATCATGTTCATCTTCTATTTCACCGAAAATTTCCTCCATAATATCTTCAATGGTAACGATTCCGGCCGTAACTCCAAGCTCATCTACTACCACTGCCATACTGCGGTGAGTGCGTGTAAAAACATTTAATAAATCATTAGCCGACATGGTTTCCGGAGCTACTTCAATAGGAATTAAAATAGCTCGTATACTATATGGTTTTTTGAATAAATCTTTTTGATGAACATAACCAATAATATGATCAACCGTGCCTTGATGAATAAGCACTTTGGATAAACCAGTATCTAAAAATTTATTGTACAATTCATCAATGGATGAATCAACATCCACACTGATTAACTCGGTACGGGGTGTCATACAATTACGCAACTTTACATTCCCAAAATCAAGCGCGTTTTTAAAAATTTCAGTATCCACATCTGCATCTTCTTCCAAATCTTCTACACTATCAGAAACGTATTGATCTAGGTCAACCTTACTAAATACTGGAGTAGTTTCATTAAACTCTAACTTAAATAAGTTGTTCAAAATAGATTTAGCCAACCAAGTGATAAAATGTACCAAAGGCCAAAACAAATAATAGGCTGCCAAAAATGGCAAAGCCAACAACCTCAAAGTAACATCAGGGTTGATTCGAAATAATACTTTTGGAATAAATTCTCCGGTAATAAGCACAACTACGGTTGATAAAATAGTTTGCGTAAACAATAACAAGCCTGTGCTATGAGAAGTAGCAGGAATATATTGAATAATATATGGATTTAAAAAAGCGCCCATATACACCCCATAAATTACCAAGCCTATATTATTTCCTACCAGCGTAGTGCTGATAAATCGAGATGGATTATTTACAAAAGGAGATAAAATACGCGCAGATAGACTACCTTGTTTACTTTTAAGTTGAATAAGTAATTTATTGGAAGTAATAAATGCTATTTCAATTCCCGAAAAGAAAGCAGAAACCAAAATACTGAATATGATAACCAAAGTAGTATCCATGAATCAAAGATAGAGAAACTATTTCTTTTTAAATTTAGGTAAAAAATAAATGCTCCCAAATAGTAGTGTAAGCACCAAATATACGTAAGCTTCACCTTCAACAAAACCTTCAAAAACGGTTAAATAAATCATTACCAAAAAACTGGTAATGGCTAATATCAACCAATTGCGATGTATAAAAAGTTGCATGATTATTTAAGGTTTACGATGCCTTTAATTTTAAATACTTTGGGTTTAAGAAAACTCACATCCGATTCAAATCCTTCACCCATAATGATTTCATCCTTGGTGGTAATTTTTACAAATTTGTTTGAATATACTTTTTGGGAAAGTTCATCCCAATATAACTCTTCGGTGCGTAAAGTATCTCCATTCGTATTGAGCACAATCACATCATTACGTGCCATCATTTTTTTATCTCTATCAAATCGAATGGCATACTTTGCAGTTAAAAAACTTTCTATCTTACCGGTTTTATCCAAAAACTCAACCTTGATACCTTTACGCATTTCTGTTTGATTTTTTTCATCATTGGCATAACGTTCCAATAAAGGCGCTTTAATGCGTGCTTTGGTGCGACCACTATCCGTGTAATTAATCACCACATCTGTTCCGGTTTCTAAAGGTAAAGTGGTGTTGTTAGATACCAATTTGGCTTGATTGATATCGGTTTCAGAGCAGGACAACAAAGTTGCCGATAAAGCCAAAAAACTTAGCAAAAAACGCAAAGGCAATGAACTAATCATAACGATAACGTAAAAACCATCTGTCGCTGATTACTACACCAACAGTAATGCGATATAACTCTTCTTTAACCAAATTAGAGGCTGTGGTTCCGCGCACAAAATATTCTCCGCTTATGTTTAACCTTGATTTTGACTTACCCAACGGCAAACCTAAACCCGCACTTATAGAATATGAAGAAATGCGTTGATTATTCATTTGAATATTTCCGTTATCGTACCTAAAACCTCCACGGTATTCGATACGTTTAAGGTAATTTTTAAAATCAGAAGCATTTGGCGTGATGCTTGCTCCAACGCCAAAACACAAATTGTTTACCAATAAATTATTTACATCAAACGAGCGAAACTTTTCCCATTCGTTATATTGAATATCGGCTGCCAACATCCAGTGATCAACTTTTTGAAACACAAAACCCAACTGTATTTTTTGAGGCATGGTAATATTGCCCGGTTGGTCATTTTGAAGAAGGATGGTATCCTTTCCGGGTAAGGAAGGCGACACCACTCCAACACCAAGCGTACGCACATTATAATTTCTTGTGGCGCTTAACTCGGTTGATGGCGTATAAGTAGCACCTGCGCTCCATTGGTAACGATCGCCTTTGTATTTAAACGTATCAGCATATTGCAAGCCTAAATCAACACTTGCATCACCAATAAAATAATCGAGATTACTTACTTGATTAGAAATATTGAATTCGCGTGGCACCAAGAGCAGCATGGTTTGTTTGGTTTGTCCGAATAAATAAGCCAAATTAATACCTGCCGATAAATTTTTATAAACCTTTAAACCTGTTCCGATGTAAAATTTGGAAGTGCCGCCACGACTTTCAATCTGTTCTGTTCCCGTAAATGTTTCGGTGGTTAAGGTACGATTGATGTTAAAGCCGGAACTGCTATATGGCATCAATCCAAAACTAATACCCCACCTGCGTTTTTGTGAAATGGGCATACCCATGGCCAAATAAGCAAATGAACCACGCGTGGTGTTAAAACTGTTGGTGGCTGATGATATACTGCCGAATGCGCCTGTACCTCCGGCTTCCCATATGGTTAATTGCAAAGCATTGTATGATGCAGGATTTTGATTGTTAATGTAATATGGACTAACAAAACCTTGGTTAATTTGTCCCATAGCCGACATCCAGGCACTTCCTCCAAATTGAATTTCGCCAATACCAACAAATGAGTACGGTGATGTGGTTAAGTTTTGTGCCTTTAACCCGAATACCGCAAGTAACGATATTAAAATGATGAGGCCGCTCGCCTTTTTATGCATTGAATTTTAAAATTTGATTGAGTCCGAACATTACCAACGTTGGTGCTGCAAATATGTTGTTTTTTATGTGTTGTTTCAACAAATTAGCATCACCCCCGCATATTATTACCTGAATAGGTCCAAAGCGTTGACTGTAGCGGGCAATTCGTCCGTTTATTTCATCCGCCAAACCCAAACAAACCCCGCTTAACAAAGAATCTCGTGTAGATTTTCCTTCAAAATCATCTGGCCAAACCAATTCAGGCAAAGGCAATTTTGCCGTAAACTCATGCATTGCTTTAAAACGCATGTGCAAACCCGGACTAATTGCACCACCCGAATAAACACCATCAGATGAAATAAAATCATAGGTAATGCAGGTTCCGGCATCAATCACTAAACACGATTGATTGGGAAACAATTGCATGGCTCCTGCCACTCCTGCTACCCTATCCATGCCTAAAGTTTGCGGAGTATCGTAATTTACTTTAAACGGCAAAAGCGTTTGGTGGTTAAGAATTAGGGTGGGCACCGTTAATAAGGCATTGGCAACCGAATAATCCGCACCAACCGAACAAATGATGGCGCGTTCAATCTGATAGGTTTTAATCAAGTGAGGAATATCGTTGATTTGTTGTGATTCTTGTATGATTTCGTCACCAGCGAAAATCGCCAATTTTGCCCGGGTATTGCCAATATCAATCACTAAATGTATCATAACATTTTAATCTCCTTCACCCTAAATTTTTTCAATTCTTTTTTTACTTCCACTACCAACATTCCTTGTTCGTTTACTTGTTTAATTACTCCGTTAAAAACATTAAATCCGCTTTGAAATTTTCTTACCTCATTCAAACCCAGCAACACGTGATGATAATCCTTATTTAATTTTTCAAATTGTTTGAGGAATAACAATTGATAACGTTTATTAATGGCTTGCAATAATTTAGTAAGCACTTCCTCTTTGTCCAACAATTTGTTTTTAACTGCACTTAATGAGGTTGCCTTACTTTGTTTAAACTGTTGTTGATTGACATTTAAACCAATTCCTACAATGCTTGATTTAATTTTTGAACCTGCCAATTGATTTTCTATTAAAATACCGCACACTTTTTGTTGACGCGCATACACATCATTCGGCCATTTAATACACACTTCTGACGTATATTCACTCATCATATCATACACAGCTAAACACAAGGCCATGTTTAAATAAATTTGTTCGTCAATGGATAAAAAGTTGGGTTGAAGCAAAACACTACATAACACATTCAATCCGCGATCACTTTCCCAAACCGTATTTTCCTGGCCTCTTCCCCCGGTTTGGTAATCAGCAACAATCACCAATCCTTCTTCCTGTGGCGCTTGGTTGAGCATCTCACGCAACACGGTATTGGTTGATGAAACCACATCAAGTTGGAGGATTTTAAATTGAAGTGGAATATGGAGTGCGTTAATATCCATTAAAACTTTACCTTTGCCCCAAAGTTATTCAGAAATGGCAAAAACACCTGCAAAAAAAACAGCCGCTAAAACCGGTGCTGCTAAAAGCACCAAAACTGCTGCAAAAAAAACTGCTGCAAAATCGACTAAAACAGCAGTAAAAAAGGCAACTAAGGCAGATATAGAGGCCGTTAAACTTAAGAAGGAAATTGACAAATTAAGTAAAGAAAAAAAGAGTACTGCTAAAGCCAATACCACTAAAAAAGTAAAAGCTCGCCCCGACAGAAGCAGCAAAAACTCAAGCGCTGAGCAAGCCCTAGTTTTAGCACAATGTGTGGCTCAAGGCATGTACGAGAAAAAAGCTGAAAACATTCGCATTTTAGATATGCGCGATGTTAAAGGAGCCAGTGCCGATTATTTTGTAATTAGCAATGCGGAGAGTGATAAACAAGTAGAAGCCATTGCCGATAGTGCAGAAGAGGAAACCATTAAAGTGTTAAATGAAAAACCATGGCATTCGGAAGGATTTGAAAACTTGGAATGGGTATTGTTAGATTATATTGATGTAGTAGCCCATGTTTTTCAAACAGAGAAAAGAGAATTTTATGCATTAGAAGAACTTTGGGGTGATGCCGTTGAAGTTCCTTTTAAAGGAAAATAAATAACACATCTCACTCATAAAAAAAGCGATCAAACGATCGCTTTTTTTATTAATCTTTTATGGCTTTTATCTCGGATAATTTCCTGAGAATTCTCCCGAAATTATAATGCTGAATATACATTAACGTTGGTTGCTCGTTTAAAAATCCATAATACTTTTCTGTATCATAGGTGAGCACATTTCCTTGGTCATCGGTGCGTTGTTTGGTGCGCCTGTCAATGCCTTTAATATGCAATTGCAATTTGGTTTTTCTATTTTGGGTTAACTCCAAAGTAATGGCACAATACGCATCTGTTTTAAAAATAGAATCTTGAGCTGCAGCCGACATCTCATCATCAAAACCTTCGGCATACAAATTGGTAAAGGCACCCAAATAATACTTCAAAAACTTTTCACTCACCGGTATTGACCGGTTATTCGCATCCGTTAGAACAGGCGTTGTTCCATTGGTAATGGTAAATGATTCAATTGGCGTTAGCGGATATTGAACCGTAATTTTTGTGATTTCATTGGCAGCATAATTAAACACCAATTTACTTCTCCACTTATCTGCATTGGTTAAAAAACGAGGCGTTAAATAACCCATGAATCCCGGGACATGAACCACATAAGGATTTTTTGCACCATCATTCATCATATAGGTTCCGGTGTAGTCAGGTGTCATTTGACCCACATAAAATGTTTTGTACAAATCATCATCCATAAATACTTCCACCTTAACGGCTGTTGCTGTTAAATCACGAATCACATTATTGTAAGCACCCTCTCCTACCGGATTGCGCATTTTCATATCATGCAATGTTTGAAGTAATAGATCAACCTTCGGATAATCGGCTTCATATGTTCCGTTTACCATCCAAACTCCATAAACTTTTTTCTCCAACAATACTTTTCCGCCACGGCCATCGGCCATAAATATTTTTGTGATGCTACCCGTATCTGTAATGGAGAACTCATCATCTTTTCCTTTAAATGAACGAAAAGGCTTATTGAGCAACATAAAATATAATGCTGCCAAAACCCCTAAAATTCCCAATAAAATCAACAACTTCTTATTCATAGTTATGATGCATATTTACGTTTACGGATATAATGGTTGATTACGCCAAACAATACAATTAAAGCGATTGGAATAACCATATTGATAATTTGCCAACGCGTTCGTTGTGATTTCAATTTTCCTTTATCAAGCAAGCGTAACTTAAATTCTTTGGCACGCACCTCAATAATTCCACTGTCATCCAATAAATAATCCATACAATTTAGCACAAACCGTTTGTTGCCAAATTGCTGGTTGGTATATCTATCATAACCCAAAGGGAAAATTTCACCCGTTGATTGTTTGCGTTGGTTTCTGATGATATCACCATCAGCTACAACAATCATTTTATTATTTGCTATTTCGCCTTTATAAGGCAAATCAGTGGATTGCGAGGCACCCGGACGATACTGATACAGTGAATTAAACTTTCCTTCCAACAACACTGCAACCGGAGTTTTGCCTGTGGTAAAAAAGTTAGGATCAGGTTGCAAGCGGGCCATATTTAAATCAACCAAAACCGGTGCACCCATGGTGCGTGAGTATGGCGATGATTTAAGCAATACTGTTTTCTTTACGTCATCACTGCTTGTGGTATCAATCCCACTTACAAATTGTGAAAATACCGGATCAATGCCTTTTACTATAATGTGTGGACTATCGGCTGTTGGCGATAGCACAGGAAAAAATAACCAAGGCAATAGTTTTTGTTGCGGATTTCCATTGCGCATGGTACTTAAAATTGGAATGGCATTACACTGCAAATCTTGCACTAAATTTTGGTTGATGCGAACGCCCCATTTAAACAACAAATCATCCAAATTCAATTCATAACCTGCACTCATAAACATGCGTGACTTGCCTAGGCTGTCCATGTCGGCTATTTGTGAATCAATCAACCAAAGTATTTTTCCGCCATTCATCACAAACTGATCCAACAAAAACTTTTCGTACTCCGAAAAGGGTTTGGTTGGTTTGGCAATAATCAACGCATCATGTTTGATTAATGATTGAGGCGTTTGAATATTTAAAGGAATGCGGGTAACTGAATAGTATGATTTTAATTCTTGCGAAGCATCGGCTACATCCCATTTATCCAACTCACCGTGATCATCGATAAAAGCGATGGTTTTGGCTTTGGTTTCAACGCTTTTACGCAAAACATTGGCAATTTCGTATTCTAGCAATTCAATTGATTCATTGATTACCTCCTCAGGTGCCTGACCAAATTGTTGCCTCAATAAATTAACCGGATATTCTTTGCCTTTATAATAAAATATGGCTCCCGGAATGATTAATTTTTGTGTTGATTCATCATCCTTTTTGATTTGCACATTGGTTGGCTGCAATCCCTTATCCCCTAATTCCATGATAATGTCTTGCGCTTTTTTCGCATCGGCATTCTCAAACGGGTCAACAAATTCATACTGAATTTTTCCTCCGGAATATGCAGCAAATTCATCCAACATTTCTTTGCTTGCCTGACGTAGTCGTTTGAAACCTGCCGGAAACTCCCCTTCCAAATACACCTTCACAAACATTAAATCATTTACCTTGCCCGCCAAATTTTTACTGCTACCCGAAAGTGAGTAGCGTTTTTCAGCGGTTAAATCAATTCGAAAGAAATAATTGGTGAGAATTAAATTGAGAAATAATAAAACACCAATTACTGCTGCAAGTTCCGTAAGCGATTGTATTTTTAAACTCTTCTTCATTTTGTTGCTTCTAATCAATTACCATTTACGTGAACCAAACACTGTTTTTGTCGACCATAAAAAAGCCACAATTAAACTGATAAAATAAAGTAAATCTCTGCTATCAATTACTCCCCTGCTCATAGAGTCGTAATGGGCTTTAATACCTAATGATGCCACAATACTGTCGTAGGTTCCCAACAAATTAAAGTTGGCCAACAAATCAAACAAGGCATAAAATAAATAACACAAAAACATACTCACGATAAATGATACAATTTGGTTATCGGTAATGGCAGATGAAAATATGCCGATGGCCACAAATGCACTGGCTAGAAAGAATAAACCTAAATAGGAGCCCCAAGTTGCGCCTATATCAATATTTCCTTTAGGAGCACCCAATTGATAAACCGTATAGAAATATAAAAAGGTGGGTAACAACGCAAATAAAACCAGCAATACTCCGGCTAAAAATTTGCCCGTAATAATTTGTGCATCGCTAATTGGTTTGGTGGTGATAATTTCAATGGTTCCTGTTTTTTTCTCTTCACTAAAGCTGCGCATGGTAATGGCGGAAATCAGGAAAATAAATACCCAAGGCGCCATGCCAAATAACACATCTAAATTGGCATAACCCATATCAAACACATTATACTCGGGCAACACCCACATAAATACGCCAATAGCAATTAAAAACACTGCAATAACCACATAGGCAATGAGTGAACTTAAAAACGACCGAATTTCTTTTTTTAATATGGCAATCATGTTTTGCTTCGTCTTTTAATTTTAATCGAATTGTTTTGGCAATCAGGATTTGTTTTTAGCAGTTAGTTTTTGAAAAACTTCTTCCAATGAATCTTCTTCTAAATTCATCGAAAGCAGTATCCAACCTTCTTGTGCTGCAAGTGCCGAAAGTTGTTCACGAATATCATCCGCACAAGAAAGTATAAATTTTTTACCTTTTTGTTTTACTTGCCTCACACCGGATAACTGTTTAAGCAAACTCTCCTTCACATCTTGCTTAAACTCAACCGTAATGGTAAATTCCTTACCTGATTTTTGTTGTAATTTTTCAATGGTATCATCCGCCACAATTTTTCCGTGATTGATAATGATAACACGGTTACACATGCTCTCAACTTCTTGCATAATATGCGTTGAAAGCAACACCGTTTTATCTTTTCCAATTTCTTTAATCAAAGCTCTTATTTCAACCACCTGATTCGGATCTAATCCGGAAGTTGGCTCATCTAAAATAAGTACTTCAGGATTATGTAACATGGCTTGGGCTAAACCCACACGTTGCTTATATCCTTTACTGAGTTGACCAATTTTTTTCTTACGCTCCAAACTTAAACCTACACGCTCAATCATTTCGTCAACCAATTTATTTACTCCACTTTTTATGCCTTGCGCAGCAGCACTAAATTGCAAATATTCTTTTACGTACATATCAGTGTACAGCGGGTTGAGTTCGGGCAAATAACCAATATGTTTTTTTACCTCCATGGTTTGGGTAGTAACATCAAACCCACACACCTTAGCCACCCCCGATGTTTGTGGGATATAGCCGGTAATAATTTTCATGGTGGTTGATTTACCTGCACCATTCGGACCTAAGAAGCCGAGTATCTCTCCTTTTTTGGCTGAAAATGATATTTGATCAAGGGCTTTTTGCGTGCCGTAAATTTTAGTTAGTTGATGAACTTCTATACTCATGAATATTCAGTAAGTCAGCGAAAATAGGGAAAAGGTTGGTAACCTGTTAAAAGGATGAACATTTGAAACCACCCGAATGCCGGAAAAGATAAAATGTCGCATTTCAAATTTTGGATGGTTTGAATCCCAAAACGTAAATATGAAGCCTTCATCCCAAAATTTCCTCCACCTTACACCACCTTACAATAAACATCTGTTTATTAGTCACTTAACCTACTTTTTAAAGGCCTCGAGAAGGGCATTTTAGAATAACTTTTCCACAAAAGTGGGGGAAAGTGGAGAAAAGTGGATTTTTTGATTTAGTTTAGCGCTGTCGAAAAAAATTAAATCAATTGTCGCACCTACACGGAGAATATGAATGTAAACTGGACGCCAAGGGCAGGCTTATCATACCTGCTGCCTTGAAAAAACAGTTGCCATCAGCGGCAAAGGATACTTTTTTCATCAACCGCGGATTTGAAAAATGCTGCGTGTTGTATCCAAAAAACGAATGGGAAACCATTGCAGACGAAATCAATAAGCTTAGCGATTACATTAAAAAAGAGAGAGAGTTTAAGCGCTACTTCTTAAGAGGTGCGAGTATGTTGGAGATGGATGGATCAAATCGCGTATTACTACCCAAAAACATGTTAGAGTATGCCGGAATAACCGAATCGGAAATTGTGCTGTTGGCATACGGCAATAAAATAGAAGTGTGGAGTAAGGCTGAATACAATAAGATGTTAAGTGAAGAACCGGAAGATTTTAGCGCATTGGCTGAAGAAGTGATGAGCAGAAGAAGTAATCAGGAAAACAAATAAAGCCTGAATTATGAGCGGATATCACATACCGGTAATGTTAAATGAGTGTTTGGAAGGACTCCATATAAACCCTGATGGAATTTATGTTGATGTAACCTTCGGTGGAGGCGGACACAGCAAAGCGATCTTAAACAAGTTGAGTAATAAAGGGAAGTTGATTGCATTTGACCAGGATGAAGATGCTAAACGTAACCTACCCGATGACAAACGATTGATTTTTATCGATCAAAACTTTGAATTCATCAAAAATCACATCCGCTATCAAGGGTTTGAAAAAGTGGATGGGATACTGGCCGATTTAGGTGTTTCATCACACCAGTTTGATGAAGGAAGCAGAGGTTTCAGTTATCGGTTTGAAGAAGCTCAACTCGATATGAGAATGAATAATACTTCGGGGGTTAGTGCAGCTGAATATTTAAATAAAAGTGATGAAGAAACAATTGCCCAAACGCTCTTTTTATACGGTGAACTGAATAAATCAAGAGCAATGGCCAAACAAATTGTTGCTTACCGACAACGTAAACCATTTGAAACCATTGCCGATTTAAAAACAGCCATGCAAGGTTTTGCTCCAAAGTTTAACGATTACAAATTCTGGAGCCAAGTATTTCAAGCCTTGCGCATTGAAGTAAACAAAGAGTTGGATGTGCTGAAACATATGTTAGAAGCCACCACTGATTTGTTAAAACCCGGAGGCAGATTAGTGGTGATGAGTTATCACTCCTTGGAAGATAGATTGGTAAAAAACTTCGTGAACACCGGAAACTTTGAAGGAAAACAAGAAAAGGATTTTTATGGAAATGTGTTGGCTCCCTTTAAAGTATTAGCCAAAAAGGCAACCGTAGCAAGTGAGGATGAAATTAATGTAAATCCAAGAGCGAGAAGTGCAAAATTAAGAATAGCAGAACGAATCAATGGCCAATAAAATTATACACGAACCGGAGGAAAAAGCCGAAGAAAATTTGGTGGCTGAGGAAAAATCAAAAGAACCCTCACGCCTTACCAATACGGTAAAAAAAATTGCCGACTTTGACTTTAACCTGAGTAACGAATGGATGATTAAACAAATTCCATTTGCCGTGTTTGTTGTGCTGTTGCTAATCCTACACATTTATAATGTACACACCACCGAAAGAATTATTCGTAACACCGATAAGCTCAATAAAGAAATTAAAGAGTTACGCTCAGAGTACATTACCATATTAAGTGAATTAATGAGTGAAAGCAAACAATCAAGTGTGGCTGAAAAGCTGGATACATTAGGTATAAAAGAACTTACATCACCACCTATAAAAATTACTTACTAACCCAACACATGGCAGTAAACAGCAGAAAAATAATTTTAATTAGAACTTACACCGCATTTGTATTTATGTGTGTGTTTGCTGCTGCTATTGTTGCTTACTTATTTAAAATTCAATTTAAAGAAAAAGATAAATGGGTTAAGTTGAGTGAAGAGTTAAGCACAACCATACAAACCGTGGAGCCATCAAGAGGAAGTATTTTTGCCGTGGATGGAAGTTTATTGGCCACTTCCCTCCCAATTTATGATTTGAGGCTTGATGGTAAAGCACCCGGCTTTGCAAAAGCCGATGTTTTTGAAAACAATGTTGACTCACTTGCCTTAATGCTTTCATTACTGTTTGAAGACAGAAGTAAGGCTGAATACAAAAGAATATTAACGGGTGTAAGAAAAAGAAAAGACCGCTACTATCTGTTAAAAAGAAAAATAACCTATCCGCAAATGAAGGCGGTTAAAACCTTCCCAATTTTTAGGCTTGGTAAATACAAAGGCGGATTAACCGTTGAAGAAAAAAATCGCAGAGAAAAACCATTTGGGTACCTGGCAGAAAGAACTTTAGGATATAGTGTTAAAGGCGTACAACCTGTTGGACTAGAAGGTGCATTTAATAAAGACTTAAGCGGTAAAGAAGGCAAACGGGTAATGCAACGCATTGCAGGCGGAACTTGGATTCCTGTGAATGATGAAGAACAAATTGAAGCACGCAACGGGAATGACATTCATACCACCATTGATGTGAACCTACAAGATGTTGCCACACATGCCTTAAAAAGAACCTTGGTGAACAATGATGCAGAATGGGGAACGGCTGTGTTAATGGAAGTTAAAACCGGTGAAATACGCGCCATTGCCAATCTTACTAGAGTTTCGGAAGGACAATATGTTGAGCAATACAATTATGCCGTTGGTGAAAGTTTAGAACCGGGTTCAACGTTTAAACTCACCAGTATGTTGGCTTTGCTTGAAGATAAAAAAGTAAAACCAACCGACATGTTCGATACCGAAAACGGAGAGAAAAGATACTTTGCCAATGCAGTGATGTACGACAGTGAGAAAGGCGGACATGGCGTGGTAACCTTTCAACATGCATTTGAAATTTCATCTAACGTAGCGATTTCGAAAGCCATTTATCAACACTACAAAAGCAATCCGGTTAACTTTTACAAGCACTTAGAAAGATTGCATTTAACCAAAGCATTGGGATTACAAATAACCGGTGAAGGCAAGCCAAGAATCAAACATCCGAAAGATAAAGATTGGTATGGAACCACTTTGCCATGGAGCAGTATAGGTTATGAAGTAAAAGTAACTCCATTACAAATTCTTACTTTATATAACGCGGTGGCCAATAATGGCACCATGGTGAAACCCATTTTTGTAAAACGAATTACCAATACCGGAAAAACCATTAAGGAGTTTAAAACAGATGTAATAGAAGACCGAATTGCCTCTGAACAAACCATCAAACAATTACGCAGTATGATGGAAGGTGTGATTGAAAGAGGAACAGCGCACTCCCTTAAAAATCCGAATTACAGCATTGCAGGTAAAACAGGAACCGCATTGGTGGCAGATGGAAGAAGAGGCTATGCACAAACCATTTATCGTTCATCGTTTTGCGGATATTTTCCTGCAGATAATCCGCAATACACTTGCATGGTAATGGTAAATGCTCCAAGTAAAGGCGTGTATTATGGCGGTGCAGTTGCAGGACCGGTATTTAAAGAAATTGCCGATAAGGTTTACGCGAACAGCCACAACTTACATGGAGATATTAAACTGGCCTTGAATCAACCTTCACCAGATGGTGCACAAATTCCTAAAAGTTACAAAGCTCACATACAAACGGTATTGCAACTTACCGGATTTGAAGTAAGACAAACTGATAGTTTAGAGGAAAGCGGAAGCGAATGGGCACAGGCAAACACATTAGCATATAAAGCCAATATCAGTCCAATAAAAGTATCACGTAATATCATGCCTGATGTAAAAGGAATGGGATTAAAAGATGTATTGTACCTGTTGGAGAATATGGGATTAAAAGTAAAAGCATCCGGTATAGGAAGAGTGATGTATCAATCCATTTTACCGGGAAGCAATATTAGTAAAGGAGCCGTTGTAGAAATAAAATTAGGTTAAGCAATGAAACAGATTAATGATTTAATCGCACATATTAAAGACGCAAGCGTTTACGGAAGAACCGATGTAACCGTATTGCATCTCACTTATGATTCGCGTAATGCGGGCGAAGGATCATTATTCTTTGCCATTAAAGGAACACAAACCAACGGACATCAATACATTAATGATGTAATTGAAAAAGGGGTAGCAGCAATTGTGTGTGAAACATTACCAGAAACCCTAAACGAAACGGTTACTTACATCAAAGTAAACAACAGCAGTGAAGCCATGGGATTAATGGCCGCTGCATTTTATGATTATCCGTCATCAAAACTTAAAGTAGTAGCCATTACGGGCACCAATGGAAAAACCACTGTGGCTACGTTATTATTCCGCTTGTTTAAATCATTCGGCCATAACGTTGGACTGCTTTCAACGGTTCAAAACCAAATAAACGATACCATCATTCCATCAACACACACCACGCCAGACAGCATTAAAATTAATGAGTTAATGGAGTACATGGTTGATCAAGGTTGTGAGTATGTGTTTATGGAAGCAAGTTCACATGCCATTCATCAACACCGCATTAAAGGCTTACATTTTGCCGGAACGGTATTTACCAATATCAGTCACGATCATTTGGATTATCACGGAACATTTGCCGAATACATCAAAGCCAAGAAAAAATTATTTGATGAGGTGAATGAAGATGCGTTTGCACTTACCAATAAAGACGATAAAAACGGAATGGTGATGTTGCAAAATACCAAAGCGCCTAAATACACTTATGCCTTAAACAGCATGGCCGATTTTAAAGGCAAGATCATGGAAAGTGATTTCACAGGTATGTTGTTGCGCATTGATGAGCAAGAGGCTTGGTTCCGTTTAGTTGGAAATTTTAACGCCTACAACCTAATGGCTGTATATGGAGCTGCGTTTTTATTAGGGAAAGATAAACTTGAAATCATTCAACACCTCAGCAACATTGAAGCCGTAAAAGGACGGTTTGATTATTTAAGAAGTAATAACGGTGTAATTGCCATTATTGATTATGCACATACACCTGATGCATTAAAAAATGTATTGGATACCATAAACGAAATACGCACACAAAACGAACAATTAATTACCGTGGTAGGATGTGGAGGAAATCGTGATGCTGCTAAGCGTCCTATAATGGCTGATATCGCAACGGAATTAAGCACAGGTGTAATTTTCACTTCTGATAATCCGCGTAATGAAAACCCGGAACATATTTTAGATGAAATGGAAAAAGGTGTTAAGCCTTTACACTTCAAAAAAACCTTACGCATCACCGATAGAAAAGAGGCCATAAAAGCAGCAGTAAAAATGGCCAAGAAAGGTGACATCATTTTGGTGGCAGGTAAAGGACATGAAAACTACCAAGAAATCAATGGTGTAAAACACCACTTTGATGACAAAGAAACGGTACAAGAAATTTTTAACATGATTAACAATTAATAGCACAATCATATTATGTTATACTATTTGTTTCAATATTTAGATCAGCAATTTGACTTCCCGGGAGCAGGCGTGTTTCAATACATTTCGTTTAGGGCAGCCATGGCCATCATTCTTTCGCTTACCATTACCATGATATTTGGTAAACGACTAATCAACATGCTGCGTAACCTTCAGGTAGCTGAAACTGTAAGGAATTTAGGACTTGAAGGCGAAAAGCAAAAGCAAGGCACACCTACCATGGGTGGCTTAATTATTTTGGGTGCAATTTTACTGCCAACCCTATTATTCGCACGATTAGAAAATGTGTACATCATCCTTATTCTGCTCTCAACCGTGTGGTTAGGATTGGTTGGATTTTTAGATGATTACATTAAAGTTTTCAAAAAGAACAAAGAAGGTTTAGCCGGAAGATTTAAAGTGATGGGACAGGTGGGTTTAGGAGTGATTGTAGCCACCACCTTGTATTACAACCAACATGTAAAAACACGTAAATACTATAAACCCGAACAATTAACAACCGAATATATTAAGGAGCATAATCTTCAAACCACCACTGTTGAAAATCAAATTATGTTGGTGGAAGATGTTCGTTCAACCACCACAACGGTACCTTTTTTAAAGTCGGCATCGTTTGATTATGCTGATGTATTAAAATTTTTAGGAGAAAGTTACAAAGATTATAATTACCTCATTTATCTGTTAGTGGTAATTTTCATTATCACAGCAGTATCAAACGGAGCAAATATAACCGATGGAATTGACGGCCTCGCGGCAGGAACATCGGCCATTATTGGTTTAACCTTAGGCCTTTTTGCGTACGTATCGGGCAACGTAAAATTTAGCGAGTATTTAAATATCATGTACATTCCTCACTTAGGTGAAATGGTAATTTTTGCGGGGGCGTTTGTGGGGGCGTGTATCGGATTTTTATGGTACAACAGTTATCCTGCACAAGTCTTTATGGGCGATACCGGAAGCTTAGCGCTCGGTGGCATCATTGCTTCATTTGCCTTAATGGTTCGAAAGGAATTACTCATTCCAATTTTATGCGGCATCTTTTTAATTGAGAACTTATCGGTGATTCTTCAAGTGTATTACTTCAAATACCAAAAACGCAAACACGGAATAGAGTACGCACGCGAGCACCGCTTATTCCGCATGTCGCCATTACATCACCACTACCAAAAAGGCGGTTACCATGAAGCAAAAATTGTAACCAGATTTTGGATTATCGGAATTCTATTGGCAGTTGTAACCATCTTAACCTTAAAACTCAGATAAAAAATTAATGCAAAAAAGAATTGTCATATTAGGAAGCGGAGAAAGCGGAACAGGTGCAGCAATGCTGGCTAAAAAGCATGGCTTTGATGTTTTTGTTTCTGATAAAGCCATGATTCCTGAACAGTTCAAAAAAGAACTGAATGACATAGGTGTAACATTTGAAGAAGGCGAACACACAGAAGCATTGATTTTAAATGCAGATGAAATTATTAAAAGTCCGGGTATTGCGGATCAAGTTCCTATTGTAAAAGCTGCACAAGAAAAAGGAATTCCGATAATTAATGAACTGGAATTTGCGGCAAGGTATACACAAGCAAAAATTATTGGTATAACCGGAACAAACGGAAAAACTACTACCACAAGTTTGGTTTATCATTTACTCAAAACAGCTGAGTTGGATGTAGCTGTTGCAGGTAATATCGGTATCAGCATGGCACGCTTGTTATGCGAACGAGATTACGAATATTTCGTATTGGAAATTAGCAGTTTTCAATTGGATAATATGTATCAATTTAAGGCTGATATTGCCGTGTTATGCAACATCACTGCTGATCATTTAGACCGATACAATTACGAACTGCAAAACTACATCCATGCGAAATTTCGCATCCTGCAAAACCAAACCGATAAGGATATATTCATTTATTGTGCCGAGGATGAACTCACTGTTCAGAATTTAAACAGCGGTAAGGTACATGCAAAACAAATTCCATTTGCATACGATAAAACCTTAACCCCCGGAGCTTACGTGCAAAACGGAATGATGATTTGCACCATTGAAAAAGAACAACAAAATCCATTTACTATGTATATTAACGAACTCGCGCTGAAAGGGCGTCACAACGCCTACAACTCAATGGCAGCAGCCATTATCGGCCAAGTACTGAACATCAAAAAAGAAACCATTCGTGAAAGTTTAATGAACTTCACCAATGTTGAACATCGTTTAGAGCCGGTATTAAGTATTGGCGGTGTAGATTACATCAACGATTCAAAAGCCACCAATGTAAACTCGGCTTGGTATGCCCTTGAAAGCATGGAGAAACCTGTAATTTGGATTGCAGGAGGAGTTGACAAAGGGAATGATTACAACATGCTGAAAGAATTGGTGAAAGACAAAGTGAGAATCATTATCTGTTTAGGTATTGAAAACCACAAATTGCACGAAGCTTTCGGCAGTGAGGTTGACATGATTGTGAACACCACCAGCATGAAAGAAGCAGTGCACGTGGCCAGTCAACTTTCACGTAAAGGTGAAGCAGTGTTACTTTCACCGGCTTGTGCATCATTTGATTTATTCAAAAACTACGAAGACAGAGGTCGTCAGTTTAAAAAAGCGGTAAGAGATTTATAAACAACACATGTCAACCTGGGAAAAAATAAGACCGCGTGGCGATTTGTTTATGTGGGCCGTTATAGTGATTCTTTCACTATGGGGGTTACTGGCTATTTATAGCAGTACGGGTGCGCTTGCCTACAAAAAAAATGGAGGGATGGTTGAGTTTTATTTATTAACACAATCAGCATTGCTGGTTAGCGGGTTCTTGATTATGTTGTTGGTGCATTCGTTGCACTATAAATACTTCATCAGCTTATCAAAACTTTTTATTTGGATTACTTATCCTTTGCTGGTTTACACCTTAATATTTGGCATCGAAATTAACGGTGCACGTAGATGGATTAATTTGTTTGGTGTAACTTTTCAAACATCTGATTTTGCCAAGCTGGCAATTATTATGTTTGTTACGCGCGAGTTGGCAAGGAAACAGGATACCATTGATGATTTTAAAAAAACATTCTTACCTATACTTGGCCATATTACGGCCATTTGTTTACTCATTGCTCCAGAAAATTTAAGTACCGCATTGGTGCTTTTTACTACTTGTTTTTTAATTCTGTTTATAGGCCGAGTTAAAATTAAACACTTGGCATTAATTACATCAGGTGTGGTAGTGGCAGGAATTTTATTTTTTACACTCTTATTTTTTCTACCTGAAAAGGCCTTAAAAGGAAGGATGCTCACCTGGAAAAACCGTGTGGAATCCTTTGGCAAACAAGAAACCGATCCCGATAAAAGTTACCAAACCGACCATGCAAAAATTGCCATTGCAACGGGAGGCATTTTTGGAAAATTTCCGGGTAACAGTGTTGAACGAAACTTTTTACCGGAAGCGTACTCAGATTTTATTTACGCCATCATTGCGGAGGAATATGGATTGATTGGTGCATTGTTGATGTTGATGTTGTACATGTTTTTCTTGTACCGAGCTATTCGAATTGTGATTAGAAGTCCGAAAGCATTTGGTGCGCTAATTGCTGTTGGCTTGAGTTTTTCATTGGTACTGCAAGCATTAATTAATATGGCAGTTGCAGTGAATCTATTTCCGGTTACCGGTTTAACCTTACCATTGGTAAGTAAAGGGGGTACATCCATTATATTAACATCAGTTGCATTTGGAGTGATTATGAGTGTAAGCCGCTATGTGGAAGAAGATGAACCGGATGCCAATGATGATGATGATAAAAATAAAGGAACAAACCAAGTCGTAAATCTTGTGAATGAATAATGAAAACAACCACGCAAAAATATAAAATCATTATCAGCGGTGGCGGTACGGGTGGGCATATCTATCCGGCAATTGCCGTTGCGCAAGCCTTACAAAAAAAGTTAGGCGAAGTAGATTTGTTATTTGTTGGTGCCGAAGGCCGAATGGAAATGGAAAAGGTACCAAAAGCAGGTTACCCAATTATAGGATTATGGATTAGTGGCTTGCAAAGAAGTTTAAGTTTAAAAAATATTTTGTTTCCGGTTAAAGTGATTCATTCGGTTATTAAAAGTTTAAACATTATCAAATCATATCAACCCGATGCGGTAATTGGATTTGGCGGATATGCAAGCGGTGCCATGGTGTATGCGGCAACCATGAAAAAACTTCCAACTTTAATTCACGAACAAAACTCATTTGCGGGTATTACCAATAAAATTTTAAAAAACAGGGTAAACACCATTTGTGTGGCTTATGATAATATGGACCGATTTTTCCCTGAACGAAAAATTGTTAAAACAGGCAATCCCATTCGTCAGGATTTAATTCAGGTTGAACAATACAAAGCACAAGCCTACACCCATTTTAAACTCAACCCAAACAAAAAAACCATTTTAATAATTGGCGGTAGTTTGGGTGCACGTACCATTAACGAAAGTATTTGGAATGGTTTGGATGAATTGAAAAAAGAGGACGTACAATTGTTGTGGCAAACCGGCAAAAACTTCACCAAAACAACAACTTTAAATGATGAGCAAGTAAAGGCTCATACATTTATTTATGAAATGAACTTGGCTTATGCAGTAGCTGATATTGTAATCTCAAGAGCGGGAGCTTTGTCCATAGCTGAATTGGCACAGGTTAAAAAACCGGTGATTCTTGTTCCTTCACCCAATGTTGCAGAAGATCATCAAACTAAAAATGCATTGGCATTAGTTGAACGTGATGCTGCCATATTGATAACCGATAGTGACGCGCACAAATCATTAATACCTGCTTGTATTGCTTTATTAAAAAATGAAGCGAAACAAGTGCAACTAAAAAACAACATCGGCTCATTTGCATTACCTGATGCTGCTGATAGAATTGTTGACGAATTAATACGAGTTATAAAAGATAAAAATTATTAAGCCGGAACCCATGAATTTTGATGCCATAAAACAGGTGTACTTTTTAGGAATAGGTGGAATTGGAATGAGTGCCATTGCTCGTTACTTTAATCACTTAAATATCCCGGTAAGAGGTTATGATAAAACAGAAACTCCACTCACACAAGCATTGGTTGGAGAAGGTATTCAAATTCATTACAGTGATTTAGGAAGCGAACTGGCCAATTGGGGGTTGAACCCACATGAAACATTGGTAATTTTAACACCGGCCATTCCAAAAGAACATGAAGAGTTAAATTGGTTCAAACAAAATGAGTTTCACATACTGAAACGTTCGCAAGTGTTGGGTTTAATCACCAGCGAATACAAAACAGCAGGCGTAGCCGGCACACACGGAAAAACCACAACCTCTACCCTACTTGCACATTTACTTAAACAAAGCAGTATTGATTGTGCCGCATTTTTAGGCGGAATATCTACCAACTACAACACCAATTTATTGTTGAGTGAAAATACTGAACAAGTAAAATCAAACACAGCAATGGTGGTTGAGGCCGATGAGTTTGATCGTTCGTTTTTAACCTTGCATCCTGCGGTGGGAATCATCACATCAACCGATGCCGACCACCTAGATATTTACGGAGTACATGATGCCTTAAAACAATCGTTTGCAGATTATGCGGCACAAGTAAAAGAGGTGTTGTTTGTAAAAAAAGAACTTGAACTGTGCGATGAATTAAAACAACAACAACATTCAACCCGAAAAGTATACAGCTACAGCATACAACAACAAGCAGATGTATTTGCCGATAATATTCTAATAAAAGGCGACACTTATTATTTTGATTTACATTATCACGGCACTACGATTTCCAATATTGAATTAGGTATTCCCGGATTACACAATGTTGAAAATGCAGTAGCGGCTAGCGCTGTGGCTTTGTATTACGGGATGAGTGAAACGGAATTAAAAAACGGGCTACAAAGTTTTAGTGGAGTTAAACGCAGGTTTGAGTACATCATCAAAAATAACAATCTGGTTTATATTGATGATTATGCACATCATCCAACTGAACTTACTGCCATTATTGGTTCGGTTAAAAAAATGTATGAAGGCAAAAAATTATTGGCCATTTTTCAACCACACTTATTTAGCCGTACCAGAGATTTTATGGATGGATTTGCCGAAAGTTTATCTATACCAGATGAAGTGATTTTATTAGACATCTACCCTGCTCGCGAGTTACCCATTCCGGGAATTACTTCACAAGTGGTGTTTGATAAAATTACCAACCCTTCAAAAACTTTATGTACCAAACAAGATGTGTTAGAAATATTAAAAACCAAATCATTTGATGTATTACTCACGGTGGGCGCAGGTGATATTGACACTTTGGTTCAACCCATTAAACAATATTTACTCAACCAAAACGATTAGAAAACAATATGGCATTTGACAAAACCAAATTTTTAACCCAACTCAAAAAAGTCACTATTGTGATTTTATGGGTAGCCTTATGTGCGGGGTTAATGGCAAGTCTGGCCTTTATTGATAAACAAGAAAAAGGAATTAAATGCACAGAGGTAAAAGTGCACATTGAACCGGATAACGAAACGGCTGCTTTTGTGGATAGAGCCATGGTGCTTGAAAGTATAAGAAAAGATGGGAATGAAAATAAAATAAAAGGAACCCTTATTGAAAAAATTAACCTACCTAAATTGGAATATAAACTTCAACATAATCCGATGATAAAGTCAGCAGAAGTGTATAGTGATATGAACGGTGTGTTAAATATCCACATTGAACAACGCAGGCCTCTACTGCGTGTATTTAACGCCTTTGATGAAACTTTTTACATGGATGATGAAGGGTTAAAAATGCCTGTATCACCTGACTTTACAGCACATACAGTGGTGGCAAACGGCTACATATTTGAACATGGAAACGGACGTGACACTGCGCTTACACAAGTGCTGAGAGATCTTGTAAAGATAGCCACATATGTTGATAAAGATACCTTTTGGAACGCACAGATTGAACAGATATTTGTTACAGCAGAAAGTGAATTTATGCTTATTCCAACTGTTGGAAATCATGTGATTGATTTAGGAGATGCAAATGAATTGGAAGATAAATTTACCCGATTGTTTTTGTTCTATCGTGAGGCGATAAGCAGGGTTGGCTGGAACAAGTACAGTAGTATTTCTGCACGGTATAAAAATCAAATTGTTTGTAAGAAAAAAAATAATCAATAGCTGCAATGGAGCAAAGCAAAAAAGTTATTGTAGGCCTCGATATTGGAACCACTAAGGTGTGTGCCATTGTGGGTACAAAAAATGAATTTGGCAAAGTAGAAATTTTGGGCGTAGGTAAAGCCGACTCATTAGGCGTGATACGCGGTGAAGTAAGAAATATTGACAAGACTGTTAAAGCCATTCGTGAGGCTGTTGACAAAGCCAAGGAAAGCATGTCAACCAATAACATTCGTGTTGAGATTAACTCGGTACATGTGGGTATTGCTGGTCAGCACATCAAAAGCAAACAACACCGTAACAGTGTAAGCCGTAACAACCCCGATACTGAAATTGCTCAAGAGGAAGTAAACACGTTTATCAAAGAAACTGAAAAATTAGCTTTACCTCCCGGTGATAAAATTATTCACGTATTGCCACAAGAATACCAGGTAGATGAATTCGCAGATGTGGCTGATCCGGTTGGTATTGCAGGTGTGCGCTTATCAGCAAATTTTCACATTATAACGGGTCATGTAGAGGCCATTAAAAACATTCATAAAAGTGTAAACCGTGCAGGTTTAGAAGTGGCTGATTTGATATTAGAACCACTCTCATCTGCTGATGCGGTGCTAACGCAAGAGGAAATGGAAGCAGGCGTATGTTTAGTGGATATTGGTGGAGGAACTACGGATGTGGCTATTTTTAAAGATGGCATCATTCGTCATACAGCTGTAATCCCTTTTGGGGGAAATATTATTACAGAAGACGTGGTGGAAGGTTGCCAAGTATTGCGCAACCAAGCTGAGTTGTTAAAAATAAAATTTGGTTCGGCAGTAGCGGAAGAAAATAAGGAAAATGAAATTGTATGTATTCCGGGATTCCATGGTCGCCCGCCAAAAGAAGTTTCGATTCGCAACTTAGCAATGGTCATTCAGGCGCGTGTGGAAGAAATTTTCGAATCAGTATTGTATCAAATAAAAAGTTCAGGTTTGGAGCGTAAACTCAACGCAGGTATTGTAATTACAGGTGGAGGTTCGCAACTTAAACATTTAAGCAAGTTGGTTGAATATGTAACCGGATTAGATACACGTATCGGATATCCGAATGAACATATTGCAAAATCAGTACTTGATGATATTAAAAGTCCAACTTATGCAACCGGTGTAGGTTTGGTGATTAAAGGTTTGCAGGAGAACTCATTTGAAACGGTTGAAACCACAACTGAAGAAGAACAACAAAACAAAACACATCAAAAACCAAAAACAGGCGGCTTCTTAAGCTCATGGTTAGAGAAAGGAATTGCTTGGTTGAATGATGATGATATGAAAGATTTTTAATAACAAACCTACTAAACAATACAACTATGACATTTAAATTTGATTTGCCTAAAGATAAATCAAGCATCATTAAAGTGCTTGGCGTTGGAGGTGGTGGCGGTAATGCCGTAAACCACATGTTTAGTCAGGGCATTAAAGGCGTTGACTTTGTGATTTGTAACACCGACTTGCAAGCATTGGAAGCAAGTCCGATACCCAATAAAATTCAATTAGGAAAAAGCCTTACCTCAGGCTTAGGAGCCGGTGCCGATCCTGAAAAAGGACACAACTCGGCCATGGAGGCCATTGAAGATATTATTGAAGTGTTGGGCGTGAACACCAAGATGCTTTTTATTACGGCAGGTATGGGTGGAGGAACCGGAACAGGTGCCGCACCGGTAATTGCCAAAGCAGCAAAAGAACTTGATATTTTAACCGTTGGTATCGTAACTACACCATTCAACTTTGAAGGCAAAAAACGTAAATCGCATGCCGAAGAAGGTATTGAACAACTAAAGCGCAGTGTGGATTGCTTATTGGTAATCAATAATGATAAAATAAAAGAAATGTATGGCAACTTACCAATCCGTACCGCTTTTAGTCATGCCAATGATATTTTAACGATTGCAGCAAAAGGTATTGCCGAAATCAGTACCTATCCGG
>JBKDBG010000077.1:0-68215 GCA_046314755.1 Bacteroidota bacterium | reverse complement strand
CATGTGTAATTGATTTGCAGCTCTTTTGCCTTTTCAGCGGGCAGGTTTAAGTTTAAGGAATTCTTCATATTTTCTTTGTCTGTCTGTCTTGTTAGGGTTGCTTGTAACTTACTTATCTGTGCAACGGCTTCTCACGTTTATTGCACAATATTTCCTCTTTTGGAATATTATGTGCGGTAAATCAATTTGAGGTAGTTGCACAATATTTTTATCCATTTAATTTTAATTTATCTAATGGGCTGGTTATTTTACCCAATTGCTCGGTGCTTACGTGTGTATATATTTGAGTTGTTTTAGGGCTTTTATGGCCAAGCAACTCCTGGATATGACGCAAATTTGTTCCGGCTTCTAACAAATGGGTGGCATAACTGTGCCTTAGCATATGTAAATTAATGTTCTTTTTGATTCCCGCAACTTTTGTTGCCGTTTTTAAAACGCTATCTAAACTACGGGCACTGTATTGGCCTCCGTATTGTCCCTCAAATAAGTATTTTTCGGGCTTATATGCTTTGTAGTAATTTCTGAGCATGTTTAATACAACTGGAGAAAGCGGTACGTTTCTATCTTTCATTCCTTTGGCATTGCGCAGGGTTATCATCATACGTTTGCTGTCAATGTCGGTTTTTAATAAATTTAACAACTCCCCTCGCCTTAAACCCGCACTGTAAATTAAGCTTAGCATGGTTTTGTGTTTTAAATTGTGGCAAGCGTTGATAATGGCCGCCACTTCTTCTTCGCTTATTACTTTGGGTAGTTTATGGCCCTGCTGTGGACGTATTAATTGATCTATTGCCAGCTTGTGGTCTTTTACGGTTTGGTAAAATAATTTAAGTGCGTTTATAAATTGCGATTGATAAGTTGCGCTTAGGTTTTTCTTCAGTATGTAATGCGTGTTAAAATCCATTACATCCTGGTTGGTAATTTCGTCAGCATGTTTGGTGTGGTAATAACTAAAAAATACAAGCAAAGCATTGGTGTAACTTTCTATGGTGCTTTTGCTGTAGCGCTTTACCTCCATCCAATTGGTGTATTTGTTTAATAACTCACGGGTTTCCGTATTAATTTTTCTGTTGTTTTTTCTGGCGTTCGTATTCCTATCAATACTCAAAACTTTGCACATTACTCGGTGTGTTTCTACATCAGCAATATGCCACGCTTTTAAGGTTCTGCTCCAGCGAGCTCCGGGTATAGCTCTTACCAAGGTGTTAAGTTCGGCCGTGTTTTTAAAATACAAAGCAATACGAGCTTCAGAATGGTGCTCAACCAATTGAACTACTATGGTTTTTTGTTCTACAAAGTGCTGTATTTTATTTTGATAGCCCGGCATTACGTGGGTTAGTTATGGTTTAAATACAAACACTAATTAAGAAAATTTTTTAATCAAATTCAAATCAAAAAATTCAATACACGATAAATTAGGGTTAAAGGTTAAGTTGGAGCGGTAATATTGAGTTCAATCTTTCAATCTTTCAATCTTTCAATCTTTCAATCTTTCAATCTTTCAATCTTCCAATCTTTCAATCTTCCAATCTTTCAATCTTTCAATCTTTCAATCTTCCAATCTTTCAATCTTTCAATCTTTCAATCTTTCAATCATCAAACCACCACATTAATAATTTTGCCTTTTACGAAAATTACTTTTTTAGGTGTTTTGCCTTCTAACCACTTTTGTACGGTTTCATCGGCAAGTACAACAGGTTCAATATCGGCCTGTGTCGCGGTAAGCGAAAACTCAATATTGGTGCGGTGTTTACCGTTTATTGAAACCGGATAACTGAAACTGTCTTCTACCAAATACTCCGCATTAAACTCAGGGAAAGAAGTGGATGTAATACTTTGGTTATGGCCAATTGCTTTCCATAATTCTTCTGTGATGTGCGGTGCATACGGATGCAAGCACACCAAAAAATGCTCGAGTATGGTTTGTTTGTTGCACTTTAAATCGGAAAGTTCGTTTACACAAATCATAAAACTACTAACTGAAGTATTAAACGAAAAATGCTCAATATCCTCTCCTACTTTTTTAATGAGTTTATGTAAAGCCTTTAATTCTTTTTTATCGGCAACTTCTTGGTTAACGATTAAATTTCCATCGGCATCATAAAACAAACGCCACACTTTTTTCAAAAAGCGGTGCACGCCTTCAATGCCTTGTGTGCTCCATGGTTTGCTTTGCTCCAACGGACCCAAAAACATTTCATACAAACGCAGCGTGTCGGCACCGTAGTCAGCTACTATGGAGTCAGGAGTAACAACGTTCCATTTTGATTTAGACATTTTCTCAACTTCTTGTTTAGTAGTGAAATTAAAAGTCCTTCCGTCTAATTTCGCTCCGTTTGCATCGTACCATTCTCCTTCATAAAAATAGTAATCACCATCAACAATGAAGGCAGAATCTTTATCTTCTATTGGTAAAAAGTCAATATAGTCTTTAAGCGACAGAATTGAATTCTCTACGATGTCAATTGGAACATTTAAGTGAATGCAATTTTCAAGCTTAACATCTCTCTTTGCTCTATCTGCACTCACAAAGAAATTTTTTATTTTTTTGTGAGGTCTGATTTTAGAATTGTTTAATGGGAATGGCAATAGACCGAAATCAATATTTTCATTTTCATTTAACGGTCTTCCAAGTAGCTTAATAATTTTTTCACTCATCCCCTGAATCATCCCTTGGTTAATCAACTTTTGGGCAGGTTCTTGCACGGGAATAAATCCGCGGTCGTACAAAAATTTGGTCCAAAAACGTACGTACAATAAATGTCCGGTGGCGTGTTCGCTACCACCCAAATACAGGTCAACATTTTTCCAATACGCTGCAGCCTCTTTACTCACCAACTCCTTATCATTTTTAGGATCCATGTAGCGCAAAAAGTACCAACTGCTTCCTGCCCAACCCGGCATGGTAGTAGTTTCAATAGGATAACCTTCGTTGTCTACACAACCTTTTTCTTCATTCCACATCCATTTTTCGGCCCTGGCCAATGGCGGTTCACCATCTTCGGTGGGTAAAAATTTATCTACTTCAGGTAATACCAATGGGAGTTTATTAACCGGAATTGGATAAGGTAATCCGTTTTTATAATACACAGGAATAGGTTCACCCCAATAACGTTGGCGGCCAAAAATGGCATCACGCAAACGGTAGTTGGTTTTGCCTTGTCCTATGCCTTGTTTATCAATATATTCAATGGCTTTTTTAATTGCTTCTTTTACATTCAATCCGTTTAAAAAATCGGAATTAATCATTTTGCCTTCTTTGGCATCGTATGAAGCGGTATTTAAATCGTGGTCTTTAGGAATTTCAACCACAGGAATAATGTTTAACTCAAAATGTTTGGCAAATAAAAAGTCGCGGCTATCATGCGCAGGAACGCCCATTACTGCACCTGTTCCATAACCGGCCAATACATAATCGGCCACCCAAATAGGCACTTCATTACCACTAAACGGATGTATAGCATACATTCCGGTAAATGCTCCGCTCACCTTTTTCACATCGGCCATACGTTCACGTTCGCTACGATTTTTGGCCGTTTCAACGTAAGCTTGTACCTCGGCTAAGTAATCAGAATGAACCAACTCATCTAAAAATTCATATTCAGGTGCAACAGCAATATAGCTTACACCAAAAATGGTATCGGGGCGTGTGGTGAAAACCTCAATGTTTAAGGCACTGTCTTGCACATCAAAAAACAAACTCGACCCCTGCGATTTCCCTATCCAGTTCCGTTGCGCATCTTTTAAACTTTCGGTCCAATCAATTCCGTTTAAATCATTCAATAACCTATCGGCATACGCAGTAATACGCATGCTCCATTGTTTCATCAATTTGCGTTCAACCGGATATCCGCCACGTTCACTCACTCCGTCTTTTACCTCATCGTTACTTAGCACAGTACCCAATTGCGGACACCAATTTACATAAGCTTCACTCAAATACGCAAGCCTGAATCCTAATAGAATTTCCTGCTTCTTTTGGTTATCAAACGTATTCCACTCCCCTGCGGTAAAAGGATGAAAGTTAAGTTCAATACCACCTGTTAAAATAGAATCATCATTACCTGAAAAACCTTTTGAAGCAAAAAGCTCAATAAGTGTTTCGATAGGTTCTGCTTGGTTGGTTTCGGGGTTGTACCATGAGTTAAATAGTTGAATAAATATCCATTGGGTCCAACGGTAATAATCCGGATTTGAAGTACGCACTTCTCTCTCCCAATCATAACAAAACCCAATTTTATCCAACTGTTCACGGTAACGGGCAATATTTTTTTCAGTAGTAATTGCCGGATGTTGGCCGGTTTGAATGGCATATTGTTCAGCAGGCAAACCAAATGAATCGTACCCCATCGGGTGCAATACGTTGTAACCTTTTAACCTTTTGTATCGGGCGTAAATATCAGAAGCAATGTAACCCAACGGATGTCCAACATGTAAGCCGGCACCACTCGGATATGGAAACATATCCAATACATAACATTTAGGTTTTGAAGTATCTTCAGTTACTTTATAGGTTTTATTGGCTTTCCAATAGGCTTGCCAACGTTGTTCAATCTCTGTAAAATTATATTCTTTCATACGGCTACTGCACGCATTAATGTATAATAATAAATGAAAATGTTTTCGCTTAATACAAGCGTACGGACAATGATATCCTTAGCGATTTTTGCGGAAGTTGCGGTTGTTGTTGTTATTATTACTTCCGCTTCCGCCCTTATTTCCTTGGTTGTTGCGGTTGCGATTATTGTTGTTATTGTTTCCACCGCCTTGGTTGCCTCTGCTAAAATTACGGCTTCCGGCATTGCTTCCTCCACCTTTAAAGTTACGGTTTCCTCCACCACGGTATTGGTTTTGTAAGGCGTTAAACTGTACATCTTCTTCGGTTGAAAGTTTAATCTTACCACCGCTTAACATTTCCAAATGCGACATAATTTCTTCGTCACTCAACTGCTCCTCGTTCCAGTTTTTGCAAGATTGTTTCATAAATGAACCAATCAAATTAATAAACCCTGCTCGGGTTGGACCTTCAGGCATATCACCTGCACGGTCAATCATCATTTTAATATTTTTACCGTAAAAGCGAAAACGAATATGCGCCTGCGGGTATGACATCACCTCCGGCTTTTGATAAACACTTTCGCGTGTTGGAATTGGATATGGAGAATCCACATCAAGTTTAAAATCACTAATCACAAATAAGTGATCCCACAACTTTTGTTTGTACTCGCTTACATCGCGCAAGGCGGGATTAAGAATTCCCATTAATTGCACTAAAGCATGGGCTAAGTTGTTGCGTTTTTCTCTATCGGGTTCTTGAACGGCATAGTCAACCATTTTTTGAATGTTTCTGCCATACTCCGAGATTTGCATTATACCGCGAGCTGTATTGTACTCGGGCATCTCCAATTCGTGCTTCATCTAACTAAATTTCAAATGTAAACAGCAAAGTTGTAAAGGTTTGCTGAGCGTTTATGCTTGCAAGTTAAGCTATTTTATTGCTTTTAAACAAACTCAAATCAAATAAAAAAGTCTACGATTAAATTACCGTAGACTTTAGTGACTGAATTATTTAAAAACAAACTATTACGAATCACCCGAGTTACCGGCTAACATTAATGCTGCACCCAATAATGCCATATCTTTTAATAAGCCAACCATACTCAGCATTTGGGTCATCTTATCTGCACTACCCACTCCGGGTAAATGAACAGTAAGTACAAATAGCAGCATGAGTAAAGCCACACCTAAAGAAGCTTGTTTAACCATTTTATTGGCGATGATGGCCAAACTCGCCACCACTAAAAACAAGCCGGTGATGTAAACCCAAATAACCCCACCGGGAACAAAAGCCGGCACCATACCGGCCATTTGATCGGCCCCGGTTAAATGATGGATTCCAAAAATGCCGAATGGAAGTGCAAAAATGATTCTTCCGATTTTAGATAAGTTTTTCATAATGTTGGTGAATTGATGGAATAACTAATATAATAATTTGGTGATGAGCAAATAACACAATTTATAAACACCGGCAAAAAACAGGTGTATTACTTCAATTTCGAATGATATGAAAGGAATCATTAGTTTTTGTTCCTTATTATTTATTTTGCTATAGAATTGTTCAACCTTAAATGATGAAAAAATTAAACATCTTGTTGTTGTTTTTATGTGGTTTAATTTACACCGTTTATGCCCAACAAGAAGCCTTAATAATTGGCAACGGCAAAAAAGTGTTGTTATGGAATGATGGCAGTTGGGTTTATGCCGATAGCTTACCCCTCAATAAGATTAAACCTCAGTCCATTCAAAAATTGGAACTGCCTGCCATTAAACCCAAAGATGAAATTGTAACCCACACCGGTTTTACCTTAATGTATAGCGAAACTCATGAACAAGCGGCTTGGGTAGCATATGAACTTACCAAAGAAGAAACTAATAAACGCGTATCTCGCACCAATAAATTTAAACCCGATCCGTATGTAAAAACTAGAACTGCCACGGATAAAGATTATGCCTCATCAGGATTCGACAGAGGACATTTGGCGCCTGCTGCCGACATGGGTTGGTCGGAAACCACCATGGCCGAAAGTTTTTATTACAGCAATATGAGCCCGCAAGTGCCTGGTTTTAACCGTGGTGTTTGGAAAAAATTAGAGGAGTTGGTACGCAATTGGGCCATTGAAAACAATTCCATTTATGTAATAACGGGACCTGTTTTAACCCCCGGATTACCGGCCATTGGCCCTAACCAAGTTTCGGTTCCTAACTTTTACTACAAAGTAATTTTAGATTACAGCGAGCCGGGTGTTAAAGCCATCGGTTTTATTTTGCCCAACCAAAGCAGTGCCGAGCCTTTACAAAAGTTTGCCGTATCGGTTGACAGTGTGGAAGCTTTAACCGGCCTTGATTTTTTTCCTTTATTACCCGATGACCAAGAAAAGTTGATTGAAAAAATGCGATGTGTTTCATGTTGGACTTGGGATCATAATGGCAACAAAAACATCAACGAAAAAGAAAAAGAAAATGCCACTAGCACTTCGGTGCAATGCAGCGGCACTACCAAGGCAGGCAGCCGTTGCAGAAACAATACCTTAAACAGTAACGGTTATTGCCATGTACATCAACAACAAGTTGGTGGTGGCGGGCAAACACAAACCGAACAACAAAGTGTAAAAAGCACAACTTCAACACAATGTATGGGTACCACCAAAAAAGGAAAACGTTGCAGCCGAATGACAAGAAGCAGCAATGGGTATTGTTATCAGCATGGAGGGAACTAAAACGGGCCGAATATCATATTAACTTATAATTAATTCCGAAGTGTTTTACCCAACAGGATTAGCTCTAAAAATCACTCATTAATTTAATAATCAGTGCATTAACTACACTTTCCAAAGTTTATTCACATCAATCTTGATAAACTTCCGTACACAAAAATTTGATTTTTAGGGAGAAAAATCGTTAGTTTTACTTGAAATTGATGTAATCCTTACCTATATGTCCCAGTTAATTATTGGCCATATTACCGAAAACTCAGCTAAAATTTGGGTTAGAGGTATGGCTAACAATGAAAGTACTACTACGCTAAAAGCACAAATCATTATTAAAAGTGATTTGCAAACGCTTTCTCAAAACTTAAGTATCTATAAACATGATAACTTTATTGGTGTATTAGAATTAGATGAGTTAAATCCGGCCGATAGCGGATTCATACGAATGATGTACACCGTTGAGGTAGTATTTAAAGATATTGCCGGAGTTCCAATTGGTTATTCATATCGGGGGAGTTTTAATACTGTTCCAAGGGTTGATTATCCGGTTTCCTTTTTGTTGGGCAGTAACAATTTGCAACGCACACCATTAGACGGAAAACGGGTATTTAGGAACCTCATCAACATTCGCAGGGCCGAAAAACCGGCTTTGATGATACACGCAGGAAACCAAATTTATGTTGATGCCCCGGCTCAACAAAGAGAAATACAATCAGAAGATTATAAAAGACGATACATAGAATCATGGAATCATAGAGAAGCAGTAGAGTTTTACGGACGCATTGCCAATTATGCCACTATTAACGACCATGAATTGTATTTTAGGTATGCCAATGATGTGGAGTATGATGTAAAAACCGCCTCATACTATTCGCGTGAAGCCTTGCCGGTATATCAGATGTTTCAACATTTGCGTAATCCGCAAACCTTTGGCAATAAATTTTACTATACGTTTAATTATACGGGAGCTTCCTTTTTTGTATTGGATACCCGCACCGAGCGTTACCAATTTGTAAAAAGTACTCAACGCAGGCAAATGATTAGTGAAGAGCAAATGCAAGCCTTAAAAGATTGGTTGCTCACTAATCATGATAAAGCCAAGTTTATTGTTACGGCTGTTCCGTTTATCACCATTAAAGAAACCGATTACAGTGAATATTGGAGCGCAGAGGCATTTATTACCCAAAAGGAAGAAATATTGGCGTTTATTAAAGAACATCATTTAAAAGGGATTGTGTTTTTAACCGGACAAGGAAACGCCTCTTTACACAGCACCATTACCCTTAAACGCAATTACCAAGAAAGTATCATTTTACATGAATTAATGTGCGGACCACTCTCCCACTATGAAGCCGGGTTAAGTAATTATGATGATTTTGTGTGGCAACAAAAAGTGCGTACCCTCGATTTAGAATATGATTATAAATTGGTAAGTGGAAACGGAGCTTGCGATCCTTCTGTGATGAGTATTAATTACCACAACGGAAAACTCACTTACAAAGCTTTCACCACACGTTTTGATTTAATTGAAGAAGAAGTTCCTCCAACCATTTTGGATGGTGGTTTTGATGTGTTTGGTTAAAACTGTGTTCTAACCATTTTCATCCCAATTAATTCATCGTATTTAAATTGAATGTGTTTGTGGTAAATGAGGATGAGGTATTCATTTTCAGCACCTGAATAGGTACCTTCCAATTGGTATTCATCAGGTTTTCCTTCGGGTGTGGCAACGGCATATTTATATTCGTATCGGCCTTGTTTTAGCAACACATCCACCTCATAACGCGAACGATTTTTATTGTAAAACATTTTGTATTCGGGCAATAATTTCCAATCGGTACATTCGCCATACACATACACATCTTGCTCCAACTGGCTTAATGATAACAAATAAAAAGTAACCCAAGCATAATCCCCATCAATAGGCGGGTTGTTGCCATCTTTGTTGCTGAGTACACGCTTTCCGTTAAAATCAATGTAATTAAAATATTGTTTGCTGCCGCGTGTTTCTTCGTAATTCAAATAACAATGATACATGGAGTCTAAGGTTTTGGCCCGTACATTTTGACTAAATTGTCTTAAACTTCGGGTATCAAAAAAACGAAACTCATTACCGCCTTCAAATAAGGTTTGGTCGAAATAGTTATAATCCAACGTATTGTTATTGATAAACAACGGTTTTAATCCCGTTAAAGCATTATCCCATTTGTTATTTTGAAGAATAACCACCTGCACATCCTTGTAAGGATCGGGCATGTTAAAGCCTTTATAATTTACGGTAAAGTTTAACTCTTGTTTGGTGTATCGGTATTGCGATAAGGTGGCAGGCTTCACATTTCCTTCTATAGAAATGGAAGGATTAATCACCATCATTCTGCGGGTTAGCACTAAGTCTTCTTCATCAAAATTGCGGTAAATTTTAATAATGTAATTGCCTGCAATAATCGGTTTAATGTTTTCATTCGGCAGCAAAACTGAATAATGAACATACTTTACGTAAGTGTTGGTGGAGAATTTAAAATCGGTTACGTTATCAAAAGTTAATCCTTTTAAATATTCATTTTGGTTAAGTGGTGTGGGTACCCAATTCGCATCACAATGAATGAGCGTGTATTGAAAATATTCATTGTTGCTACCTAAAATATCAAAGCTTAATTCCAATTGAATACCACTGTTTAAAGTAGTAATCGGGTAACGATCTTCCGTACCTGCTTTCATCAGCTGAACACTTCTTACTTTATCATCAAACACCATGTTGTCAAGCGGCTTGCCTGACTGCGACATGGCGCTTAAGGCCAGAAAAAGAGTAGTGATTAAGCTAAAGATTTTCATCATTTTATTTACGCGTTTTCTAATTGCATAATTTGTTCAAACAATACCTCATAATGTTTTTCAGCATCAATTAATTGTTGCTTTAATAACGCATACGTGGTATTTAAAGATTTCATTTGCTCAATATTGGCTGTTACTTCGGGCTTAGTAAAATCATGCTCAACCCCGGCAATTTTTGATTTGATAGATTCCAACTCTGCTTCACATTGTTCAAATTCCTTTTTTAACGTTTTAAGTTGGTTGTTGGTATTGGGTTGTTTTACCTCTTCGGATTTAACAACTGTTGCCGCTTGTTTTTCTTTTTTGTTTGTTGGTGTTTGGTTCAAAGCCTTTTCCGCTTCTTTTTGTTTTCTCCAATATTCATATTCGGCAAAGGTTCCCGGATATTCTTTCAGTTCACCATCCTCAAGCCACCAAATTTTGTTGGCAATTTGCGACACAAAAAAACGATCGTGCGATACCACCACAAATGTGCCTTGATATTGCTGCAAAGCTTGAATTAATATGTTAATGGAGCGCATATCCAAGTGGTTGGTAGGCTCATCAAGTAATAAAAAGTTCGCTTCGGCCAATAAGGTTCGCGCCAGGGCCACACGTGCTTTTTCACCGCCACTTAACACTTTTATTTTTTTAAATACCTCATCGTTGGCAAACAAAAAACACCCCAACAAGGTACGCAATTCCGTTTCGGTTCTTTCGCCACCATATTGGCGCATTTCCTCCAAAATTTCATTTTCAAGGTTTAATGATTCCAATTGATGTTGGGCGTAAAATGCCTGAATCACATTATGCCCCGGATCTATTTTACCTTCATAGGTTTCAGTTCCGGCAATCATACGTAACAAGGTTGATTTACCTTTACCGTTAGCCCCAATCAAAGCGATTTTATCCCCGCGCACAATTTCGCCTCCTGTATTTTTTAAGATTTCAATATCAGGAAATGCTTTTGAAATATTTTCCATCTTGGCCACTACCTTACCCGATGCAGTATTAAATCTAAAATCAATATTGATTTCGGCATTTTCTTCTTCCGGTGCTTCTACCCTTTCCAATTTCTCCAACATTCGCGCACGACTTTGCGCAGCAGTAGCCTTGGATGCCTTTGCCTTGAACCTGTTTATAAACTGCTCTTGTTGCTTAATAAATTGTTGCTGGTTATCAAACTGCCTTTGTTGCATTTCAACACGCTCGACTTTTGCTTCCAAATAAAAGCTGTAATTGCCTGAGAATTCATACACGCGTTGGTTGGCCACTTCAACAATTTTAGTCACCATTCGATCTAAAAACTCTCGGTCATGCGAAACCACAATAACCGTTCCTTCATAATCTTTCAAATAGTTTTCAAGCCATTCAATGGTGGGTAAATCCAAGTGGTTGGTAGGCTCATCCAGCATGAGTAAATTAGGTTGTTGCAATAACAACTTAGCCAACATTACACGCATGCGCCAACCTCCCGAAAACTTTTTGTACGGTTGTGAAAGTTGAGCCGTAGTAAAACCTAATCCTTCCAACACCTTTTCGCATTTGTGGTGAATATTGTATCCATCCAATGCATCAAATTCGTTTTGTAACTCACTTAGCTTATTAATCACTGCATCACTATGGTCGGTTTCAAGTTGAACCAATACCTTTTCCATTTCTTTTTCTAGAAACAATGCCCTTTCAAACGCGCCCATGGCGACTTCCAAAATGCTTTTCTCCGATTCAAAACTCAGTTGATCTTGATTTAAGAAACCAATGGTTAAATCTTTAGGTTTTGATAAGTTGCCTTCTGTTAATTGATACTCTCCGTTAATTACACGTAACAAGGTTGATTTTCCCGTTCCGTTCATGCCTATCAATCCAATACGTTCATTAGGTTTAATATGCCAATTGGCATTGCGGTATAAAAACCTTCCACCAAATTCAAATCCAAAGTCAGTTAATGCTATCATAAATGAGCGGCAAATATACGAAGCTTTTAGGGCTTTATGGTACATTGTACTTGCGAATGGTATTTACTTAAGTAGCTGATTATTATTACAAAGCTGATATTTGTGATAAAATGTGCTTTTTGTTGATGGATATAATTATAAATTGAGCGAAACAAACCTTGTTCATTTATGCCTCATTTTGAAGGAAACATAAAAAGTAAACTACCTAAAACCGGTACAACCATTTTTACCGTAATGAGCGCTTTGGCGGCTGAACACAATGCCATCAATTTGGCTCAAGGTTTCCCCGACTTTGCTTGCAGCAACAAGTTGATTGATTTGGTGCATCATTACATGAAAAGTGGCATGAACCAATATGCACCCATGCCGGGTGTGATGAAATTAAGAGAAAAAATTGCTGCCAAAACCCAAGAGTTATACAGCGCAGTATATAACCCCGATACCGAAATTACCATAACGCCCGGTGGCACACATGCGCTTTATGCAGCCATTAGTGCTTTTGTAGGTGAAGATGATGAGGTGATTATTATTGAACCTTGTTACGACAGTTATTTACCTGCCATTAAAGTAAACGGTGGCCGAGCCATATTCGCTGAACTTAAATACCCAAACTACAAGGTGAATTGGGATGAGGTGAAAAAATTGGTGACCTACAAAACTAAAATGATTATCATCAACACGCCTCACAATCCAACCGGAACAACGCTAGGTGCACAAGACTTAATGAAACTGGAAAAAATTGTAAAAAACAGTGAAATCATTGTGTTGAGTGATGAAGTGTATGAACACATTATTTTTGATGGGATTGAACACCAAAGCGTAGCCAGATATCCTAAGCTGGCAGAAAGAAGCATCATCGTTTCTTCCTTTGGAAAAACTTACCATACTACCGGTTGGAAAATGGGATATGTTTTGGCTCCGGCAAATTTGATGGTTGAATTTAGAAAAGTGCACCAGTTTATGTGCTTTAGCGCCAACACTCCTATTCAATATGCCATTGCCGATTATTTGGACGATAAAGATGCCTATTTAGAATTGGGAAATTTTTACCAAGAAAAACGCGACTATTTCCGCTCCTTGGTAAAAGGCAGCCGATTTAAAATATTGCCTTGTGAAGGGTCCTACTTTCAACTGTTGGGCTACAACAAAATCACCCAAGAAAAGGATACCGAGTTTGCAGTACGACTCACCAAAGAACATAAAATTGCCGCTATACCAACCTCTGTTTTTTACCATCAATCAGTTGACAACCAAGTGCTGCGTTTTTGTTTTGCTAAACAAAACGAAACACTGGAAAAAGCGGCTGAAAAAATTATGAAGATATGAGTGTGTTAAAAATTGCCACCTTGCAAACCGATATCATTTGGGAATCGCCTGCTGAAAACAGAAGCAAGTTAGAACAAATGATACTTGGCATAAATGAACCGGTAGATGTAATTGTATTACCTGAAACATTCAGCACCGGGTTTAGCATGAATACCTCACTTGCCGAAACCATAGACGGTGAAACGATGCAGTGGTTAAGTGGTTTATCCCAACTAAAACAATCGGTTATTTGTGGCAGCATCATGCTAAAAGATAAACACGAAGATGCATACAACCGATTGATTTGGATGAAACCCGAAGGCAGTTATTATGCATACAACAAAAAACATTTGTTCAGCATCGGTCAGGAAAACAACCATTATAAACCCGGAAATCAAAAAGTTATTATAGAATTAAACGGTTTTAAAATTTTATTGTCCGTTTGTTATGACCTGAGATTTCCTGTTTGGCTGAGGCGCACACCAAAAGCTGATTATGATGCCATATTAATGGTGGCCAATTGGCCTGAACGCAGGGCCGAACATTGGAATGCCTTGTTAAAAGCACGTGCCATTGAAAACCAATGTTATGTGGTAGCTGTAAATCGGGTTGGGCAAGATGGAAACAGCGTGAACCATAGCGGTGATACCCAAATAATTCATCCCAACGGAAAAGTAATTTACCATTGCACTCAAAGAGCCGAAATTGCAATAAACAGTATCCGGTTAAATGAAGTGCAACAATACCGAAACGATTTTCCCGTTTGGAATGATGCCGATCGCTTTGAATTGCTTTAATCAACAAGCCATGCAACTTATTACACTTGAATTACATCTGAAACGAAACACTATAAAATATTAAGGGATTAGCGATGAGAAAATCAACACTATTAACAATTACATTACTTACACTAGGTTTTTCTATACAAAACGCAGTTGCACAATCAAAACAACCTGCCAAAAAAGAAAATAAGGTTACTAAACCGGCTCCAAAATCTCAGGAAAAAGGTGCCTTATTTTTCGACCAAACCATCATCAATTTTGGCACTTTGGTTGATCAGCAAGATCCCATTACCTACACCTTTAATTTTAAAAATATTGGTAAAGGTCCTATCAAAATTATTAATGTAAAACCTGATTGTAACTGCTCTGCCGCCAGTTGGAGCAAAGATGAAGTGCCTTTTCAAGGAAACGGGAAAATTGAAATAAAATTTTATCCTTACATGCTTAGTGGTAAGGTATCAAAAAATATCATGGTGTATACTGATGGTGAACCCAACGTATATTTTCTAACCTTGGAGGGTTATGTTGATGACAAATTCTCCAGACTTGAAAAGCAATTTTCAACTACACAGGGCAACATGCGTTTTGATAAATACCAAATAAACTTTGAACAAATCTTTACCTATGAATCCGATTCTGTGATTGTTTCGGTTTATAATCCATTAGATAAACCCATTGAAATCAAAAAAATTATTGCTCCTGATTGGATCACTTTCACTCCTGACCAAAATGTGGTGAATCCGCAAAATAACGTAAATATTAAAATAAAGTTTAACGCTTTATTGTCTAAGGATTACGGAAATATCATCAATGAAATAACCATGGTTACCAACGACCCTGCTGTGCCTGAAAAAAAATATTTAATCAGGGCCAATATTACAGAAGACTTTTCAAAGCTTACGCCAAAACAACAAAAGCGTGCACCGGTAATGGAAATCATCACTCCCACTGTTGATTTGGATACCGTGAATATTGAAAGTAAAAACACGGTAACTTTTTACATCACCAATAAAGGTAAAGACCCGATGTTTGTGCGAAAGATATCGAGCAATTGTGGTTGTACCGTAGTTGATTTTGATTATTCAAAACCAATCAAAAGAAACAAAAAAACTCCTGTAAAAATTACGTACAATACGGGTTATGATTTAGGTAAAGTGAATAAAACCATCACCTTTATCACCAACACACCGGATAAAACTGTTCACACAGCCGAACTTAAAGCCAATGTGATGTACTTAAAAAAGTAATTTAATTCCGTTTGACTTTTAACCACTGCTCCTTATAATTTTGCAGTGGTTTTTTTATGTATTTACTATGAAAAAAAATGTAGGATTTATTTTAACAGCATTTGTGAGTGGTATTGCCGGTGCCGCTTCGTTTTATTTTTTACTTCCCAACAGGGTTGTATTAACCCAAGGAAATGCTGCACAAAATACAAGCAATATATACACCAATATTGATTATAAAGGAAGCACCATGGCCGGAAGTGATGACATGGTTAAAGCGTCTGCCATTGCAACGCCAACCGTGGTTTTCATTAAAACCATCACTAACTCACAGCAAATCAACGATCCATTTTTGAACTTTTGGTCGGATTGGGATTTTTTTGGACGAAGAGGTCCGGTAACCAACTCCGGTAGTGGCGTAATTATTAGTGCTGATGGATACATTGTAACCAACCTGCATGTGGTAAAAGATGCCGATGCCATTGAAGTAATTACCAATAATAACAAACACAGCTATAAAGCAAAAATAATTGGCACCGATGGCTCAACCGATTTGGCCTTATTAAAAATTGAAGCCAAAGGATTACAACACATGAGTTTTGGCAACAGCGATGAGGTAAAAATTGGGCAATGGGTACTGGCAGTTGGTAATCCATTTAACTTAACATCAACGGTTACGGCAGGTATTGTTAGTGCAAAAGGAAGAAACATCAATGTGGTGAATAATCGTTTCCCGATTGAGAGTTTTATCCAAACCGATGCAGCCATTAATCCGGGGAACAGCGGTGGAGCCTTGGTAAACTTAAACGGACAATTGGTTGGAATCAATACGGCTATTGCATCAAACACCGGTTCGTACAATGGTTACGGATTTGCCATTCCATCAAACTTGGTACAAAAAATTGTGCGCGATTTGGTAGAATACAAAGAAGTACAAAGAGGTTTTACGGGTATGGATGTTAAAGATGTTGATGCACCTTTAGCAGAAAAATTAAACATAAACAACAACCTTGGTGTATATGTGCAGTATGTTTTGCCAACCGGACCCGCAGAAGAAGCCGGCATAAAAACCGGAGATGTAATTATTAGGGTGAATGAAAAAGACATTGAAAGCAAAGCATTATTTGATGAACAAATCAGCTATTTCCGTCCGGGGGACAAAGTAAAACTCACCCTGTTAAGAGACGGAAAAAGTGTTGATGTGTATGTGAAGTTGATTAATCGTGACGGCAATACGGCCATCATTAAAAAAATGAGTGTTACCTCGGCTACGCTTGGTGCAGACTTTACCGTTGTGCCCAAAATGGAGGCTGAAAAATTTGGCTTAACTTCAGGTATTAAAATCAATAATATTAAAGGTGGAAGAATTAGAAACATGGGTATTCCTGAAGATTTTATAATCACCTCATTTAATAAAAAAGAATACACCAAAGCGGAAGATTTAATTGCTGCCATGGAAAGTGCAAGAGGACAAATTCTTATTGAAGGAATTTATCCGAATGGATCAAGAGGATTTTTCTCCTTTTACGCGTATTAAATTGTCACAACCTTAGGCATAAAAAAAAGCCATCCGTTTCGGATGGCTTTTTTATTGATGTATTCAAAGCAGCTTAATGCGCCATGATTAATTTAGAAGTAAATACTTTTCCGTTGCTGGTGGCTTTAATTACATAAGCACCATTAGGTAACTCTCCTAAATTTAATTTTCTGTTATCGGCAGTAACTTGTTGTTGGAAAACCAATTTACCTGCAATATCATACAATTCAACTTGCGCACTTACCGCTTGTTCAGGCAACATAAATTCAATGGCTCCATTGGTAGGATTTGGCCAAAACGACATACCTGTTTCTGCATTTATTTTAGCAACAAAAGTATTGCCGGCCACAGGTAAATCATAGGCTTCGGTACCATCGCTTCTTGATGTTGCTAAACCTTGTTTGGCTGAAAAACCTAACCCTCTTCTGGCAAATGTGCTCCAAATAAGAGCAGTATCTTCGCCATTATTGTTTAATTTATTGGCTTGTAAAATGGCATCTCTTGCATCAACAAACCCCGGATTACATGGTTGCAATTTCATTCCATCCATTACCAATTGAATGGCACGGTTATTTCCACCATTTCCATCATACAAATCAGCATCGTAACCATATTTATCAATCAGGTTCCAATACAAATCATACAACATGGTACACCAAACCGAACCTACACCATGCGGAATTGATAATGTTCTAATATCATCATATGTGGTTGGATTAACATTTAAGTTACGGCTGTATCGGAAATTTCTGATACCCAATCCTGAGTTTGGCTGACCAACTAACCAAGTTGCAATACCTCTTCCTACTTCAGGATTATCAGTTACCCTATGAGTAATCACCAAGGCAAAAAAGTCGCTCCAACCCTCACCTGCTTGTTCTTGATTGGTTAAACAGTTACTGTTTGACGGACCACCTGTTAAGCGATTAGAAATACCGTGGGTGTATTCGTGGGCAATTACCCCGTTGTCTAAGTCACTGTCAAATGCACCGGCCATACTGTTAACGTTGTTAATGGTGGCATACACCGTATCATTTAATAACCTATTTTTTATGGTTGTACCTGAGCTTGATGAAATCATGATGGAAGGGATAGTTACATCACTTGCTGTACCTGTAATATTAAATGCATTATTTTGGTTGTTGGCAATAATTACCATTACGGCACCTGCCGCTTGAGCATTACGTATTTTTTGAACAAAAGCACATGTTCCCCTATCAATTAATGCAATTTTTCCGGTTAAGTCTTGCGTTATTGGGTTACATCCTAAAGTAGATCCGGTTGCGGTATCTCTTACCAAAACAACTTCCACGTTGGTAAAGTCTATTTCCTTCGGGCCAATAGAAGAAGTTGCATAAGTAAATGAATCTTTAGTATTGCTTGTTTCTACAAACAATCGCGCTGCGGGTGCAGAAGGGCGATTCCACAAGTACATTTGCATACGAGGCTTTGCTCCATCCGCAGGTGTAGCAAAGTTGGCATTGTTAGTACCGCTTCCGTCTTGTGCTTCGGCATTAACCGCATCATTATCTTCACCTCCACGGCCATAATTATTCAATTGGAAATTACCCGATTCTTCATCAAAACCGTAATGATAGAACACATCATGCATGAAGTTATTCCATACAAATAAGTTGGTAATGGCTGCATTTAAATTAAACTGAGGAGTACCCATGGTATCATAAGGGTAATCAAATATCATGCTCTCTCCTGCATCAGGGCTGTAACCGGGAGCGTTCCTATTATTTGCATCTTCATAAGCAAATACGTTGTTGCCTTTGGTAATGCTGTGATCAGCACCTGCAACACCATCGGTATCATGCCAACCGTAAGGAGAAGCTAATGAATCCCAAGGATTGGTTAACAACACGCGTTCCCCATGTGCAGGACTTTCAACTCCAATTGGCAAGGCGCGGTAACTGATTGTAGCTGATTTTTTGCTTAATGATTGTAATGTTTTTTGAATTTGAAGATTGGTGTTGACAGATGCATGATGCGAATGCACATGACCTTGCGCATGCTGATGATTACATGCAATACTCCAGTTATTCTTGTACAAGAAAGCACCTGAAAGTGCATCAACCCAAACATTCCACCAATTGCCTGTTTTCTCATCTAACCAATTGGTTTGATAAGTAAGTTTTACTTCATTTTTTTCAGTTACATAATACACCAGCTTTACTTTAATAGGCTCTGATGATATTTCTTTTGAAACCGAAAGCTCACATTTGTTATTGGTGAGTTCTAACCCTGTTTTATTCAATTGCTCCGGCAACTGCAACCCTAAAACCTGTGCAGTAGCTGCAATGGCTTGATTCGGATTGATAGAAGGCTGCTTCGCTTGAACATTTGAAGCTAATGATTGCACAAAATTTTGGTTGAAACCTACTACCTCTGTGTTTTTAATATGAATGGCGCCAACCGCGTTATCCACTTCAATACCTTGGTAAACCTGTTTAAAATAAATGTGGGTTACCCCGTTGTGTTTGGTTTGATACTTATCTGTAACCAAAACTTCATTAACATCAACAGGTGTTAAACCTGCTTCTAATAATTTTGATTTAATTACTGATTCAGTTGCTTGTTGTGCATTGGTGGCTACAACCGCTACGGCCGCAAACCACAATAGAAATAGTATCCGTTTCATGATAGGAAAATCGAAGATATTAATTAATGACTATGAAACAAATACATTAATTTTTTTAATAACTATTAAATATGTAAAGTATAAAAAAAGCTCCGATTACGGAGCTTTTATCTTACATAAATCCTAATTGTAACTTGGCGGCTTCACTCATTAAGTCTTGTGTCCATGGCGGATCAAAAGTAATTTTAACCTCTACCGATTGAACACCTTCTATACTACTCAACTTTTGTTTTATTTCTTCGGGCATACTTTGAGCTGCAGGGCAAAATGGTGATGTTAATGACATAATGATTTCTATATTTAAATCATGATCAACATTTACCTCATAAATTAATCCCAACTCATAAATGTTCACCGGTATTTCAGGATCATAAACCGTTTGGAGTACTTTTACGGCTTCGTTTTGAACATCTACAAAAGTGCGTAGGCTGTTGTTTTCTGTTGTTTCTTCCATGGTTTAAATTGTATTTTTAGGTTGTTGTGATTGATAGGCCAATGCATACATTTTCATTTTTTGAATCATGCTTGCAAAACCATTGCTGCGTTGGCTTCCAATCATTCGGCTCATGCCTATTTTATCAATAAAAAACAAATCTGTTTGTATAATTTCTTCCGGTTTTTTTCCATTCCAAATGCTCCAAAGCAAGTACAATAATCCTTTGGTGATTTCTGTATTGCTGTCGGCTTCAAAATAAACTTGCCCATCTTTTAAGCTTGGATAAACCCACACTTTACTTTGACAGCCTTTCACGATAAACTCTTCCGTTTTATGTTCTACCGGCATGGCCGGTAATTTCTTACCTAAATCCATCAGGTAAAAAAGCGTTTGTTCCATATCTCCATCAAACAACAAAAAGTTTTCGATGATTTCGTTTTGGATATCTACCGTATTTTTATCATTCATGATTATGCATTTGAAAAATTAGCCAACTTATGTAAGGCGTCAATCAACACATCTACTTCCTCTAAAGTATTGTACACCGCAAACGAAGCACGAACTGTTCCATCTAAACCAAAACGCTGCATAAGCGGTTGGGTACAATGATGACCTGTACGCACTGCAATTCCTTTGGCATCAAGCATCATACCGGCATCAAAGTGGTGCATGTTGTTGAACACAAATGACTGAACTGATATTTTGTTCGCTGCTGTTCCAACTAAAGTGATACCGGATAATGTTTTCACTCCGTTTACAAAATGTTGAAGCAATTTGTCTTCATGGGCTGCAATTGCAGGCTTACCCAATTCATTCACAAAATCTAAGGCATATTTAAATGCAATTACATCTGCAATATTTGGTGTACCGGCTTCAAATTTATAAGGTATTTCGTTGTAGGTAGTTTTATTAAAAGTAACTTCTTTAATCATTTCACCACCACCTTGGTATGGCGGCATGGCTTCCAGCAATTCGCGTTTACCATACAACACGCCCACTCCGGTTGGTCCATAAAGTTTGTGTGACGAAACGGTTAAAAAATCACAATCTAATTCTTGTACATCAACTTGTATATGTGAACAAGCTTGTGCGCCATCCAACAATACTTTTGCGCCAACTGTATGAGCTTTCGTTATGATTTCTTTTACCGGATTAATGGTGCCCAATGCGTTGCTCACCCAAACGCAAGCTACCATTTTGGTTTTTGAAGAGAGTAATTTATCAAACTCATCCATCAACAACTCACCTGCCTCATTAATAGGAATCACCTTTAGCAATGCCCCCTTTTCTTCACATATCATTTGCCACGGAACAATATTGCTGTGGTGCTCCATGGTGGTAATAAGCACCTCATCGCCCGGTTGTAAAAACTTTCTACCCCAGGTTTGGGCTACCAAATTGATGCTTTCCGTTACGCCTTTGGTGAAAATACATTCAGCCTCTTCACGGGCATTAATAAATTGTTGAATGGCTTTACGGGTATCTTCAAAATATTCGGTTGATCGAGATGCGAGTGTGTGTGCAGCCCTGTGTATGTTAGCATTATCCAGTGTGTAATATTTTTGCAAGGCATCTATCACACGTTTAGGCTTTTGTGTAGTAGCGGCATTATCAAAATATATCAAAGGTTTACCATTCACCTCTTGGTGGAGAATTGGAAACTGAATACGGATATTTTTTAATTCTACATTCATCTTTTTTACCACAAAGGACCCAAAGCCCAGATGACTATCAGGAGCACAAAGTACACTAAGTTATAGTATTACGCGCCTGATACCATGTTTAAGCATTTTTACATTAAAATTCATTAATAAACCAAACTTAAAATTCCCCACTTTTAGATACGTGAGAATCTGTGCAAGGTGAACATCATTTAATGCATCAACAGCTTTTAATTCAATAACAAGTTTATTCTCAACCAAAATATCAATTCTATATCCTGCATCCAATTTAACTTCCTCATACACCAAAGGCATCATTACTTCTTTCTGTGCATACAAATTATTTTTATGTAATTCGTAAAGCAAACATTCCTTGTAAGCATTTTCAAGTAAACCCGGTCCTAGCTTTTTGTGCACTTGAATCGAATGACCTATTACCTCGGTTGCCAAATTCTCCAAAGCCTTATCTTGGTGACCTTCGTGCATACTTTGTGCGCTTAGTGGTTAAACTCTTAGGTGTAATGTGGTAATCTGTGTTTACATCTATATCTTCTTTTCTATCTGCTCTTCCATTATGGCTACCAATTCCGGAATTTTTATTTTTTCGGCAATATCATCTGCAAAGGCATTAAGCAATAACTTGCGCGCAACGTTTTCAGGAATACCTCTACTGCGTAAATAAAACATAGGCTCTTCGTCCAACTGACCAATGGTAGCACCATGCGTACATTTTACATCATCAGCAAAAATTTCTAACTGAGGCTTAGTGTTTACAGTGGCTTCATCACTCAATAAAATATTTTGGTTACGTTGATACGCATTGGTTTTTTGTGCATCTAAATGAACCATTATTTTACCGTTAAAAACCGCAACAGATTTGTCTTTTAACACACCTTTATACTTTTCGTCACTAAAGCAATTTGGTTTGGCATGATCTACACGGGTGTGGTTGTCAACAAACTGCTTACCATCGGTTACATATAATCCGTAAAGTAATGTGTTGCAATTTTCACCATTCATGTAAAAATGTAAATTGTTGCGTGTCCAATTGCCATCCAATGTTAAGGTAACATGGTTGATATTGGTATTACCTTCTTGAAACACCTGGGTAAAATTATTGTGGTACGCATCACCGCTTTGTTGTTGAATTTTATACAACTCCAATTGGGCTTGTTCATCTGCATAAACCTCATTTACCACATTAGTAAACGATTTTAAGTCACCTGTACTCACATACGATTCAATCACTTGGGCATTTGCATTTTTCTCCAACACAAATAAGTTGCGAGGTTGCGAAAGCGAATGAATGGATGTTGAATCGGTAATATGATAAATAATTACAGGATGCTGAATTGATTTGCTTGCAGGAACATAAATAAAAGCACCATCACTTAACAAGGCCGTATTTAAAGCATTCATAGCCATACCTTCAATGTTGGCATATTTTCCGAAATGTTTTGTAAACACTTCAGCATGTTTGATGCGTGCTTGAGCAACTGTGGTAATCACAATGGATGCTTCTTGCTCAATAATTTTTGAGGCTTGCTCAACAAAAGTACCGTTCACAAACACAAGCACATTTGCTTCCAAATGACTTAGTGGCGAGGCCTTAAATAACTCAATTGCAGATAAATTTACTTCGCAAGTGCTTTGGAATTTTTGCTCAGCAATAGGTTTAAGGTTAGTGTATTTCCACTCCTCATGTTTGGTAGTTGGGAAACCTAATTTTTCAAATTCAGCATAAGCTTTTTTACGCAGTTGACTAAACGAATTGTCGTCTGCTTGTTGCTGATATGCTTGAAAATCGTTTTGTAATACTTCTTGTAAACTCATTGTTACTATTGATTATTAAGCCCAACTTACACCGATGCTGCTTCAACTTCAGCCTTGATCCAATCGTAACCTTTAGCTTCTAATTCTTTGGCCAATCCGGCATCACCACTTTTCACAATACGGCCTTTGTATAATACATGTACATAATCAGGCACAATATAATCTAACAAACGTTGGTAATGGGTTATCACCACAAACGAACGCTCGGTATTACGTAATTTATTCACCCCATTTGAAACCAATCTTAAGGCATCAATATCCAAACCGGAATCAGTCTCATCCATAATCGCTAATTTTGGCTCAAGCATAGCCATTTGAAAAACCTCATTACGCTTTTTCTCACCACCGCTAAATCCTTCGTTTAAACTGCGTGAGGTTAAGGCCTTATCCATTTCCATCAGCTCCATTTTTTCACGCATAAATTTCAAGAAATCAGTTGCCTCCATGGGTTCTAATCCTTGGTATTTGCGTTTTTCGTTAATGGCGGTTTTTAAAAAGTTGGTGGTACTTACCCCTGGAATTTCAACCGGATATTGAAACGCCAAGAACACCCCTTCACGTGCACGGTCTTCAGGAGACATTTCTAATAAGTCTTTCCCTTCAAAAATAATTTCACCACCTGTTACCATATAATCAGCACGACCTGCCAATACCGATGATAAAGTACTTTTACCTGCACCGTTAGGCCCCATAATAGCATGAACTTCTCCCGGCTTAACCGTTAAATTTATTCCATTTAGGATTTTTTTTCCTTCAATTTCCGCGTGCAGATTTTTTATTTCTAGCATGATATTAAGTGTAATAATTTGAATTTGATAATGATGAATATTGATTAACCTACAGAGCCTTCTAATGAAACCGCTAACAATTTTTGTGCTTCAACAGCAAACTCCATTGGCAATTGGTTTAATACTTCGCGGCAAAAACCATTTACAATTAAACTAATGGCTTCTTCTGTTCCAATACCGCGTTGGTTACAATAAAAAATTTGATCTTCACCAATTTTAGAGGTACTGGCTTCATGTTCAACCATGGCCGATTTATTGTTAATTTCGATATATGGAAAAGTATGCGCACCGCAACGATCTCCAATTAACATACTGTCACATTGAGTGTAATTCCTTGCTGAATCTGCTTTTTTATTCACCTTCACCAATCCGCGATAGGTATTATGAGATTTACCTGCTGATATACCTTTTGACACAATTCGGCTTTTCGAATGCTTACCTATATGAATCATTTTGGTTCCGGTATCGGCTTGTTGCATATTATTGGTTACGGCTACCGAAAAGAATTCACCTACCGAATAATCACCTTTTAAAATACAACTTGGATATTTCCAAGTAATGGCGCTTCCGGTCTCCACTTGCGTCCAGCTGATTTTTGAATAATCACCCATACAAATGCCGCGTTTGGTTACGAAGTTGTAAATTCCTCCTTTACCGTCCTTATCACCCGGATACCAATTTTGTACGGTTGAGTATTTAATCTCTGCTCGGTCTAAGGCTACTAACTCAACTACAGCTGCATGCAATTGATTTTCATCACGCATTGGAGCTGTGCAACCTTCCAAATAACTTACATATGAATTTTCATCTGCAATAATCAGGGTTCTTTCAAATTGGCCGGTATTTTCAGCGTTAATTCTAAAGTAGGTTGACAATTCCATTGGGCATCTCACTCCTTTAGGAATGTATACAAACGACCCGTCACTAAATACTGCAGCATTTAAAGCAGCAAAATAGTTATCGGTGTGCGGTACAACCGAACCCAAATATTTCTTCACCAACTCAGGATGTTCATGTACGGCTTCACTCATTGAACAAAAAATGATGCCCTTTTCTTTTAATTGATCTTTAAAAGTAGTGGCAATTGACACCGAATCAAACACGGCATCAACGGCTACTCCGGTCAAACGTTTTTGCTCATCTAAAGAAATGCCCAACTTTTCGAAGGTTTTAAGCAACTCCGGGTCAACCTCATCAAGGCTGTTTAACTTCTTCTTTTCCTTAGGTGCTGCATAAAAAATAACATCTTGGTAATTTACCTTCGGATACGAGAAGTTTTGCCATTTTGGCTCTTCCATACTTAACCAATGCTGATAGGCTTTTAACCTGTACTCGAGCATCCATTCCGGTTCATTCTTTTTTGCCGAAATAAATCGAACAATATCTTCATTCAACCCCTTTGGGGCAGTTTCCATTTCAATATTGGTTGTAAATCCGTACTTGTATTCCTGACTTACAACCTGATCAATGATATCTATTTCTTCTGCCATAATTATTGAGGCACAAATGTACTATTATTAATTTATTTAAACTAAATCTAAATTACTTATACAACCTATTTGTAAAATTGTTTGGCCTCCTCACATAAATCATAATTTTCTCTTAATACCACCGTTTATCAAATAAAACAATGTTTTAACCAAATCATATTTTAACTTCGTGGCATGATGGATTCTTATCAACTTAAGGAACTCCATTAAGCCTAATTGCCTATGAAAATTAATAGAATTTATCTAGTTGAAGATGATTCCTCTATTGGAAATCTTATTGAAGCTGTTTTTACAGGAAACGGCTCTCAAGTGCAGTGGTGTAAATCCGGAACGGAGGCCACTAAAATTTTTAAACCAAACACGTACGATATTTGCATTTTAGATTATTCCCTACCGGATATGGATGGAATTACACTTGCTCGACAAATTCGTTCAAGCGACCAAGCAGTTCCTATCCTATTTGTGACGGCCAATGATGATGTACAAACCAAATACTCTGCGTTTGAAGCCGGATGTGATGATTACATCCAAAAGCCTTTTCAGTTACGTGAATTGGTATTGCGCGTAGATGCAATAATGAGAAGAACACAGAAATCAACTTCTGAAAGGAATGGTAACCCTGGCTTTCCCTCTTCCATTAGTTTTGATAACAATACACGTTTGTTAATCGGATTGAATGGCTCTGTTAAATTAAGCGCCAAAGAGGCTCATTTAATTAAACTGTTGTTTGAAAATTTCAATGACACAGTAACGCGAAAAGACCTAATGGAAAAAGTGTGGGGATCAAATGACTTATACACCTCCAAGTGTTTAGATGTTTATCTTTCCAAATTGAGAAAAATAATCAAAACCAACACCCCGCTTGAAATATTAAATGAGCACGGTGTTGGTTATAAAGTGATTAATGCAAGATCTTAATTAATAACTCACAACTTTATAAACTTTTTAACTGAAATCCCGGAGCTGTATCTAAAGGTAATACAATACATTCCGGGTTTTTCTTTTTCTAAATCGATATGAGAGGTTCCTCCCTTTACTTCTCCTGCTTTGATTGTACTTCCCTTAGCGTCTGTAATGGTATAATAACCATCCGTAAATGCCTCAATGGTGAGTTGTGATTGCACAGGATTAGGGTAAATGTTTATACGTTTGGTTGAATAGGCTGTTTCATTTGGGAGTCCTGTTTGGGGTGAACAGATAAACTGCCTTAATTCTCGCCATAACAAAGTATCAAAAACAACAGGAACTAAAGATCCATCAGAAGCCGATTCACCCATTCTAACAATTACGATGCGCTCAGAAGGCCAGATGTATAATTTTTGGTCGTTTTTACCTAAGCCGGAGAACAAATCAGGTGGTGCTGGTTTACACAACATTCCGGGAAAGGTAAATGTAGTGCCAGGTAGTTTGTAACTATTGTAACCATTCAGCCACCACAAATAACCGTATGATTCATTTAAACTTTGTGAAGGCGTGATCATTTGTCGGTAATAAGCCGTATCAAACAATAATGTATCGGTGTTCCATATGCCTTTATTTAACATGAGCAATCCAAAACGAGCCATTCCACGTGGTCTGGAATAAAAGGTTCCATTAAACCAACCTCCGTTAATGCCAGTTTTTAAGTTTAATTGTTGATTGGTAAACTGCTGTAAAGTTCGTCCCGATGCCGACTCAATCACATCTTGCAGCAACAAATACGTTGCGTTGTGATAGTACCATTGCGTTCCGGCATCATTTCGGTATTTTAAACATGCAGGCGTGGTGCAATTATCATCCGGTACATTATAATCCAAACCCGTAGTCATGGTTAATTGATTGCGTATGGTAATCAATCTTTCTTTTTCAGCTGGGGCTGAGGTCCAACCGGTTCCTAAATATTTACTTGTTGAATCGGCAATGTTGAGTAAATTATTTTGTTGAGCCACACCAATTAAAAAAGCAGTTACTGTTTTACCCGCAGATGCCCAATACCACAAAGAATCTTGAGAAAAAGTTCCGAAGTATTTTTCTACAGCTATTTTACCGTCTTTTAAAATAATAAATCCTTTGGTATTGTTGACTTCGAGCAGTTTAAACAAACTGTCTTGACGGGAAGTACACCATCCTAAGGAATCCGGAGAAACGGTTTCCCATGAATTATTATTCAAAGGAGGAAAATACAATTGAGCAACACCCGAGTATGAAACAATAAGTGTAAAGCAGAAAATAATAATCCGAATCATATACAATTTTAGCATAACAGATGGATTTTCTCTCTAAAGGTTTAATGATGATTGCTTATTATTGCGATTATCTTTTGTGTTTTGACAACTGAAACTTGGACATTTGATGTAATAATTACGGGAGCTGGACCGGCAGGTTCAACCTGCGCACTCACCTTAAAACAATCAGGATTAAAAGTTGCGTTAATAGATAAATCCACTTTCCCCAGAGATAAAATATGTGGGGATGCGGTAAGTTCAATTGCTAAAAGAATACTCCGACAAATTAACCCAGAATTGGAAACCGATTTATTGGATTTTGCACCAAAAACATCCATCACAAAAGCAAAACTATACAGCCCTAAATTTCAATCATTAGAAATTGCATTTAGTAAAGTGGGGCATTGCATCAGAAGACTGGATTTCGATAATTGGTTGTTTGAAAAAGCAACAGGGCAACACCCTACCCTCAGCGTTAAACTTGGTAATGCCGTAAAACAAGTGCAGCAGCAAGACGGTGTTAATTTGGTCACTTTAGATAATGGGGAAACCCTCCAATCAAAACTATTGATTGCTTGCGATGGGGCACACTCCGTTGCCGCTAAAAAATTGGGTCAAATTCAAGTGGATAAAAAACATTATTCAGGTGCAGTGCGCCAATATTACCGCAACGTAAAAGGATTGGAAGGAAATGCATTGGAGGTGTATTTTTTAAAAGGATTTTTGCCGGGCTATTTTTGGATTTTTCCATTAAGCAATAACGAAGCGAATGTTGGATTTGGGATGTTAAGCGATACCATTTCTAAACAAAAAATTGATTTAAAGAAAAGTTTATCCGCTATTATACAGAGCATACCGGAAATTGCCGAAAGGTTTAAAGATGCTGAACCGCTCGAAGATATTAAAGGATTTGGGTTGCCATTGGGCTCAAAAAAACATAAGCTATCCGGTAATGGTTTTATGTTATGCGGTGATGCAGCTTCATTGATTGATCCGTTTAGTGGAGAAGGAATTGAAACGGCCATGGAAAGTGGAAAGTTTGCCGCTGAACAAGCCATTAAATGTTTTGAAAACAACAATTTTGCAGCCGAATATTTAAAGCAATATGATGAGCGAGTGTATCGCAAAATGTGGAGTAATTTCAAAAACCATTATTACCTGCAACGTATTTTAAGTGATCGGGTTTGGCTAATAAATGGGTTAATCCGCTTGGGGAATGTACCTCTTATCAATAAACAAATTCCTAAATATTTTTATTAATTATGCTTCGTAAGATATTGCTTTGGGTGGTTTTACCTTTGGTTGTATTGGCCATTGGAAGCTTTATTTGGGCTTACTTTTATGTGAAACCTGATGCCAACCGAATTGTCGATTTTCTAATTAAACATAAAAATAAATCGGCCATTTATTTAATCATCAATAACGAGGCAATTGCTGCTCAAAATGCAGACACAGTGATGCCAACGGCAAGTGCCGTAAAAACCTTAATAGCTGCGGAATTTGCCCACCAAGCATTTCTAAAGCGAATAGATGAAAACGCATTAATTGATACTGCTGAATTGAATAAATACTACTTACCCGAAACTGATGGAGGTGCTCATGATGCTTGGTTAAGCAGCATTAATAATCAACTAACCGCCAACAAAGGTAAAATCAGTTTAATGGAAATTGCCAAAGGAATGATTGCTTACAGTTCAAATGCCAACAGTGCATTTTTATTGGATGTATTAGGCATCAACCACATTCAGCAAACGGCAGATTCATTGCTTGATTTTACTACACATTCTCCTTTATATGATTTTGTTGGTGCACTTACCTTGTATCAAAAAAAGTCGAATGAAGAATACAAAGATTTTATCGCAAGAATTGATCAGTTGAGTGCTGAAGAATACAGGAACCAATGTGCGGATGCACATTTGCAGTTAAAAAACAACCCTAGGTTAAAACAAGAATTAAACTACCATGATATTGACTTGAAAGCACAACGCATTTGGTCGAATCGTTTGCCGGGTGGTTCGCCAAAGGAGTATGCGCAAATGATGTTGCGTATACAAAAAGGATTTAATCAGCCGAAAATGGATTCCTTGTTGCGCGTAATTATGGAACAACATGAATTATCAACTGAGTCACCCCAATTGCTTAAACGCTACGGAAGCAAAGGCGGTTCAACCGCTTTTATATTAACACAAGCAGCTTATTTTACCGACAATCAAAACAATTCAGGCGCATTAGCTGTATTTTTTAATAACCTGTCGCCATTGGAAAACATTAAATTACAAGCCAGTTTAAATGAGTTTGAAAAGAAATGTTTTACCGATGAAACTTTCAGGAAAAATTTACAACAACAACTCAACACAAAATGACATTTAGAATATATACCAAAACAGGCGACAAAGGAGAAACTTCATTAATTGGCGGAGTGCGTGTGCCTAAACACCATTTGCGTATTGAAAGTTATGGAACAGTTGATGAACTGAACAGCTATATTGGTTTAATTGCTGACACTTATCAAAGTGCCGAAATGAATAAGGTGTTGTATGAAATACAAGATCGTTTATTCACCATAGGTTCTGTATTGGCAAGCGATCCAGAAAAATCAAAAATGAAAATTCCGGATGTGCATGAAAGTGATATTGAATTTTTGGAATCACAAATTGATAAAATGGACGATCAACTTCCGCAGTTAAAAAGTTTTATTTTACCCGGTGGAACCGTATTGGCCTCTCATTGTCATGTTGCACGATGCGTTTGTCGCAGAGCTGAACGTTTGGTGGTTCATTTATCAAGCGAAACGGAAGTACCGGATGTAATCATCCGTTATTTAAACCGCTTAAGTGATTACCTTTTTACCTTGGCTCGATTTGTAGTATATGAAGCCGGTGCCAGCGAAATACCATGGAAACCGAGGATGTAATTAGTTTTTTATTTTTTGTTTCTGAAAATTTTGGTTCACCAACCAAACACCTAATACGGTGAATAAAACGGCCAATGCAATCGCTAAATTTAGTTTTTCGTCAAGCCATAACCAGCCTAAAATTACAGCAACAATAGTGTTAATGTATGCGTAGGTACTTACAATAGTGGCCGGCAATTGTTTTAAAACATACATGTAGCTGCCATAGCCAATCAAACTTCCGAAAAATATTAAATACATCATGGAATAAATGCCTTCGGTAGTAGGTTTATAACTTGGCCACTCACCCAATAAAGTCCCAATCAACAACAATATAATTCCTGCTGAAACCATTTGTAATGAGGCTCCATACAATGGAGACAAACCGGTATGTTTATTTTTATTGTAAATACTTCCTAACCCCCAACCTGTTATGGCAATTAATATTGCACCAATGCCAAGTAAATAATTCGGATTGGTTAATTCTGAAAGATTATCTCTGAAAATAATTACTTGCGCAACTAAACACAACACCACACCGATAATGGCACCAAGTTTTAATGGCTCTTTGTGTTGCCCAAACAAACTGTTCATCATAATAATACTCAATGGCGTAAGTGCACAAATTAAAGCTGCGAGTCCGCTGCTAATGTACATTTCGGCCCAAGTAACCAAGCCATTTCCAATCACCAACATGAGTATGCCGTTTACCACATACACTTTAATAACATTCCAATTAGGCAGTTTATAACCCCTTAACAAAAAATAAGTACCAATACACAAACCGGCTGTTAAGTGCCTGGTTCCTGCCATTAAAAAAGGAGGCATACTTTTCACACCAATACGAATGGCTAAAAAAGTGGTACCCCAAAAAAATGCAACACCTGCAAAGGCAAGCCATGCTTTAAACGAACTGCTCATGTACTTGCAAGGTTAAGACTTAGGATTGAATTGTATGCAGTAATTCTTTAAAATATTGCACAGAATGCAGCAACCGACTGCCATACCAACTGAATAACTCCCCATCCACCAGCATGATTTTGGCATGAGGAAAAATATCAGATAATTCTTCGATGTGTTTTTGTTTAAACGGATAAGGTTCGCTGGATAAAAATATAACATCAGGCTTGGTGGCTAGTTTATTAAAATCTACTTCCGGATATCTTCCATTTAAGGTATAAGCCACATTGTTTAAGCCTAAACGTTTCAACATATCATCAATAAAGGTATGTTTGCCCGCAGCCATATAAGGTGCTCTCCAAATTAGATATAAACAATTTAATGATGATGGGGCAATAGGAGTTAACGTGCTGAAATCGATTTTTATTCGATCAACAATGGCCATGGCTTTAGCCTCTTCATGCACCAACTTTCCAATGGCAATCATCATCGCACAAGCCTCATCCAAATCAACAATATCACTCATCCAAACCGGATAATCTTTCTCTAATAAGAGTACATCTGCTTTGTTGTTTTCTTCTTTGTTACCAATAATTAAATCGGGATTCAACTGCTGAACAACGTGCACTTTTATATTTTTGGTCCCTCCTATTCTTGGTTTGGATTGATGCATTTCTTTTGGGTGAATACAAAATAAAGTTTGTGCAATAACCCGATTACCTAAACCTAAATCATATAAAAACTCAGTTTGTGAAGGCACCAATGAAATAATACGTTGAGGCGGAAAATCCACCTCAATACTGCGCCCCATTTGGTCTGTAAATTTTCTTAATTCACCCATACCAAGTGCGAAGCTAATATTATTTTGATGTTCGGTAACGTTTGATTCTCTAAATTTTGCTTTATTTGGAGTAAATTAAAGTAATATGGATATCACACAGGAAAAATCACCTTGGCCCATAGCCCTTAAATACGGCCTTATTTTATCTTTTGCATTAATTTTGGTTGATTTGGCACTTTACTTAGTAAATCCTAATGCCGACTTAACAAAATTTTCGTTAATCGGCTTGTTACGCATGATACTAGGTGCAGCAATTGGCATTTATGTGTTGTATTTAGCGGCTAAACAAAGGCGTGATGTTGATTTTGACGGTTACATGTCATACGGAAAAGCATTTGGCTTTATGCTGTTGGTGGCTTTGCCTGCAACCTTCATTGTAAGCTTATACAGCTTCATCTTTTCTAATTACATCAACCCTGAAATGATGAATAAAATTATGGAAGCTCAATCAGAAGCCATGTACCAAAAAGGAATGAGTGAAGAACAGATTGAACTATCCATGCAAATGATGCAAAAAATGAACAAGCCTTTTATTGCAGTACCTATTGGTATGATTGCACAATTATTTTTTAGTGTAATTTATGCTTTGATTGCGGCTATATTTGTAAAAAAAGAACTTCAAAACATCGATTAACCAATGCAACAAACCAACATATCTGTTGTAATCCCTTTATACAATGAAGAAGAGTCGCTCCCGGAGTTAATAAACTGGATTGAGCGTGTGATGAATGAGCACAATTACACGTACGAAGTATTGCTGATTGATGATGGCAGTAAAGACAACTCGTGGAATGTAATTGAACAATTGCATCAACAAAACAACCACATTAAAGGCATTCGCTTTAGAAGAAATTACGGAAAAAGTGCTGCGTTAAACGTTGGTTTTCATAAAGCCATAGGTAATGTAATCATTACCATGGATGCCGATTTACAAGATTCACCGGATGAAATTCCTGAATTGTACAACATGATTGTGCGTGACGGATATGATATTGTGAGCGGCTGGAAAAGAAAAAGATATGACCCCATAACCAAAACCATTCCCACCAAACTATTTAACTGGGCTACCCGCAAAATGAGCGGCATTGACAACCTGCATGATTTTAATTGCGGACTCAAAAGTTACCACCATGAAGTGGTAAAAAACATTGAGGTATATAATGAAATGCACCGCTACATTCCGGTTATTGCCAAGTGGGCAGGATTTAGTAAAATTACCGAAAAAGAGGTACAACACCGGGCACGAAAATACGGCACCACCAAGTTTGGTTTAGAAAGATTTATCAACGGTTTTCTTGATTTGCTCACCATATTTTTTGTAAGTAAATTCAGTAAAAAACCCATGCACTTTTTCGGTGTGTTGGGCACGCTTAGCTTTTTTACAGGCTTTGTAATTACCTGTTGGCTGATTGGAGAAAAAATAAGCAACTCATTTCGAATGATTGAGCAAAGGGGTGTAACCGAACAACCGTTGTTTTACTTGGCCTTAGTGCTGCTTATTATTGGTGTACAGTTATTTTTAGCGGGATTTATCGGTGAAATGATTTCACGCAATGCAAGTGAACGCAACGTTTACGGGATAAAACAAACTGCAGGAATTGAATAAGAAAAAAATACTTATTGTTGGCCCGGCATGGCCTTTACGCGGAGGGTTAGCAACTTATAATGAGCGATTGGCCGATGCATTTAACAAACAAGGTCATACTTGCGAAATATTAAGTTTCTCGCTGCAATATCCTTCTTTGTTATTCCCGGGTAAAACACAATACAGCTCCGATACAGCTCCGAGCGGGATAAGCATTCACAGTAAAATTAATTCCATCAATCCAATTAATTGGATAAGAGTTGGAAATGAATTTAAACGCAGAAACTATGATGTAGTGGTTTTCCGTTATTGGATGAGTTTTATGGCACCTGCATTTGGAACCATTGCACGTATTTTAAAATCAAATACCAAAACCAAAATTCTGGCCATAACCGATAACGTTATTCCACACGAAAAAAAGTTTTTTGATACTGCATTTACCAATTATTTTTTACCTGTTTGCGATGGCTTTTTAACCATGAGTGAATCGGTAAAACAACAATTAGTAGAATTAGGGTACATTAAGCCAACTACCTACGTGCCTCACCCAATGTACGATATGTTTGGCGAAGCCATTGATAAAACTAGCGCCAAACAAGCACTACAACTCGATACGAAACAGCCTTATTTGCTTTTTTTTGGATTTATCCGCCAATACAAAGGATTAAATATTTTGCTCGAAGCAATGGCCACACCGCAAGTTCGAGCACTTGGTGTAAAGTTGATTGTGGCAGGTGAATTTTATGAAGATAAAACACCTTACCTCAATTATATTCAAGCCAATCAATTAACCGATTCTGTAATTGTTTGTGATGATTTTATTCCAAACAGTGAGGTGAGTAAATATTTTTGTGCAAGTGATGTGGTGGTTCAACCCTACTTGAATGCAACGCAAAGCGGAGTTACACAAATTGCCTACTACTACAACAAACCCATGATTGTAACCAATGTAGGAGGATTGGCCGAATTAATTCCGCATAACAAAGTAGGATTGGTTTGTGAGGTAAATGCACAACAAATTGCTGATGCCATTGTAACGTATTATTCACAACAAAAGGAGGCCATCTTTAGCAGTAACATGGAACAGGAAAAGTTGAGATTTACTTGGGAAAATGTGTGCAATGAACTTTTAAATTTGGTTCAGCATGGTGCCTAAAAAGCTAAAGGTTTGTCATTTTGCTAGCGTGCACACCACCACTGACACGCGTGTGTTTGCCAGAGAATGTGTGAGTTTAGCTAAACAACATGAAGTTACACTCATTGCTATTGGCAGTAACACAGGTGTACATCAAGGTGTAAATGTGGTAGCCATTCCAAAACCTGCAAGCAGAATCAAAAGAGTATTATTTACCACTTGGAATGTTTTTTTTAAAGCCATTCGTTTGAATGCCGATGTGTATCACATACACGATGCCGAGCTATTGCCCTTCGCTTTTTTATTAAGTTTAACCGGTAAAAAAGTGATTTATGATTTGCACGAAAACACTTATCACGACATTACAAATAAAGCCTGGATTCCAAAATTACTGCGTAATTTATTAGGTGGGATGTACCGTGCCATGGAAAGTTTAAGTGCCCTAACGATGCATCATATTTTGGTGATTGCACAAGAAGACTTTGCAAAGCAGTTCAAAAGCAAGCAATTTTCCATTATACAAAATTTTGCCGATGTGGAATCATTGCTTCCTTATCGTGAGGTAAACAGAGAACAACTTACCTCAAACCGATTGTTTTACATGGGCACTTTGTATGATGATTATTATAACCTTGATAAGGTGTTAGAAGCTCTCGCTATTTGTAAACGAAATGGATTGATGATTGAATTTGATGTGGCAGGATATATTGGGAATTTTATGGAAACGCGCATATCGAAATTGTATTGTTGGAATGATATAAAAGACCAAGTTCATTTTTATGGATACTTAAGCATGCAAGATGGCTATAAACTTTCAATGAAATGCAAGGCCGGTATCTGCCTTAAAGATCAGCCTGAACAAATATTGGTTTCGCATGAACGAAAGTTTTTTGAATACATGGCGGTTGGATTACCAAGCATTTGTTGTGATTCGAAAATTTACACCGATATCATTCATCAATATCAAAATGGCATTGCGGTTGATTTAAATAATACAGAAGCCATTGCTGATGCATTGATGCGTATGTTCCAATCAAACCAATTGAATACCTACCAACAAGGTGCTGTTAAAGCGGCCGAAGAACGTTACAATTGGCAATCGCAGGAAAATATTTTGCTCCATTTGTATCAAACCATTTAATACTTACTCATAAAAAAAGCTGCACCCCAAAAAGAGATGCAGCCTTTATCATCCTGTTAATTTTGATTAGCGTAAAATGTAAGTGCTGGTATTAACTAAAGTGCCATCAATATAAATATCTATAGAATAATTACCCGGTAACAACACACGATCTTCAGATTCGTAGCTTAATTTTATATCTTCCTTTTGCCCTTTATAAGCAAGCTTGTAAGATGCAGTTGCGGCTACTTCTTCTTTCGATGCATTGGTAAAACGTGCATTGCTGGCACCTGCCAAAACCTTTCCACCCGGCTCAGTAATTACGGCATAAACCATTCTGTCACCCGACTCTGCTACTTTATTATCCATTACCGTAAATGTAACTTCAATTTTATTAGTGCGTTTAGCTAAACTGGTTTCAACATATTTACCACTACCCTTCTTTTTAAATGAAGCTACTTTGATATACTCTGCTTTCAGTTCAGAAGCTGTACTTACTTTTGATTGTAAGCCTAATTTCTCTTCATTAAGCTGCGTAATGGCTGCCGCTTTTTCTTCATTTTCTTTCTTCAATTGTTGGTTTTCAGAAATAAGCTTATCAATTTGCTCAAGGTACATGTCTTTCAATTTACGTAACTCGGCTAATTCATTCTTCAACTTTTTATTGAGTTTCTCTTGGTTTTTTTCTGTTCCAATCAATTTTTTAATCTTAGCCTCTTGCTGAGCAATTTTATCATTCGCATCATTCAATAACGAATCAAGATTTGCTGAAATTCCGCGGTAGGTTTCCAACTCATTTCCTGTTTCAGTCAACTCTTTCTCTAAGGTAATTTGTACATTCTCCAAGGTATCAATTTTACTATCCAACACTTGTATGTCGGCTTTATTATTTTGATACTGAAATACGTTACCGATTAAAGATAAAATTAACAACACCAATAAGGCATACGTTGTAGTTTTGTTTTGCTTTTGGTTTTCCATGATGGCTTGAGAATTATTTATCCAAATATACAAGTTATCACAAGAATGTTTACTAAAATTGTTGGAATGAATTATTTCATCATAGCAGGAGAAGCCTCGGGCGACTTGCACGGCTCAAATTTAATAAAGGCAATAAAAGCTAAAGACAGCCAAGCGGTGTTCAACTTTTGGGGTGGCGATTTAATGAAAAAAGAAGCCGATGGTTGCTTGGTACATTATAAAGATGTAACCATAATGGGATTTGTTGAGGTGTTATTGAATATCGGAAGTATTTTAAAAAATATTAGAACCTGCAAACAACAAATTTTAGCGTGTAAACCGGATGTGGTGGTGTTGATTGATTACCCCGGATTTAACTTAAGAATCGCAAAATTTTGTAAACAGCATGGCATTAAAGTAGTGTACTATATCGCCCCTAAAATTTGGGCCTGGAAAGAATCACGTGGAAAAAAGTTGGAGCAATTCGTTGATGAGTTGCTGTTAATTTTTCCTTTTGAATTCAGCTACTTTAAAAAATGGAAGGTGAAGAGTACTTATGTAGGTAACCCACTTAAAGATGCCATTCATCAATTAACACCTAACGCCAATTTTTACTCAAACAACAAACTAAATCATACTAAATCCATCATTGCATTGTTACCCGGCAGCCGAAAACAAGAGGTAAGCAAAATAATGCCAATACTAAAACAGTTACCGGCACATTTTCCGCAATATCAATTTATAATTTGTGGAGCACCTTCACTAGATGCGACATTTTACCAACCTTACTTAAATGAGGATATTCAAATTGTGTTTAATCAAACGTATGATGTATTGCAACATGCCACAGGCGCTGTTGTTTGCAGTGGAACAGCAACATTAGAGACAGCGTTATTTAATGTTCCGCAAGTTTGCGGTTATGTAGCACACCCAATATCTTATCGCATTGCAAAATTATTGGTAAAAAACATCAAGTATATTTCATTGGTTAATTTATGCTTAGATAAATCGGCCATAACAGAGTTAATACAAAACGATTATACTTTAGAGAATGTGGTGCGAGAATTGCATGCGGTGCTTCCGAGTGGCAGTAGAAATCTTGAGTTGATGAAAGATTATGCACAGTTAAATGAAGCATTAGGTAAAGCGGGTGCCAGCATGATGGCTGCCGAAAGAGTTATTGAATGCGCTAAGACTTAACCTCAATATGAATTGTATCAATATCGCAAAATCCTCAAATTATAATTTACATATTTGCCATGCTTAAATGCTCAATAAGCAATAAGTAGGGTTAATAAAATCAGGTTAATGGTTTACAAAGGCGCTTCATGCGCCTTTGTTTTTTTTTTTAAATGATACATCAAAAAAAAAGCTACCCATTTGGGTAGCTTTTTTTTGATTATTCGTCTTTATTGTCTTCATCTTTTTGCTCTTCCGCATCCTTCATTGCTCTATCCACAATGTTATCGATATTGGTTGGATTAGCAGCATCTGTAGTTAAATCAACGGTATTGATGTCCGTTTCTCCATCTAAAATTTGTTCATCTTCCACTACATCATCAATTTTTGCAACTGATGCAATGGCATCATCATTATCTATATTGATTAATCGAACACCTTGAGTAACACGACCAAGAATACGAAGGTCTTTCATACTCATTCGAATGGTGATACCCTTTTTAGTCATAATCATGATATCGGTTGTATCATCCACCTCTTTAATGGCAACTAGTTTACCTGTTTTATCGGTAATATTCATGGCCATTACACCTTTACCTCCTCTGTTCGTAATACGATAATCTTCCACCTCACTGCGTTTTCCTAATCCATTTTCGGCCACAACCAATACATTGGTTACCTTAGGATCTTCAATCGCAATCATACCAATTACTTTATCACCTTCATCAAGTCTTATTGCACGTACACCTGTTGCAGTTCTGCCCATTGGGCGAACAGTACTTTCATTAAAACGAATGGCTTTGCCTTGCAAACTTGCAATAATCATTTCACAAGCGCCATTGGTTAATCTTGCTTCTACCAACATATCACCTTCCCTTACATTAATGGCATTAACACCATTGGCTCTCGGACGTGAATAAGCCTCTAAAGTAGTTTTCTTAATCGTACCTTGTTCGGTACACATTACCACAAAAGTGTTTTGAATATAGGCTTCATCCGTTAATGTTTTTACATTCAAATAAGCCATAATTTTCTCCTCGGCAGTAATGTTAATTAAGTTTTGAATGGCTCTACCTTTTGATATTTTATCACCTTCAGGTATTTCCCAAACCTTTAACCAATAACATTTACCTTGGTTGGTAAAGAATAAAATATAATTATGGTTGGTAGCAACAAGCACGTGTTCAACAAAATCTTCATCACGTTTTGAAACTCCTCTAGAGCCACGGCCACCGCGGTTTTGTGTGCGATATTCAGAAAGCAAGGTTCTCTTCACATAACCCAAATGCGAAATGGTTATTACCACTTCATCATCCGGAATTAAATCCTCCATGCTCATTTCATTTCCTGCATGAATGATTTCGGTTCTTCTTTCATCACCATATTTCTCCTTCATCTCTGCAAGTTCTTGCTTGATAATACTCATGCGCAAACCTTCATCCGCCAGTACTTGTCTGTAATATTCAATTTGTTTCATTAAAGCAGCATACTCTTCTTTAATCTTATCACGCTCAAGACCGGTTAAAGCGCGCAAACGCATATCGAGTATGGCTTTTGCTTGAATTTCGCTTAACTTAAAGTTTTCCATTAACTGGCTGCGAGCTTCATCAGGAGTTTCTGCTTCACGAATAATTTTGATAACTGCATCAAGATTATCTATTGCAATGAGCAAGCCTTCTAAAATGTGGGCACGTTTTAAGGCTTCATCTAATTCGTATTGGGTTCTGCGAACAACAACCTCATGACGATGATCAACGTAATGTTTGATTAAATCTTTCAGATTTAACATTTCTGGCCTTCCTTTAACTAAGGCCACGTTGTTAATGTTAAATGATGATTGTAACGCTGTATATTTATAAAGTTGATTCAGCACCACATTTGGTACAGCATCACGCTTTAAGTCAAATACAATACGCATACCTTCCCTATCCGATTCATCTCTGATATCACTAATACCTTCAATTACTTTTTCATTCACCAACTCAGCTGCACGCTCAATCAAATGAGCCTTATTAACTTGATAAGGAATTTCATTAACAATAATTTGCTCTTTACCGGTTTTACTGGTTTCAAAATTGGCCTTGGCGCGCATTACAATACGGCCTCTTCCTGTTTCGTAGGCTTCTTTCACACCTTGGTAGCCGTAAATAATACCGCCCGTTGGAAAATCAGGGGCTTTTACAAAACGCATTAAGTCAGCAATGGTAATTTCACGGTTATCTATGTAAGCCATAATACCATCTATGGTTTCAACCAAGTTATGTGGGGCCATGTTAGTAGCCATACCAACAGCAATACCTGAGGCACCGTTTACAATTAGGTTAGGAATTTTTGCAGGTAACACAGTTGGCTCAGATAAACTATCATCAAAGTTTGGTCTGAAGTCAACAGTGTTTTTATCGATATCAACCAATAACTCTTCAGCAATTTTTCTTAAGCGAGCCTCAGTGTAACGCATAGCTGCCGGTGGATCACCATCAATGGAGCCGAAATTTCCTTGACCATCAACCAACATGTAACGCATGCTCCAATCTTGAGCCAATCGCACCATAGCATCATATACTGAGCTATCGCCATGCGGATGGTATTTACCTAAAACTTCACCCACGATACGGGCCGATTTTTTATATGGTCGATTGGAAGCTAAGCCCAATTCCGTCATACCAAATAAAACCCTTCTGTGAACAGGCTTTAAACCATCTCTTACATCCGGTAATGCACGTGAAACGATAACCGACATCGAATAATCGATGTAAGCGGTCTTCATTTCGTCTTCAATGTTAATCTGAATAATTCTATCTTCAGCCATGCTAAATAATTTCTATGAAATACGTGGCAAATTAAGGTTTTACGGCCTGATTATGGCGTGAAAATACCCACAAAAAAACATACCGTTGTGGATAAGAAAAGGCATAAAAAAAGCAGGCCTTACAGGCCTGCTTTTTTTAGAATTCTACGAATTATCTTTTCACTATTCTAATCACTTGACTTTGTTCATTTTGCTGTAAACGAACGAAGTAAACTCCTGCTGCAAAAGATTGATCGTTCAGTTGGATATCTAATTTGTTAGCTCCTTCGGTTGGTTGCACGTTATATACTTGAACTAACTTACCAAAGGCATCCGTAATTTCAACTTTCACATTAGCAACTGAACTTGTTTTGAAACTGATTGCTGTTTGATCATTAAATGGATTTGGTACCGCATTTACCAGCTCAAACATTACATTATTAAACTCAGCTACAGAAACTATTCCACTGTATTCAGTATTACCGCTAAAACCAACTTGTTTTAATCGATAGTACACAACACCATTAGTTGAGATGATATCATTCACCTTAAGGTCATCGAATGCATAATCAACCCTAACAGAACTATTGCCTCGTCCTTTAACTTGGCCAATAGCCTCAAAGTTGTATCCGTCAATACCTCTCTCAACAACGAAGTGACTGTTATTAATTTCAGAAGCGGTTGTCCATGTTAACTTTGTTATTCCACGTTTAAGTGAAGCATCAAATGAGATTAATCGAACCGGTAAAGGACTATTTACATCACCTACACCAAATATTCCGGTGTTTGTAGTAGAGATGCCGAATGTAAACGGTCCACTACCCAAAGCCGCAGAAGGTGCACCGCTAATATTACTCCAAACACCTCCATTATAGCGTCCCACAATAGTTTGTGCTCTGCTCATGGTTAACTCGTTTGAAGCATTCCATTGGAAAGTAATATTTAAGTTAGAGCCACCTGCAACAGCCTCATTAATAATGAACGTTCTGTTTACAACATTACCAGCAATTACACCTGTACCAACCTCACCTGCGTAGGTTGCATAAACTTGATCCAACAACCTTACTGAGATGTTATCGGCAGTTCCGGAATTGGCAATGGTAACCGGATTGTATGTTCCGCCTACACCAACCGGATAAGTACGCGGTGTTGCACCTAAGTTATTAATGATTAAGGCACCACTTCCGCTAGTTTGAATGTAGTTAGATGCAGTTCCTCCGGTGATGCTTGCTCCTGATCCAATGGTTAAGTTGCTGTTTGAAAGTACCAATAAACCACCCGATAAATTAAGTGTGCCATTTAATGTTGCATTTCCTGTTAATGTTTTATTTCCTGAACCGCTTAGCGTTAAATTGTTATAGGTAACCCCTGCAACATTTTGTGTCGCTGTTCCATTGAAAATAACCGTACCACCTGTAGTGGTAAATGTTCCATTCACAATTAAATTACCTGAAAGGGTAATAGAATTTGTACCAGTAAAAGATACTGACGCACCGGCATCAATGGTTAAGTTATTCGCAGTTGCAGCAACATTTATTATAGGTGCATTTGGTGTACCTGTAGGAATAACTACATTGGTTGATGAAGTTGGAACTCCACCGCACCAATTTGAAGCATCACCCCAATTATTGCTTGTTGTACCCGTCCATACACCTCCTGAAGTTACAGTAACTTCTTGGAATGAACTGGTGGCAGTTGGGCATGAACCACTTTGAACCACTGCTCGGAATCGAGTAGTTTGGGACAATGCTCCTGTATTTAAAGTTGTTGTTGTGTTTGCAATAGTTGTATAAGTAACAAATGGTGCAATTGCACTTTCCCAATTCACTACACTACCTGTACTACCCGATAAGGTTAAGGTAGCAGATTGACCCGAACATACTGCACTGGTGCCGCTTACACTTCCTCCAACTGAACCCGGAGTTACTGTTATTAAAGCTGCAACCGAATTTGCAGGTGAACAACCTCCACTTTGAATCACCGCCCTAAAATAAGTTGTTGTTGTTAACGTGCCAGGAGTAAATGTTGTTTGACCTGCTGTTCCTGAAATATTGGTTGGACTTGTAAAGCCGGCATCACTTGAACTTTGCCAGGTGGTAACATTTCCAACATTACCGGTTAGTGTTAATTGAGATGGGCTTGTACCCGAACATATTGTTTGGTTTGAACTTACTGTTCCGCCTATTGAAGCAGGACTAACAGTAATTAATGCTGCCGATGAATTCGCACTTGCGCATGATCCATTCTGCACCACTGCACGGTAGTAAGTTGTTGTTGCAACACCTGTTGGAGTGAAACTAGTCAAGCCCGCTGTTCCACTAATATTGGTTGGTGAGGTAAAGGCCAAATCTGAAGCACTTTGCCAGGTTACAACACTTCCTATATTACCACTTAGGGTTAATGCCGCAACACTACCTAGAGAACAAATGGTTTGATCTGAACTTACGGTACCACCAACTGAAGAGTTATTAACTGTAATGCTTGCTGAACTTGAATTTGCTGTTGTGCAACTTCCACTTTGAACTACTGCACGGTAGAAGGTGGTACTGGTTACACCTGTTGGGGTAAAGCTGCTTAATCCTGCTGTTCCTGAAATATTGGTTGGAGTAGTAAAGCCGGCATCAGCTGAACTTTGCCAGGTTGTTACCGTTCCGGTATTGCCTGTTAATGTTAATGCTGTTACTGTACCACCCGAGCAAATAGTTTGGTTTGAACTTACTGAACCACCAACTGAGGCCGGTGTTACAGTAATGGTTGCTGAACTTGAATTTGCTGTTGCACAACTTCCACTTTGAACTACTGCACGGTAGAAGGTGGTACTGGTTACACCTGTTGGGGTAAAGCTGCTTAATCCTGCTGTTCCTGAAATATTGGTTGGAGTGGTAAAGCCGGCATTTGCTGAACTTTGCCAGGTCACTACGGTTCCTACATTTCCACTTAAGGTTAATGCTGATATGGTTCCGCCCAAACAAATCGTTTGGTTTGAACTTACTGAACCACCAACTGAGGCCGGTGTTACAGTAATGGTTGCTGAACTTGAATTTGCTGTTGCACAACTTCCACTTTGCACTACTGCACGGTAGAAGGTGGTACTGGTTACACCTGTTGGGGTAAAGCTGCTTAATCCTGCTGTTCCTGAAATATTGGTTGGAGTAGTAAAGCCGGCATCAGCTGAGCTTTGCCAAGTTGTTACCGTTCCTACATTTCCACTTAAGGTTAATGCGGATATGGTTCCGCCCAAACAAATCGTTTGGTTTGAACTTACTGAACCACCAACTGAGGTCGGTGTTACAGTAATGGTTGCTGAATTTGAATTTGCTGTTGCACAACTTCCACTTTGCACTACTGCACGGTAGAAGGTGGTACTGGTTAAACCTGTTGGGGTAAAGCTGCTTAATCCTGCTGTTCCAGAAATGTTGGTTGGAGTAGTAAAGCCGACATCAGCTGAGCTTTGCCAGGTTGTTACCGTTCCGGTATTGCCTGTTAATGTTAATGCTGTTACTGTACCACCCGAGCAAATGGTTTGGTTTGAACTTACAGTGCCTCCAACCGAGGCCGGTGTTACGGTAATGGTTGCCGAACTTGAATTTGCAGTAGGACAGACTCCGCTTTGTACTACCGCACGGTAGAAGGTAGTGCTGGTTACACCTGTCGGTGTAAAACTGGTTAATCCAGCAGTTCCGGCAATATTAGTTGGAGATGTAAATCCGGCATCCGTTGAACTTTGCCAAGTAGTCACATTTCCAGTATTTCCTGAAATGGTTAATGCTGCAATTGTTCCACCTGCACAAATGGCTTGATTAGCACTAACGGTTCCTCCTACCGAAGTTGGATCGACTGTAATTAGTACTGATGCCGAATTTGCCTCTGCACACGCTCCGCTTTTTACTACTGCTCTAAAATAAGTTGTTGTTGTAAGTGGTCCAGATGTGTAGGTTGTGTTTGTATTGGCTATAGATGTTATTGTTGTAAATGTTGGACTAGTTGAACTTTCCCAACGAACCACGTCACCTGTGTGTCCGCTTAATGTTAAAACTCCACTTGTGCTGCCTGAACAGATTGTTGCTGCAGAGGAAACCAATCCACCTACTGTCAACGGACTCACTTTTATTCCAATTTTATTTGAAGTAGCATTGGTAACAACCACACATGGATTATTAGATACAATATCACATGTGATGGTATCTTGGTTATTTAATGTTGTAGTTACATACGTTGATGCTGTAGCCCCTCCAATATTCGTTCCATTCAATTTCCATTGGTAGGTAGGAGCAGCACCACCATTAGTAACATTTGCTGTAAATGTAACTGATGAACCTACGCAGATATCTGTTGAGGTTGCATTAATCGTTACAGAAGTTGGTATTGGATTGATCTCACCTATTGCGATATCACCAAAATTGTTTAAGTTATTTACAGTAAAACTGGTTGAACTGGTTGATGTCGGGTTTAAACCTGCCAACCAATCCGTGCCACTATAACTGAATAATTTGGCGTTGTTTAAGTTGGTTGATGGGTCAACATCAGAAGTTAAAAAGTTGAATACATATGTTCCACCTGATGCTGTAGTTACAACTCCAAGATTAGTTACCTTCCAAAAATTATTGATTGATTTAGTTGGATTGATACAAGAAGTTGAGAGGGTAGGATGATCACCGGTATTTAATCCAACTGAGATTGAACCTGCAGTAGTAACCTGATTCATGGTTACATTCACAGGTAAGAAATTTGTTGCATTACCAATTTCAAATACCCTGCTAATATTAGACCCGATAGTAAAGTTTTTGGCCAAATTACCGACAATATAACCAGAAGTCCGTGTAAATGTTGATGATGCTCCTAAACCGATTGTATTGGTATTAGTTGTGATTCTTAGTGCATCAATTCTAAATGTTCCGGTAACAGTAAAGACTGTGTTTGTTGTTGATAAGGTTAACCCTACTCCATTGTTTACAAATAAATGAGTGAAAGCGCCTGTTGATGTAATTAAATTATTTCTAAAGATACCCGTGCCTGAGATATCCTGAGCGTTTGATAATGGATAATTACCATCCGTACCAAGAATAAATGAACCAACAGTTCCGGTTGAAACGGTTAAAGTTCCATTATTGATAATATTTCCTCCGATTGCACAAGGTGCAGCAGACGTGTGCCTAAACTCACTTCCAACATCTATTGTTAAATTACCTTTAATGTAGGTACCTTGAGTTCCCGTATAACTGCTTGATGTCCATCTTCCTGTTGCGTTTCCTCCGCTTACTCTTACATTTTGTAAAGGAACAATACCTGAACTTGCTCTGGTATTAATTGAAAAACCATTGGTATTGCCCGTTTCTGTACTGGTACCATTGCCTAATCTTATGGTATGAGTACCTGAAAATGCCGATAATGAACCTGTTGAAACCGCTATTCTTAATGAATTTGTTGTTGATAAGGCAATTGAATTATGCGGAGGATCAATAATTGTAATTGTTCCATTGGTACAAGTTACATTGCTTGTTTGTATGAGTAAACTATGCGTGCCTTGAGCTACTGAGGTGGTTGAAGTACCCGAGTTAGGGTCAATATTAAAATCTCCTCCACTTTGGCTGAATGAAGAGGTTGATGTTAAAGTAACATTTCCGTTAATTGTAAGTGCTCCTCCAGAAATGTTTAAACCACCTGAAACGGCCATTGTATTATTTCCACCGCCAGTTGTACCTATATTAAATGTACCACCACTTAGATTTAGAATACCTGATGCACCAATATTTAAACCATTTAAAGCAGGTGCTAAAACATTCACCGAAGTACCTGCAGCATTAAGCGTACCATCCAACAATATGGCGTTAGCACTATTTAGAGTTCCTGAATTCGCATTAAGAGTAGCTCCTGCTTGTATGTTTAAACCATTACAAGCCGCAGTTACAGATGCAGGAATTGTAACTGTAACACCTGACGCAATGGTCGCAAAGTTACTCACAGTCGGCACTACATTTCCCTCCCAAGTTGCAGGGTCATTCCAATTTCCTGTTTGAATGGCAATAATGGTAGGTGATAATGGATTAATAGCTGAGTTAGCGCCAATGTAAAAATCATCAAATAAAGCACCACCTGTAATATTGGCCTGAGAGAAATCTCTATTCAGTTCAGGTCTTGCATTGGTTCCGGCACTAACAACAGCTGTACCACCAGCAACTCCATTTTGCTTAATCAATTGCAATTCAGTTGCATTAGTTACAGCTCCTGTTCCGGCACCAATAATTCTTAATGATAAGTTAGAGGTTCCTACATTAAATGAACCTGCGGTAGAAGAACTAATTGACCAAAAAGCATTGGTTCTCCTATTGATGGTAATCCCGCCATCACTAAAAGAAGGCGATAAATCTGTAATTCCAATTATATTATTATGACGAACAGTAAGATTACCGCCACCTGTTAAGGTACCGCCATTTAAGCTCCACAATACACTTCGCTCACTTGAACTGGTAGCCAATGGAAAACCAGTAGTATATTCAAATGCCGGGCTTGCTCCAATTGCAAACCATCTGGTAAATTGACCAGAATTTCCAAGTTGAACAAAACCGCTGCTGCGAGTTAGTGAGCCGGGATTAGCAGCACTTGTTCCTATGGTTAAATTATTATTGGCTACATTTAAATTCCCTAAAGTTAAATTTAGAATTTGTACATTGATGTTTCTATTAGAAGTTACTCCCTGAGCATCATTAATTGTCAAAGTATTTGCATTTAATGAACCGGATGCCATTTCATTGGCACTACCCATTGTTAATGCTGTTGATGATGGACCATAGGAATAATTTGGTAAACCTCCTGTTGTAATAATAGTTGGTAAAGTTGAGAACGAACCCGATGCAGTTGTTTCATTTAACCCACCAATAACAATATTACCCCTGTAGTTGAAGCCACCAATAGCAATTGAATTAATGGCATTAGTTACATTCCCTAGCTCAAGCGTGAAGCGCTCATGTGCCCAAGTTCCTGTATTGTTAAAAGTAACACCACTAGAATTTGCAACGCGGGTAACTAAAACAGTAGCACTACCTGTTCCGGTAACGGTTTGAGATGAGGTTCCTGTAAAATTAATAGCTCCTAATGCCGTAGGTGTTGTTGATTGTGGCAATACACCTGAAATTCTACCGTTATTCAATACCGCTCCATTCACATTTAAATTAAAACCTAATGCGCTTGCTGTTCTTAAATACGAATTTGTTCCCAAGATTAAACTATCATTGATCGTTAAATCAGCGGCAAGTCTACAGTAACGCGAAGGATTAATTGTTGTATCATTTCTTAACTCCAACCTATGGATTGGAATCTGTATATTCAAACTAAATCCAGAAAGTGTAGAAACGGTGCCTCCACTTGGAGCAGTTGCGCCATTACCAATCACAAACTTTCCTCCTGTTACCGATTTAATACCTCCTGTTGGAATATTTATAGAATTAAAGGTAGCGTTGAATACCGCTGCTGAATGGGGATCAACTATTTGAATTTCGCCTCCGGTGAAAACAAATCTTGATGAGGCACCAATGTTTAATAAGGTAGTGAAATTATTAACATTTTGGGTGGCCTGAGGGTCAATACTTAACAATCCACCATTTACCTCTAATTCTGCAGTTGCTATACTAGTTACATTTAAACTACCAAATAGGTTTAGGTTACCTCCATCTAATTTGATTCGAACATTCTGAACAATACTATGGTTATTCCCACCGGTTCCTAAAGTAAGTGTACCATTGGTAATCAATAATTCTCCATTGGAAATATTCAATGTACCTTGATTGGTTGCGGTTGGAATCATACCGATGTTAATACCTGTATGATTTAACCATAGGCGAGAATTAAATCCCAAAGTTGTATTGAACAACTGAACAGTATTGTTATGAATTGAATTAGTAACAATCGCTGCAGACAACTTTAATGTGCCGGATAACACTTGGAATCTTTGAGTATTGGCATAAATACTGGCCGTATTCGGTTGTGTAAATATTCTTAAAAACTCAACTGTATTATCAATATTAACAGGTGAACCACCCTTGTTTACTTGAATAAATGGAATAGCACAAGTAGCACCATTTCCGCTTACGGTTGAATTACTAGTTCCGTTCAATCTTAGTTGTACACTTGCAGTGGTTTGTAAATTCAAAGACCCATCTACAATAACGTTTCCACTAAAAATGCTGGTTGATGCGTTTCCTCCTACATTTAAAATATGCGGCCCTGTTAAAGCAGGGGGCCCTGATCCTATCCCGGCAGATAGCGCAGCGCCAGTATTAATGATTAAATCACCGTTTACGGTTAATGTTTGTTGTGTGGTTGAATTCCAGTAATTAAGCGTTCCATTAACAATTAATGTTCCTGAAGATATAGAGGCAGCGTCCAACTCAACCGTATGTCCGGTTGATATTTCGGCAGTATCGGCACCGCTAGGTACAGCAAGTGTGTTCCATATGGCAGGATCACTCCAAAGACCACTTGAAGTTGTAAAAAATCTTGTAGCTGCAGAAGTTGTAGCTGTTCCATCTGCAGGTTGTGACACGCTTTCTCTTATCGCATAAACTCTCCAATCATAAGTTGTACTTGCTATCAACCCTGTCGCATTAAAGGAGGTAGTGTTTGCTGCAAATAAGCCTCCAGGCAAACCCGAAGTCACAAATGAATAGGTAACCCCACCATCTGTACTTCTATATAAGGCGTAACCCACTTCGTTTGCCACATTTGCCCAATTCACTGTCATGCCTGTTGTTGTAATATTTGTTATTGAAACCGGCTGAGGATCGGATATTTGATTAGGAGTCCACAAATAGGCGAATTGAGAACCCGGATTCCGATTGCTTAAACCTGCAATGGGACCTGTGGAAGCGGCTACATTGGCTGTAGACACTGAAGTTGAAGACAAATTCGTTGTAGTATTTACATGTTGAAAAGTACCTGAAGTAAACTGGAAACCCACATTGTATGAAATTGGCGCACCGGCACCAACTTCCATTCTTCCATACACAAACTCTATTGAACCGTCATTTTCATATAATCTCACCTGGAAAGTATTGGTATCATTCACAACGGAAGAATTAATGGCCATTCTCAAGAATTCTACAACCAATACGCGATTCGGTTGTGCTCCAACAACTTTTGAATGCACTCTACCAATGGAACTTGTGCCCATTACCGTTGCGCCTGTTAAAAACGGACTCATACGAATACCGGCACCTGAATTAAAAGTAGTTGCAGGTGTTACTGTTCCGCCTATTGTTACCCAACCATTACTGGTAACATTAAATTGGGTATGACGAATACCATTGATATAAAAATCAAAACCAATAAAAGGAATGGAAGGTGCTGTTGGCCCAAATACATTTACTTGGCTACCACCAATTAAGATGGTAGTTCCAACATTCATATCAATATCATCAACCAAACTCCCCTTGGTTCTGTTCAAGGAGGCTGTCGAATTAGTAGTTAATTGATAGTTGCTGATACTTTGAGCAAATCCATTGCTAAAGTAACCGATAATCAACCATAAGATTGTTAACGAACGAATTGTAGAACGTTTAATATTCATAAGGTATTGTAAATTAATTTTCATAGATAAGGTTTGGGGCATATATTTAATATACATTTTGTCGCATTTTTGCTATTTACAATTTTAGCACATATTATTGAATGTACAAACCTCTATTATCAACTTTATGAGAGTTTTTCCACCATACTTTGTCGCATTTTTATGGATTGTATTATTTTTTACACCAACAACCGATTTAAAAGGACAAAGCACCGACATTTTGCATTATAAAATCAGCCTTGATGCTTCTAGAATTTTTAGTCATGGATTAGTAGCAAGTTCAACAATAACGCTAACCAATCATAACCAATCTACAATTAAACTTGACTTACAGGGATTTAACGTAGATAGTATTCTTATCAATGATTTTTACACCTCATTTTCCAAGTCTGATTCTACTATAATTATCAACATTCCTGAAGGGACAAAAACGATTGATACTTTAATTGTTCATATTCATTATTCGGGACAACCGGCAAAAGATGACACCTGGGGTGGATTTTACTTGAGTAATCCTTACGCTTTTAATATGGGGGTTGGCTTCAGTTCTAAACCACATAACTTTGGAAGAGCTTGGTTTCCATGCAATGATAACTTCACGGATAAGGCTTTGTACGACATCCTAGTGGTTACGCCTAAATCATTTAATGCAATTTGCAGCGGAGTGCTTCAAGCCGATTCAATTCTCACCGATAGTTTAGGTTACTTTCATTGGAAAGTGAATCAACCCATTCCAACCTATTTGGTAGGAATAGCCATTGGGAAATATGCCTTGCTTCATTCATCAATTTCAGGAATCAACAGTCCGATTCCTTCCATTATTGCTGTTGAAGCTAAAGACACTTTGGCTGCCAAGGCTGCATTTGAAAGATTAAATGAGGCTGTGGACTGTTTTGAAGAAAAATTTGGACCTTACGTTTTTGATCGAATTGGTTACGTTGGCGTGCCATTTAATGCAGGGGCCATGGAGCATGCCATGAGCATTGCTTATCCGTTATATGCCATTAACACCGGAAACCCAGAAAACTATGAAACGTTAATGGCTCATGAATTATCGCACCATTGGTGGGGCAATGATGTAACCTGTGAAACAGCAGAAGATATGTGGCTGAACGAAGGTTGGGCAAGTTTTTGTGAGGCTTTATTTTTAGAATGTGTTCATGGAAAAACATCGTATAACAATGAAATCATCAGTAAAAAACTGGAAGTGCTGCTATCGGCAGCTGCCGATGATAAAGGACACCTTGCCGTAAGCGGGGTGCAACATCAAAACACTTACGGAACAACGGTGTATAAAAAAGGAGCATTAATGACTCACCTTCTTAGAAATACCATGGGTGACAGTGCTTTTTTTGCCGCTTGTAAAGCCATCTTAATCAAATATAAATTTAAAAACATCAACTCCGAAATTCTTAAAAATGAATTCCAGGCTTTTACCAATGCTGATTTAACTTTTTTCTTCAATCAATATATTTACCAACCCGGGCATTATGATGTGGTACCTACCGGAACACAAATTGATAATACTAAAACCCGTTGTCTGTTTGCTTTACGCAGCAAATTAAAAACAGCTTTACCTTCGATTGTAAAAACAGACGTAACCATTCACTTTAAAAATGGTACAACACAAAATTATCAATTGGAGTTAACCAACGGAATTGGTAACTTATTGATTAATGATACACAAGCAATTAGTTACTTTACTTTTGATAAAAACGAACAATTCCTCTTTGCTAATTCCTATGAAAATATAACCCTTAAAAGTCGAGGAGCAAGAAGCACAAACAATACCTTGTTCGGCATCAATGTGCAAACCATTAACCCCGGTGATTCTGCTCTATTAACTGTTCTACACCATTGGGTTGGGCCTACGTTTGGCAGCTTCAATCAAACCGGAATTAGAGTGAGCACCGATAGGTATTGGCAAATTAGAGGCTTTTTACCGCAAGGTTTTAGTGCTTGGGCTTTTTTTAATTATGACGGCTCTACAAATTTTACAGATTCTGAAATATTCAAATTTTCAAACACCGAAGACAGCCTAGTTTTGCTTTACAGGATGGACGAAAATAGTGCTTGGGAAATCATCACCTCGAATGTTACTTATCAACCGGGTGGAAACCCCAGAGATAAAATGGGGAGATTTTGGCTTACTCAATTTAAAACTGGTGATTATACCTTTGGTGTTCGCGACAAATCAGTGGTTGGTTTAACCCCCACTAAATTGAAGGAAGAAATTGACGGTTTAAAACTTTTTCCGAACCCGGTTAGTAGCAAACTTAGCCTATGCATTCCGGAGGAAAACCTTAATCATTCCGTTGAAGTAAGCATCACGAACATTGCAGGCATTCAGGTGAAAAATCAAACCATTGAACGAAGTAACAATTTGTTAGAACTTGACACCTCTAAGCTCACTCCGGGAACTTATTTTGTTCAGGTTAAAACAAAGAAAGCAATATATAATAAAAAGTTTGTGATAGAATAGTTCTGCTTATGATGCTTTGATTTTTAAATGGCATTACTACATTTGCGCGCAATTCAATGTAAATTATCAAATAAATAAAAAATACACACACATGAAAAACATTACAGTTATTGGATCAGGAACTATGGGCAATGGTATTGCACACGTTTTTGCTCAAAACAACTACAAAGTTAATTTGGTTGACGTAAATGAAAATGCTTTGAAAAAAGCATTGGATACTATCGCTAAAAATCTCGACCGCCAGGTTACGAAAGGCCAACTCACCGAAGAATTAAAAACACAAGCTTTAAGCAACATCACTACTTTTACAAATATGAAAGAAGCGGTTGCAAACGCTGATTTGGTAGTGGAAGCTGCAACCGAAAACATGAACATAAAGCTTGAAATTTTTAGGCAATTAGATGAAGCCGCTCCGGCACATTGTATTTTAGCTTCAAACACTTCTTCAATTTCAATCACTAAAATTGCTTCAGTTACCAAACGTGCAGATAAAGTTATTGGAATGCACTTTATGAATCCTGTACCTGTAATGAAACTTGTTGAAGTAATTAACGGATACAAAACTTCTGCCGAAGTAACTTCAAACATTATTGAATTGAGTAAATCAATTGGCAAAGTACCTGCTGCCAGTAACGATTATCCGGGCTTTATTGCCAACCGTATTTTAATGCCTATGATTAATGAAGCCATTATTAGTTTGCATGAAGGTGTTGGTGGTGTAGAAGAGATTGATACCGTAATGAAATTAGGAATGGCTCATCCGATGGGACCATTACAATTGGCTGATTTTATTGGATTAGACGTATGTCTTGCCATATTAAACGTATTACATGATGGATTCGGAAACCCTAAATATGCTCCTTGTCCGCTTTTAGTAAACATGGTTACAGCCGGAAATTTAGGCGTTAAATCAGGTGAAGGTTTTTACAAATACACACCGGGAAGTAAAGAGCTTGTGGTATCGTCACAATTTGCAAAAATTAGTGCCGCAAAAGCCACTGCATAAATCAAATCAACTACGAATAAAAAAAGCCGCAAATGCGGCTTTTTTTATTCTATCTTCTCAATAATAATTTCACTTCCACCCTGCTCCTTCTTTTGTGCTTTACGCTTAAAATCACGCCAAAGGTAAAACAAGCCAACAAAGTAGCCTATAAGAATTGAGTAATATAAAAACGCCTTTAACTTTCTACCTATTTTCATAATAACCGCCAAAGTCAGTATCGTCAGAGTCACCACCCGCATTAAACATTCCGCTCATTATGTCCTTAAATACCGGCCCGGTAATATCATTAAACTTACTTAACTGACTAAACTCCGATAAACCATGCAACACATATTCCATCATCAATAATAATTCATCTTTTGATGATTTACCTAGATGATGCTGAACAAAATCTTTTAAACCGTCAACTTGCATTAGCTCAGCCTCATATCCTTTTGAATCAGCTGTTGAGCTGATTTTACAAACATTCCCTTCGTTAAACCATTGTATGATTTTAGCATACGGATTTGCTTGCTTTGATTTTTTTGCCTTTTCGGGATTTGGAAAGCGAGCTTCAAATGTACTCCTTATGGCTTTGCCAATTAAGTTTAATGCAACATTTTGAGCGCCCTCTAATTCTCCTTCATACACCAATTCAACCTTGCCCGTAATAGCAGGCACAGCACCATATAAATCTTGTATACGAGCATGCGTTTTATCCTTACCGCTTAAATACATTCTACGTTCAGCAAAACTGTATAAATTTTCCAATGCACTAATGGTGAGTCGAGCTGACACCCCACTTTTTTGATCAACCAGCTCACTTTTTCTGGCTTCCATGGCAACCTGCTCAATCAACTCAAACAAAATATCATGAATTTGAATGTTGTTTTTTTGCACTTCACTGAGTAAAGCCTCTTGTTTGGTAATAGCCAATGAGGTTTCAATACTTTTAGGATAGTGTGTAAGAATTTGGCTGTCTATCCTGTCTTTTAGCGGAGTAACGATACTTCCACGGTTGGTGTAATCCTCCGGATTAGCCGTAAATACAAATTGAATATCCAAAGGCAAACGAAGTTTAAAACCTCTAATTTGCAAATCACCCTCTTGTAAAATATTGAACAAGGAAACTTGAATACGTGCTTGTAAATCGGGCAATTCATTAATCACAAAAATACAACGATGCGAACGAGGAATTAATCCGTAATGTATCACGCGTTCATCAGCATAACTTAATTTTAAAGAAGCTGCTTTAATGGGATCAATATCCCCAATTAAATCGGCCACCGTAACATCAGGTGTAGCTAATTTCTCCGTGTATCGTTGGTTACGATGAATCCATTCAATGGGCGTGTTATCACCTTTTTCGGCCACCAAATCAACCGCAAATTTACTTAACGGGGCCAATGGGTCATCATTGATTTCGCTTCCTGCAACAACGGGTATATGCTCATCTAGAAGGTTTACCATTAATCGGGCGATTCGCGTTTTTGCCTGTCCGCGTAAACCCAACAAAATCATATTGTGTTTTGATAAAATTGCGGTGTGTATTTGAGGTAAAACGGTATCGTCATAACCTTGAATTTTTTCAAACGGGTTGATGCCATGTTGTAAACAATGAATCAAATTATCCCGCATTTCTTGTTTTACACTTTTAGGTTGATATCCCGATTTTTTTAAGGCTCCCAGTGTGTTTATTTTCTGCATATTATTTTTTTAAAGTGCATCAAAAGGATAGAACGCATCTTCTATATGTTCTATCTCAAATCGATATTGGTTTTTAATTACTGCTATTATATCAAAACGCGCAGGGAGGTTCATTTGATTTTCTTCAATAAAATTTTCTGCTGCAAGCCTGATATTCCGCTGCTTAGCTTTACCTACTGCTTGCTCCGGAAAAGCCATTTGGTCGCTGGTTCGGGTTTTAACCTCCACAAATACAATTTCATTTTCATGTTGTGTTACAATATCAATTTCAACCCTACTGAATTTATAATTGCGGCATAATATCTTATAGCCCTTTTTCTCTAAATATTCTACGGCTATCTCTTCGCCTAACTTGCCAAATTGTTGATTATGATTTTCCACTCAAAACAGTTTAGGTAAAAAAATAATGAACCCGATTACAGCAGCGAAAACCGATACTACCAACACTGCACCTGCTGCAATGTCTTTTACTTTGGCTACCCACTCTTGTTTTTGCGGTTCCACTTGATTAATAAAATACTCCATAGTCGTATTCATCAATTCAAATCCAATCACCATGGCACAACACATCAACACTAAAATCCATTCGGTTGTACTTAAATGAAAATACCAAGAAGCAGCTATTATCAAACCTGAAACCAAAAGCTGAAAACGTAAATTTCGCTCACTGCGAAATGCAGTAATGATTCCTTGTATGGCATAACGAAAACTGCGGGCTTTGGGCAGCATTACTCCACAAAAAACTTTTGTACGTGTGTGTTTGAAGCGGCTTGAATTTTTATCCAATACAACCCTTTATTCAATTGATTAAGTTGGATTTGGCTTCCGGTAATCTGTTGTTGGGTTTGAACCAATTTTCCATTTGCATCAAATATATTTACTTCTTCAACTTTATCATTTGACTCAATATTGATGACTTGTTTGGCAGGATTCGGGTAAATTTTTAATTCGGCAGAAGTTGTTTTATCATCAAGCCCAACACTACCGTAAACATAAACTGTATAGCGTATATTCGAATCATTTTGTGTGGCAGGAATATCAACAATACCCTTTATGGTTGCATAGGTTCTGATATATACCACCAAAGGAAAAACGCCCTTTACCGTAGGCGAACCTGATAAGGTTAGACAACCTGATTCTCCTCCTTTAAATCTGCAACTTCCTGTATTGCACACATAACTTAAACCTGCAGGCAGCCCCGAAACTCCGGTTATTTCCATACTATCAATTTGCACGGGTAAAGTACCAAATGGAGTTTGCGCACTTGTATCGGTTGGAGCCCTGTAATACATTACTTGAGAATAGTTTGTGTTGTAGTAAGCAATATCCAACGCTTCAGGCAATATGCTTCCTTTTGGCATATTATTATCAGGCGTGCATTGTGCATGGCTAGAATTATACAGCAAAACCATAGCACACAATAACATGATTTGATTAAAAAATTTCATATTCGTACTCAATTATATGAAAGCAAGATACATTTTAAAACCAATTCTTACATTAGTTTATTTGCTTACAAGTGTTGAAAACTCTGTTGTATTTGCCCAAAGTATTTTGCAAGGCAAAGTAATTGACAAGGTTACAGGTGAGGCCTTGGTAGGTGTGGCAGTTTCAACAGGTAAAATCAACACCTTCACCAATATTGACGGGCTATTTACCATTAGCACCAACAACAATGATTCGGTTGAAATCAATTTTTATTACATCGGTTATGAAAAACTAAAGCTAAAATTAAAGCCGACTGCACAACTTGTTATTCAACTCTCACCGGCACAAACACAGCTTGATGAGGCGGTTGTTACGGGAAGCAGAAATCAAACAGAACTGAAAAGACAAACTGTTTCAGTGGATGTGATTAAGCCTTATTTGATTGAAAAAAGAATTACCACCAATATGGAAAATGCGATGAACCAATTGCCTTCGGTGAATGTGGTAGATGGGCAATTAAATATTCGCAGCGGCAGTGGTTGGACGTATGGAGCAGGCTCAAGAGTTTTATTGTTGGTTGATGATGTACCCTTAACTACCGGTGATGCCGGACAAGTGCAATGGAAGTTTATTCCAACGGATAATATTCGAAGTGTTGAGGTAATTAAAGGAGCAAGCTCCGTGATGTACGGTTCGGGTGCATTAAATGGCATTGTAAATATTCGAACTGCACGACCTGATAAAAAACCTCGATTTTCATTTCAGCTTTTTAATGGTGTTTATTCCATGCCCCAACGCGACTCTGCCAAATGGTGGAAAGGGAATAGATGGCAAAATGGTTTTAACGGATTTTACAGTCAAAAAATTAAACGATTAGAACTAACCTTGGGCGTAAATGCCTTAAACGACCAAGGTTATCGTTTAGGAGAATTTGATAAACGTGTACGTACCAATTTTAAAACCAATTATTTATTATCAAAACAGCACCAATTTGAAGTGGGAATTGATGGCTCATTTATGACCCAACAAAGCGCCAGTTTTTTATTATGGGAAAGCTTTAGTTACGGTTACACAGCTTTAGACAGCGCACAAACAAAAACCAATGCAACACTATTTAGTTTAGATCCTCATGCCGATTTCGTGTTTAAAAAAGTTAAACTCAGGTATCGCGGAAGATATTACAGCGTGAATAATGATTTAGATGAAAGCAGCACAGGAGTAGACCAAGATAATAGTAGCATAAATGCCTACAATGAATTGGTTTCAACCCTTATGTTAAACAAACAAAAAGGAACACTTTCAGCCGGTATTTCAGGCAACTACACAGAAAGTAACAGTGCCTTGTATGGAGGGAAAGCACTTACGGCAACAAATTTTGCCACCTTTGCACAATTGGATTTATTGTTAAAAAAGTTAACCCTAAGTACCGGGGTTCGTTATGAAACTTTCACCATGGAGAATGATCAAGCTGATAAGGTGATTGGCCGATTTGGATTATCGTATCAATTATTCCCTGCTACCTTTTTGCGAGGCAGCATCGGACAAGGTTATCGCTACCCAACTATTGCCGAACGTTACATAGAAACATCAGTAGGTTTGGTGAATGTTTTTCCGAACCCAAATCTTAGACCTGAGGAAGGAAACAGCGCTGAACTTGGACTAAAACAAGGCTTTAAATGGGGTGCATTAAAGGGCTATGCAGATGTGGCTTATTTTTTAAGTGAATACAACAACATGGTGGAGTTTAATTTTGGCCAATGGAGAAACAGAACCTTTTCAACACCTCCACCTTCATTTTTTGATTTACGCAATATTGGCTTTACCAGTTTTAATATTGGCACAGCACGTATTTCGGGTATTGATGCGGTTTTGCAAGGTGCAATAGAACACGGCAAATGGAGTTATTTGTTTTTAGCGGGCTATACTTATGCATTGCCAATTATGCTTGAACCACAAGCGGTTTTTGCAACCGACTCATCCAACAGAAAAACAAATTACACGTACAATTACACCAGTACTGATACTTCCGAAAACTACTTGAAATACCGTTACGTTCATTTGGCTAAACTTGACATGCAAGTAACTTACAAACAACGTTACATGTTGGGGGTGAGCTTGCGTTACAACAGCCGAATGAAAAATGTAGATAGGGTATTTACTGAAATTCCTTTAAACATTGCAGTTCCAGGGGTTGAGCGTGGGCGAGCATTAAATGCCAGTGGTGATTTTATCATTGATTTACGAGCAAGTTACACCATCAACAGGTTTACGTTTTCTTTGGTCATCAATAATGTGTTAAATACTGAAATAATGACTCGTCCTGCTGATTTGAGGCCAACGCGATTAAGTATTTTGCAGGTAGGATATAAGTTTTAATAGGTTACATTGAATTCAGCAGCAAAATGTTTTTTCACCAATTGCTTCACTTCATTCAAATCTAAGTTGTAGCCCAACTCTTCTTGCAAAGAGGTTACTTGTTTATCATCAATACCGCAAGGAACAATGTGGTTAAAATAATTTAAATCGGTATTTACATTAAACGCAAAACCGTGCATGGTAACCCAGCGACTGCATCGTACGCCCATGGCACAAATTTTTCTGGCCTTATCGGCAGCATCTACATCTAACCAAACTCCGGTGTAGCCTTCGTAACGCTCGCCTTTTAATCCATACTCCGCCATCACTTTAATAATAACTTCTTCAAGTGTACGAAGGTATCTATGAATATCTGTAAAAAACTGCTCCAAATCTAAAATAGGATAACCCACAATTTGTCCCGGACCGTGGTAGGTAATATCGCCTCCTCTATTGATTGGAACATACGTTGCTCCAATTTTATCTAACTCCGCTTCACTAATTAACAAGTTGGCTACATCACCAGTTTTTCCTAAGGTGTACACATGCGGGTGTTCACATAAAATAAATTGATGATTGGGAAGTATGTGCTGTGATTCAGGTAATGAACGGTTCAAAAATTTTTGGTCGACTTTATCTTTAAACAATGCTTCTTGTTTGTCCCAAGCCTCTTGATATGGAATCCGCCCCCAATCAATAAAATCAACCTGTACAGCCATTCAACTATTTATAAATATCTTTTAAATCAACAGGTTTTGACGGCTTTTTACGCATACGCATATTGAGCAATTCAACCGAAATGGAAAATGCCATAGCAAAATATACATAACCTTTTGGTACATGCTGCCCGAATGCTTCGGCTACCAATAACAAACCAATGGTGAGCAAAAATGCCAAAGCCAACAGTTTTATACTTGGATGTTTATCAATAAACTTACTGATAGCAGACGAGAAGAAAAGCATAATAATCATGGAGATCACAACCGCAGCAATCATAATCGGTAAATCTTTGGCTAAGCCTACCGCAGTGATGATGGAATCAAAAGAAAATACAATGTCAATCAAAATCACTTGAAATACCACATTCCAAAAGGTAGGGCTTATTTTTTTGCTGTGTTCTTCGGCATCTACCTCCAATAATTCGTAAATCTCAACTGTACTTTTATACAATAAAAACAAACCACCTGCCAGTAAAATAATATCTCTCCAACTCAAACTATACTTATAAAAAGTAAGAATCGGATTCGTCATTTCATTTACGATGTAACTGATAAACGACAATAAAATTAAACGAATAAACAAAGCCAAGAACAAGCCTAAACGTCTTGCTTTGTTTTGTTTTTGCTTAGGTAGTTTTGATGTAACCAACGAAATGAAGATTACATTATCAATACCAAGTACAATTTCCATTACCGACAAGGTAATGAGCGAGAGCCATGCTTCGGGCTTACTAAACAATGCAATGATGTCCATAAGTTTCAGCCCGCAAAGATAATCCAATTTATATTTAAACAGATATGCAAAATCAATTGGAATAATTTGGGATAAAAATGCACTTTTGCCATAGGTATGAGATACGAAAAACACATTTTTATTTGCACCAATCAAAAAGCAGAAGGCAAAGCTTGTTGCGGAGATACAAGAGGCACGGAATTGGTAAATGCATTTAAAGAATCAATCAGAAATAAAGGTTTACAAACCAAAATTAGGGCGCAACGTGCGGGTTGTATAGATGCTTGCAGTAACGGACCGGCATTGGTTGTTTATCCGGAAGGAACCTATTACGGAAAAGTAACTTTGGCCGATGTTGAACGCATTGTAGAACAACATCTCATTAACAACCAAGTGGTAAGTGAATTGGAATTAAAATTCTAAGCATTACAACGAATACTTCAAATCAAACGCACGTTTTTTCGCTTTTAAATTTTCGATAAATTTTTTAGCTGCAGGCGTTTCAAGGTGTAACAACCGATGCGACTCCATGGCTATGATGCTGCTTGCCTCTTGCGTAAACTGTTGGGTAGGTTCATCCATGCCATATTGTATAAATTTATCCCAAACAATATCTACGGCTTGTTCGGTAGGATGCAACATATCTTGGTCATAAAACCTATAATCTCTGAGCACATCAATTACCAGTTCATAAGCCGGAAAATATTGTACTTGTTGGTTTCCAAGTTTATCAATAAGAGCATGAACGAGTTCAATTAACCTTGCCTTACTCCTATTGTTTTCAACCAACCCATCACGAACATATCGAACAGGACTAACCGTAAATACAACTTGTAAATTTTGGTAGGCAGGCATTTCTAAAACGGTTATCCAAGCTTTCATCATTTCCTCCACGCTTAGCAATCTTTTACGGAAATGCGCTGAAGGAACTTTGTGGCAGTTGGCTACAATCTGGCCGGTTTCAACCAACTCATATACCCATGCAGAACCAAAAGTAATAAGCAATACTGGATGCTGTTTTACGTGCTCATGTGCGATATGATGAGCGTGTTTCATTTGTGCTAACGCAACTTCCATTTGAGGATGCGAAAAAGCACCATGATAATCCCAACTTTGCCACAACTCATTATGATAAAATACCTTACCGTTAAACTCCTTTTGTGCATATTGTGCCAATGCATTGGCAATACTTATTGGGTTAAACAATATACCATTCGGATTTAATACCGTTTTAAAATAATGTTTCTTCAACCGCTCACCCACTTCTTCGGCAAAACAAGAGCCCAACGTTAACAAAGGTTTGTTATAATTTACCTGAAATTGAGACGCGAATGTAAAATCCAATTGTAACTTCATAATCAACCTGCAAAGTAATTAATAAAACAAACGCAAACACCTGTATTTACGAATTTTCAATCACATTTACACATTGTGTTTACAACTAAATCCTTCAAATTAGTTCCTATCTAATAAATTGATTTTATAATTATTCACATCAAATACTAAAGCCATGGCCAAAAAAGCACCCGAACGCAAAATTTTTGTTCTTGATACTTCCGTATTTTTATATGATCATAAATGTATCACAAATTTTCAGGAACATGATGTGGCCATTCCCATAACAGTACTTGAAGAGTTGGACAATTTTAAAAAAGGAAACGATACCATTAATTATGAAGCCAGAGAATTTATTCGATTTTTAGATAAACTATCAGGCCAATACACCTTAACCGACTGGATACCGATTAACGGAAGAGGCCGAGGTAAGTTTAAAGTACAATTTCACGAGAGAACAAGTGTTGATGCCGAAGTGGTATTTGGTGAAAGAAAAGCGGACCATAGAATACTTAATGCAGCCATTGCCATTCAACAGAAAGAAAAAGGCAGAAAAGTAATTCTTGTAACCAAGGATGTAAACCTGCGTTTAAAAGCAAAAGCTTTAAATATTACGGCCGAGGATTATGAAACCGGGAAAATAAAAAATCTGGATGCATTGCACACCGGCATTACTACCATTGATGGGGTTAAACAAACCATTATTGATTTGATTTATGCTGATGGGTTTGTGAGTTATGATTTGTTATTTGATGAGAAGCCGGCAGCCAATCATTACTTTATTTTAAAAAACAACAAAACAAGCGTGCTTTGTTTTTTCAATCCACAAAACGAAAGCATTGAAAAAATTGATAAGCGCAGTTGTTACGGCATTAAGCCGCGTAATGCCGAACAAACTTTTGCCATGCATGCGGTGCTCAATCCAAATATTTCATTAGTAAGTATACAAGGCGTGGCGGGTACCGGCAAAACCTTACTTGCGTTGGCAGCAGCCTTGGAGCAACGTCAGAATTACCGACAGATTTACTTGGCACGACCAATTGTACCGCTTGGCAACAAAGACATCGGCTACTTACCGGGTGATATCAAAAGCAAGGTAAATCCGTATATGGAACCATTGTGGGATAACCTAAAATTGATACAAAATCAGTGGAAAGAAACCGATAAAGAATACCAAAAATTAACTGATATGGTTAATCAAGAGAAGTTAATGGTTACCCCATTGGCTTACATCCGCGGACGCAGCTTATCTAATATTTTATTTATTATTGATGAGGCGCAAAACCTTACTCCACTTGAGGTTAAAACCATTATTACACGTGCAGGAGAAGGCAGTAAAATTATTTTCACTGGTGATGTTTTTCAAATTGATACACCCTATTTGGACGCACAATCAAACGGTTTGAGTTATTTGATTGATCGTATTAAAGACAATGCATTGTATGCGCATGTAACCTTAGAAAAAGGCGAAAGAAGTGAACTAGCCAATATTGCCAATTTATTATTGTAAGTGATTTAAAAACATATGAATAATTATAAAATCGAATTAAAGTGGGCCATTATTTTCACCATCATGTCAATGACCTGGATGGGTATTGAAAATGCAACCGGATTGCATGATATCAACATCAAAAAACATGCTTTACTCACCAATATTATTGCTGTACCGGCAATTTTAATTTACGTATTTGCCTTGATGGACAAGCGTAAAAATGATTACAACGGCTCCATACAATATAAGCAAGCCTTTGTATCAGGATTAATACTAAGTATCATTACAGCCGCATTGAGCCCAATTAATGTATTGGCTACCTACTATTTGATTAGCCCGCATTTCTTCGAAAACATGATTGATTATACCGTAACCCAACAAATGATGACCAAGGAAGCTGCCGAAAGTTATTTTTCTTTACGCAGTTACATGCTTCAAAGTATAATTGGCGCTTTGTTTATGGGATCAGTAACAGGTGCGATTGTTGGTTTGTTTCTAAAAAATAAGTAAACACCCAGTTAACTTTGATAAATCTATATCAAATTAATTATTTTTGAACGTAATTTACAGTAATTTTTTGTGTGAATATATTATTATTGCAGCATTAAAACATAATTAAATAAAATGCAAACCCTTATCTTATATATTGATCCGGGAACCGGAAGTATTGTTTTTCAAGTAATAATTGCAGGTGTATTGGGAGCGGTTGTAACATTAAAATCATACTTCGGTAGTATAAAAGGCTGGATAAAGGGCTTGTTCAAAAAATAAAATGATTAATTCTTCTGCCCCAAGGTCGCATCCGTCCTCATTCAAAGACCCGCACGGTTATATTAAATATTACCAAGGTAAAATACACAGAGTAATAAACCCCGACTATGAACCGCATTATAACAAACTTACCGAAAGCGGATTATACAATACATTGATTGAAAAAGAATTACTTGTAAAACATGAAGAGGTTGAAATACCTACAATTAACAATAAAGTTCTTTTACCTCAACAGCTACAATTTATCAGTTATCCGTATGAATGGTGTTTTGATCAGTTAAAAGATGCCGCTCTACTTACTTTAACTATACAAGAAACCGCACTTCAATTTGGAATGACGTTGAAGGACGCAAACGCTTACAACATTCAATTCTTAAATGGCAAGCCAATATTTATTGATACGAGTTCATTTGAAATTCTTGATGAACAAAAACCTTGGATAGCATACGGGCAATTCTGCAGGCATTTTTTAGGCCCCTTGGCTCTAATGTCAAAAGTTGATTTAAGGTTGAATCATTTATTCAGACACTATATTGATGGAATACCATTAGATTTAACCTCGAAACTTTTGCCATTAAAAAGTAAGTTTAATTTGGGTTTATATTTTCACCTTCATTTGCATGCAAAATCCATTATCAAATCAGCCCATAAAACAGAATTAAACAACCGGGTTCATTCTAATTTTAGTTTAAACAAACATCTGGTATTAATAAAACACCTAAAAAATACAGTCAATAATCTTGAGTTAAAAAAACAAAAAACTGCTTGGGATGATTATTACACAGCCAATAATAATTACACCAACCAAGCCAACAAGGCAAAAGCAACTTTTATAGAAGATGCGTTAACGAAAGTTTCAGGAATAAAATTAACTTGGGATATTGGTGCCAATGACGGAAAATATAGCAGTTTAGTAAGTGCAAAAGGAATTCCTGTGGTAGCAATGGATGTAGATGAAAATGCTGTAAATCAACATTACACATTTTTAAAGCAAAATCCATCAAACATTCTCCCATTGATCATAGATTTAGGGAATCCTACCGGATCCAAAGGTTGGGCACTTCAAGAAAGAAATTCAATTTTAGAAAGACAAAAACCGGACCTTGTGTTGGCGCTTGCGCTAATACACCACATCGTGTTTAGTTTAAATGTTCCCTTAGATAAGGCTTGCTCCTTTTTCCATGAAACCACAAATGATTATTTAATCATTGAATTTGTTTTGCCTATTGATGAACAAGTAATTAAACTTAAAAGAGGAAGAGACCAAATTTTTTCAAACTATTCACAGGATCAATTTGAAAGTATATTTAGTGAAAAATTTGAAGTGATTACCAAACAAAAAGTTGAGGATAGCCAAAGGATACTTTACTTAATGCAAAAAAAGCATGGTTAATAAATTAAAAATTGCATTTATCATTTCCTGTATCTCAATAATCATTAATTTTAATTTATTTGTTGCTCCTTGGTTAGGATTCATAGGATCTTGCTTACTTCTGTTTTTATTTAATTTATTTGTATTGCAAGCATCCTCATTGCTCATTACTAAGCTCAAACTTCATACTCACGCAAGCGAAACAGCAATTGTTGTTTTACTATTACTGCTTTCGTTATACGGATACGGCATACTCAAATTTCCCTACTGGATTGCAAAAGGAAATTTACTTCTGATTCGAAATGAGCATTGGAGAATGGAACAACAAAAACTATTTAAACAGTTATATTCTGTTGTGGCCATTTCCCTTACTTGCATAACTTATTTTGTCGCAAAAAAAGAATGGGGGTTAAAGTTTATTCACCGGTTTTTATTGATCTTTTTACTTACGGTTTTAACAAGTCGAGTTTGGAGTTATGCTAATACCTATCTGCATTATCAACCCAAGCAATCCATCGCTATTTCTCCTTCAAATAATTCAACTAAGCCTGATATTATTTATCTGGTACTTGATAATTTGTCAGGTAATGAAGGACTAAAAAAATACTGGTCATTCAACAATCAATCATTTATTGATACAGTTGAAAATTTAGGGTTATTGGTTGGAAAAAATTGCACAAGCAATACCAACGCCACCATAGGTGTAATGAGCTCGGTATTAAACTTAAGTGCGTATAAAAATCCTGCCATTTGTAATAGCAATATGGATTGGATTGTAAAGAAAGAGATCATCAATAACTCCCTATTTCAACTCTTGCAGAATAACCAATACAATATCTCTACGAACAGTATTTTTTTTGATGATAAACCATACTTTTTTGCCGAATCCGATATTGAACCGGAATGGAGTTTTTTTCATAATGTAATCACGCGTCATCTCATTTTTAGAATTGTAAAAAAAACGATTAGTATTTTTCAAGTAAGCCCTTTCGATGAGAAAAATTGGTTTTACCAATATGACAAAAGTACTTTTGAAGGTTGGGATAGGTTATTGAAGGAAACCAATATGGAACAATCCCGATTTCTGTATTCGCATTGGTTAATCAGTCATCCCATTTACAGGTATGATAGTACAGGAAAAAGAACGCCAAGTAATGATTATATCCAACAAGTGAAATACCAAAACACTCAATTAATAAAATACATAAATCATACGATTAAAGAATACGATAGAATCAATAAACCACTTGTTATTTTTATTCATTCCGACCATGGTTCAAGGGAAAATGGAAAGCCTCAAGAAGATTCAAATATTCAGATGATGTTATATGATAACACTGGAAAAATAAAGCAAATACCTAATGGGGCAAATCCCATTAATTTAATGAGAGAAATAGTAAGTAAACATTTGAATGTAAATTTAAGACCAGTTCAAATAAACTATACTCATTTTTAAACCAACTAGGGTTTCAACCTAAAATAGATGGTTAACTTACCGTATTGAATTTCTTCAGCCTTCGCATTTGCACTAAATTTAGTTTCCTTAGCAGCTTGTAATGCTTTAGGTATTAGGGCGGGGTTTGTTGTACCTTGACGGGCCAATCTTGCATTGACTACCCTACCTGTTCTATCCACTTCAATATCAATTACCACTTTACCGGTTTCTTTGGTATTGTCTTCAATAGTTGGTTTTTTAACCATGCTTCTTCCGGCTAATTCAAATCCAATTCCCGAGCCGTTTCCTCCAGCACCCGGTGCCGTATTTCCTCTTCCACCTCCATTTGGATCACCGCCCGGTTCTCCATTTTCATCACCTTGATTTCCCGGAGCTTTATTATCGCCAAAACCATCTTGGTTGCTTGCAGTTTTATCTCGTTTTTTAAATTGAGAATTAGCCTCAGGCACTCTTGGTTTTTCAATAGGCTCAACA
>JBKDBG010000076.1:0-8565 GCA_046314755.1 Bacteroidota bacterium | reverse complement strand
ATTAACACACAAGGCATGCAATTGATTCGACACTTTTTATTCTTCCTTATTGGTTTAATTTCATTAAGCCTAGAAGCGCAAAATTACGTAAAACCTAAAACACGTATTTTGTTTTTGCTTGATGCCAGCGGAAGCATGTATGCTGCAATGGATAAGGATATTCGAATTAATGTTGCTAAAAAGTTATTGTCAAAAACAATAGACAGCCTGGAGTTATCAAAAGATGTTCAAGTAGCCTTGCGCATTTATGGACATACCTCTGCTCCCGGACAACGTAATTGTAAAGACACCAAACTGGAGGTTGCTTTTAAATATAACAACCACAAACAAATCAAGGAAAAGTTAAAAGACCTTACTCCAAAAGGTACAACCCTTATCGCTTATTCATTGCAACAAGCCGCTTACGATTTCCCGAATGAACCAGGCGTAAGAAATGTTATTATATTAATTACAGATGGCATTGAAGAGTGTGATGGTGATCCTTGCGCGGTATCGGAAGCATTACAAAGCAGAGGTGTAGTATTAAAACCCTTTATTATTGGTTTAGGAAGTACAGAAGATTTTAGAAAAGCATTTGAGTGTGTGGGTCGCTACTATGATGCCAATACCGAAGAAGGTTTTAATACTGCATTGAATGTAATTATTACCCAAGCTTTAAATAATACCACGGCTCAGGTTAACCTACTTGATGCGAATGGCAAACCGAGTGAAACCAATGTGAACATGAGTTTTTATGACATGAATAGTAGTCAATTAATGTACAACTACGTGCATACCATTAATGAACGAGGCGTACCTGATACCGTTTTACTCGATCCTATCTATAAATACCGAATCGTTGTGCATACTATACCACCTGTTGAAAAATTTGATGTGGAGGTGATTGCAGGTAAGCATAATATAATTGCCATTGATGCACCGCAAGGAATGCTCAATTTAAAAATGGCAGGATTAACCGCTTACCCTGATTTAAAATGTATTGTGCGAAGAAGTGGAACCATGCAAACCTTGCATGTACAAAATTTCAACTCCACTGAAAAATACTTAGTTGGGAAATATGATTTAGAAATTCTTACCCTGCCTCGGCAAATTATAAAGGATGTTAGCATTGATCAAAACACAACTTCAACACTTGAGATACCACAACCCGGAAGATTAAACATTTCGGCTTTTACCCAACAATACATTGCTGATTTATATATGATGAATAGAAATGAATTAACCTGGATTGCACGATTGCCCGGTGAAAATAAAATTCATAACATATTGATGCAGCCGGGTAAATACAAAATTATCTATCGTGCAAAAAATGCCACCAGAAGTTCGCAAACCTTCGAAAGAGAGTTTACCATTACCTCAGGTGCATCAACCAATTTTACTTTGAATTAATTTACAGTTAAACATGAAAAAGTTTGATATACAAAATGTAAAAGACACACGCTCCGGATTTGGAGCAGGCCTGAGTGAATTAGGCAAAACACATCCAAACGTGGTTGCCTTATGCGCTGATTTAACAGGCTCACTTAAAATGGATGCATTTCAAAAAGAACATCCGGAAAGATTTTTTCAAGTTGGTATTGCTGAAGCCAATATGATTGGCTTAGCAGCAGGCTTGGCAATTGGTGAGAAAATTCCATTTACAGGAACCTTTGCCAATTTCAGTACAGGTCGCGTGTATGACCAAATACGCCAAAGCGTAGCCTACTCAAATAAAAATGTAAAAATATGTGCCTCACACGCAGGTGTTACATTAGGTGAAGATGGAGCCACACATCAAATACTCGAAGATCTGGGATTGATGAAAATGCTTCCAAATATGGTGGTTATTAATCCATGTGATTTTAACCAAACAAAAGCAGCAACCATTGCTATTGCCGATTATGAAGGTCCGGTTTATTTACGCTTTGGCCGTCCTGCGGTCCCAAACTTCACTCCTGCTGATCAAAAATTTGAAATTGGTAAAGCATTAATGCTGAATGAAGGAACAGATGTAACCATTTTTGCAACCGGTCACTTGGTTTGGAAAGCTATTGAAGCCGGTCATATTTTAGCAGAAAAAGGAATTAGCGTAGAGTTAATCAACATCCATACCATTAAACCATTAGATGCCGAAGCAGTTTTAAACAGCGTAAGAAAAACACGTGCAGTGGTAACAGCAGAAGAACACCAAATGAATGGAGGATTAGGCGACAGCATTTGCCAATTATTAGCTCGTGAATTGCCTACTCCCGTTGAAATGGTTGCCGTAAATGACAGCTTTGGAGAAAGTGGCACACCTGATGAATTGATGAAGAAATACGGACTTGACGTGGAGCATGTAGTTGCTGCAGTTGAAAAGGTATTAAAAAGAAAATAATCAACTAAAACTAACAGTAAAAGCCGCTATATGCGGCTTTTCTTTTAATATGTTTTAATTTAAATAAAATGTTATTCCGTTTATGCTTTAACACGTTGGTTGTATAAGATATATTTGTCGGGATTATTTTGTTGAATCATATTTATAAACAACATCAACTTATGGAAAGCAAGGTCCAATCAATAAACGAATACTTAAATCAACTTCCCGAAGACAAAGCTGAAGCAGTAAAAAGACTTCATCAACTTATCATTCAAACCATGCCAAAAGGTTTTGAAGCTTGCATGAATTATGGAATGATTGGATATGTTGTGCCCCACCAAATTTATCCGCAGGGATATCATTGTGACCCCAAACTTCCTTTGCCATTTATGAGTTTAGCGGCACAAAAAAATGCCATTTCATTTTACCATATGGGAATTTACGCAGATGAGAACTTGATGAATTGGTTTAAAGAGGAATATGCCAAACATGTAAAAACAAAATTAGATATGGGTAAGAGTTGTATTCGATTTAAAAAACCCGATCAAATACCTTTTGATTTAATAAAACAATTGGTAAGCAAAATGAATCCTAACGATTGGATTCAATTATATGAACAGCAATTGAAGAAATAATTACTCCAAAACTTCTGCTAAAATTTCGTGACTTCGCATATTTGAAAAACCATTTAAATGTTCGTTGTAATAAACAATTAAGTGGTTGAGTAATTGTTTACGATGCGATGCGTGTATTTGAAACTCTTTTTGTAATTCATAACCCGTCTCTAAAAATTCAAGTAAAAGTGAACTGCTTACCACATCAAATTGAAAAGGATTGTGCTCATCGTAAAACTCAAATGCACCATCTTTAAAATTAAACCCCATGGTACCTGTACCACTATTTTGATATTGAGGGTAAAACCCAAGGTATCTACTAAGTTGCACCAAAAAATAAATGGGAAAGTTACTGAGTTTTTGTTGTTCTATATCCAATAACTGTATAGCATTATAAATAAAATCAAACAATGCATTATCTGCTTGGTGTTCCTCTCTGATGCTGCGGTTGAGCACTTCACTCAAAAACATTCCTATTGAACTTTTTACCATACTAAAATGCAGTTGATGCAAGGGAGGGCTGCACTTTAATTCTTTAATACGTTGTAGGTTTTTATTTTGTTGATGATATACCTCCAACTCAAGTAAGGTAAGTGGCAGAAGCTGAGACGGACGAATTTGTCCTTTATTTTTTCTAACCCCATTAATCAAATATGATTGAAGTCCGTGCGCATCGGTAAAGCATTTGAGGATTACGCTGGATTCGCTGTAATCAATGGTTTTTATGACAATACCTCTGCATTTTACAAGCATGATACAACGTTACAAAATAAATATGAGAGGGGTATAAAAAAATGAGCCGCGCCCTTCGGGCGCGGCTCATCTAAACAAATACTATTTTTATAAGTGAATACACTCTCCATAAGCTTGAGCAGCTGCTTCCATAACAGCTTCACTCATGGTTGGATGCGGGTGAACCGTTTTAATGATTTCCATTCCGGTAGTTTCTAATTTACGTGCAGCAACTACTTCAGCAATCATTTCGGTAACATTTGCACCTACCATGTGTGCACCTAAAAACTCACCATATTTAGCATCAAATATTACTTTCACAAAACCTTCTTTAGCACCGGCTGCACTGGCCTTACCGCTTGCACTAAAAGGAAACTTACCAACCTTAATTTGATAACCGGCTTCTTTAGCTGCTTTTTCTGTATAACCAACTGATGCTACTTCAGGTGAACAATAAGTACATCCCGGAATATTGTTATAATTTAATGGTTCTGGATGATGACCTGCAATTTTCTCTACACAAATAATACCTTCAGCACTAGCAACATGAGCCAAAGCCGGCCCCTTAACGATATCACCAATTGCATAAACACCTTTAATGTTTGTAGCATAATAATCGTCAATAATCACTTTACCTTTATCATGCTTCACTCCTGCTGTTTCTAATCCTAAGTTTTCTAAATTGGTTTGAACACCAACAGCTGATAACACAACATCAGCTTGCAGTTCAACAACACCGGTTTTAGTTTTTACTTTTACTTTGCAACCGGCACCGGCCGTATCCACTGACTCCACTGAAGATTCAGTCATGATTTCAATACCTGATTTTTTGAATGACTTGGCTACTTCTTTTGATACGTCTTCATCCTCAATTGGTAAAATATTCGGCATGAATTCTACAATGGTAACTTTAGTGCCCATGGCATTATAAAAGTAAGCAAACTCACAACCAATAGCACCACTACCCATAACCACCATTGATTTAGGTTGAGTCGCCAAGGTCATAGCTTCACGGTAACCTATTACTTTTTTACCATCAATTTTCACATTAGGTAACTCACGACTTCTTGCACCGGTAGCCAAAATAATATGCTTTGCATCATATACCTTTTTTGCACCACTTGCATCCGTCACTTCCACTTTTGATGCGGAAGCAATTTTACCAGTACCCATGATCACATCAATTTTATTTTTCTTCATCAAAAAGGCAATGCCCTTACTCATACCATCAGCAACACCGCGGCTGCGTTTTATTACTCCATCAAAATCATGTGATGATTCTTTTACGGTAATACCATAATCACCGGCATGTTTGATGTATTCAAATACTTGTGCCGATTTCAATAATGCTTTGGTTGGAATACATCCCCAGTTTAAACAAATACCACCTAAACTTTCACGCTCAACAATAGCTGTTTTTAAGCCTAATTGACTAGCTCTGATGGCGGCCACATAACCACCGGGACCACTTCCTATAACAATTAAATCGTAATTCATAATTAACTCAATAAGGGTGCAAAATAAATAATTTCAATATTTAATAAAATTAAGGAGGCTTTTACTTTAAAAATTAGTGAGCGAAGATGGCGTTTTTCACACTAAACCTCTGATTTTATGTGCATCACCCACAATCCAAACCAAATCATTCAACTCAAATATCCAATTTGAATCAGGATTTAGAACACGCGTGCCATTTCGTTCAACACCCACAATTAAGCCTGATACTTTATTCCGAATGTTAGATTCACGAATGGATAATCCCAAGAAAGCAAAACCCGGATGCACACCTATTGAAATAAGTTTAACCTCCGATACCAATTGCTCAACCGGAATAATCCATTGCTCGAAAGCTTTTGTAAATGCAGCGATTTGTGCATCGGTGCCTATTATTGCAACTCTGTCGTAAGGAAAAAGCCGCTCTGCTTTATTCGGCACCATGATATTTTTACTCCCACGTTCAATCATGGCTATATTTATTCCATATTGCTCTCTCCATTTTAATTGCTCAAGAGGTTCACCAATAAAACCATGTTCGGGTTGAATATCAAAATAGCTTAAATGTGCATCCCAAGGTAAAAGCTGTTTCACCGGAGAAATCACCGAGGTATTTTCTCGAATGTTTAAATTATTGATAAATCGCTTTTCAATAAGCATGGAAAATGCACGTAACTTTCTTCTAAAAATAAAAACCGAAAACACAATCGCTGCTAGGCCGATAAAAAAGGCTATTCCGGTTGAAAACAATCGCTCGAATAATACACCAACCAAAACCACACCAACTCCTACGCGTAATATTTCCATTCCAATAATCGGACCTCGGTTGTATTTATTAATCCATAATTGTGTGTATGAAGGTTTATTGATTCTTCGAGCTGTTAGCATATAAAGAAAAGGTGATAATGCAATTAATGCGAATGCAGCCGTAATGATGGAACCCCACAATCCATGTACAAGCATAAGTGGATCAACATATTTAACAAACACAATAATGATGGCCACACAAACTACTGCATTAATAAATACTACTTTTAAAAATGATTTCAGTAATCGCTTCCAATCACTTTCGGCATTGATATGTTGAGCACCTGCACTGTAATTAATAATGGCATACAGCCATTTTTGAGGTAATATTTTTTCAAGATAAAGATGAATAGGTGCTGCTAATTTCATCATATACGGTGTGGTGAATGTTGTAATCACGGAAACACCAACAGCAATTGGATATAAAAAGGAAGACGTTACATTTAAGCTCAACCCTAAGGAAGCAATAATAAAACTGAACTCTCCAATTTGGGTTAAACTGGTTCCTGTTTCAATGCTTTGTTTTAAAGGCTGACCACTCATTAATGCACCAACAGTTGCGTAAATCAACTTTCCAAAAACAACCACTAAAGTGAGTATAATAACAGGTAAGGCATGTTCAATTAATAATTGAGGATCAATTAACATCCCAACTGAAACGAAAAACACCGCACCAAATAAATCTTTTATCGGTTTTATTACATGTTCAATTCGTTCTGCTTTGGTGGTTTCAGCCAAAATAGAGCCCATTATAAATGCTCCAAGTGCCGCACTAAAACCAACGCTTGCGGCAATCCACGCCATTAGTAAACAAAGTGCAATAGCAATTATTAATAAGGTTTCATCGGTTAACCATTTACCGTTTTTCATCAATAAAGCCGGTAAAATATAAATGCCTGCCAAAAACCAAAGCGTTAAGAAAAATACCAGCTTAATCATGGCCATAAGCATATCGGCCCCTGCAAATTTCATACTCACTGCCACGGTTGAAAGTAACACCATCAATAAAACAGCCACCAAATCTTCAATCACCAAAACCCCAATAACAATTCCTGCAAACTTTTTCGATTTTAGATTGAGTTCATCAAAGGCACGGAAAATGATAGTTGTAGATGAAATGGCGATGATTCCACCCAAAAACAAACTATCCATTTTATTCCAGCCCAATAATTGACCCGTAAAAAATCCGGTAATCAACATGGCTGTTACTTCAAACAAACCGGTAACTGCTGCCGTATTTCCAACCCGAATAAGTTTTTTAAAACTAAATTCTAATCCTAAACTAAAGAGCAAAAACACAACCCCAATTTCTGCCCAAATTTTTATAGTATCTATTTCGGTTATGGTTGGAAACAACGAAAAATTAGGTCCAACCAATAAACCTGCAATAATATAGCCCAATACCACGGGCTGATTTAATCTTTTAAAAATTAAGGTTACAATACCTGCCGAACAAAGAATTAATGCTAAATCTGTTATTAAATGAGGTAAATGTGGCATAGTTGGAATCACATCAATGGTATGTTCGGCAAGATAATCTTTTCAAGATAAACACTAGGTAAAGTTAATTTTACCAACCTATAGATATTATCGTTTGCAAGTATGAAGTTGTATTTGATTATTTTAGAATAATCCACACAAATCTTTATTTTCGCAGGCTAATTTATAAACTACATGAGTACAAGTGCCGAAATACACACCATTAAAGGAGTGATGAAAGTATCGTTTTACGATCAAGATGCCCCAAATACCGTGGCCAATTTTGTGAAGTTAGCCAAAGACGGATATTATGATGGAACCACTTTTCATCGTGTGATTCCTGATTTTGTGATTCAAGGAGGTGACCCTACAGGAAGCGGTGCAGGCGGACCGGGATATTCGATTAAATGCGAACTTACCGGTGGAAACCAATATCACGATAAAGGCGTGTTATCAATGGCCCATAGAGGAAGAGATACAGGTGGTTCACAATTTTTCATTTGTCACAACCGTCAAAATACCCAACACCTCGATCGCAACCATACCTGTTTTGGCAAAGTGGTTGAAGGGCTCGATGTCATTGACAGCATCCGTCAAGGTGATAAAATTGAGAAAATTGTAATTATTGAAAACGAAGCCTAATTGCTTTATACCGAATATTTATGTTACAGTTAAACGTAATCAGAGAAAACACACAAGAAGTTAAAGAACGACTTAGCAAGAGAAATCCTGCTTTTGCACAAGTAGTTGATGAAGTGTTGGTGTTAGATGAAAAAGTACGTGCAGTAAAAGCACAACTAGAAACTAATTTGGCTGAAGCCAACAAGCTGGCAAAACAAATTGGTGAGTTGATGAAAGGCGGGAAGAAAGAAGAAGCAGAATCGTTAAAAGCGCAAACTGCTACGCTTAAATCAGAAGCCAAACAATTGGAAGAAACAACCAAACAATTAGAGGATGACTTATTTCAAAAACTGGTTACGTTGCCAAACACACCTCATGCATTTGTACCGCAAGGCAAATCGGCAGATGATAACGAAGTAGTGATGCAATCGGGAAGCCTTCCTCAATTAATGGATGGAGCCCTACCACATTGGGATATTA
>JBKDBG010000075.1:0-16318 GCA_046314755.1 Bacteroidota bacterium | reverse complement strand
CTTCTTACCACTTTACCAGTGTATACAAACAATACAACACTTGTGATCATATACGCCCAAATTAATATTGTTTTTAATAATCGTTTTGATTTATCCTCATCATTAAATTCTTTTACAATATCTAGTGCTTTACCATCTTTTATTAATAGGTAATAATTGAAGTATAATATAACACCACTGATTAAAATAATAAATATATTATTAACCTGCGGTAATTGAGAATTTGAAACAATTAATATCAGATCAAAAAATGAATAAATATTAGCAAGAGAAAATAAAGAAACAATGGTCATTGACCAGCCTGCATCATGTTCGCCATTTGATAGGCTAATAGAATATAGCCGATAAAAAAAATATTTTATTATCTGTTTCATTCTAATGGTCTTTGTAAAGATTAAATCCTGGTCCTAAAATCTTTTGATTTTGTTCTATTAAATCACCATTCATTTGCATTGCACTATAAAATCCTCCTGGGTAAAATGTATCTATCCCGAAATACATTGTGCCACCTACAAATGCGGGTATTCCCATCCCTAACCAGCCAATTCCGGCTCCCCAAGCTGTGACCCCTGTATTTACAAGGAAATGTGTTCCACTAATTTGATTGTTACGATATGCATAAGCATCTAATCCAATTGAAAGGTATGCAGAATTTCTTCCCCAAGATTTTATAGTTTTACTTGTATTGGCATATGTTGTCGAATGCTGGGTAAGTTTTGTGTAATTAATGTCTCTGATTAACCCCTTTGATGTAATGTATTTACCTTGGCCAGCAAGAGTCGAAACTTCGCCAAATCCTACAACCGTGCCAAACAAACCATTAACCATCGATAAATTATTCACATTAATTCCATACCCCCCACCACTTATGGCCCTCCTCTCCATCATATTTTTAGTTTGGTTAAAGGCGCGGTGGTTTGCATTGTTAATATCAACGCGTTTCATGTAATCCAATACACTTTGGGCGTATGTAATATTATATTTTGTTCCAAAGTTGTCGGGTACTCTAACCTCATCCATAAAGCCTCCTCCGTCTCCGCCTCCACTATGGTTTGTAGAGAGGCTATTTGGGTAAATAATGCGTTTATTTGCAAAAATAGTTGCCTCCCGCATACCTATAGTTTCTAAGCCATCAAGGCCTATGGTTCGTGATGTTATCGGTATAGGAAATGTTCTTGGAGGATCATCTTGTCCATCCCAAAGTCCGGTAGGGTCGGTAAACAGGGTAGGGTTATTGCTCATGGCAAGGTAAGGGCTAAAGTGTTGCATTAAAGGGTCGGGTTGCATCCAACGTCCAATTTGCATATCGTAGCTTCTGGTTTTATGATTTATCATACAGTAAAACGAATATACAGTCAACTGACAAATTTTAATATTCAATTTTTCTTTTCATCCTTTTGACTTTTCACAAAAAAAGAAAGCCGAACCACCAAGGCAGTTCGGCTTTGCAACCTACATATGAAAAACACTATTTCTCCTTTTACTAAAAGTAAGTGAGGGGAGAACAGTTCTTTTAAGAACGATTATGCTGCTATTGCTCTCGCTAAACAGCATCACAAAAGTAGGTTTGCCTTATGGCCTGTAAAATTAAGCTCGTCATGATTGAAAATGATTGAAGTCAGGTGGCGGTATAAAACAACCACTTTTAATGAAAACATAACAAGGCCTATGTAATTAATTTGTTACTTTGCCTCCAACTCTACTTAAGTATACATGCAATTATTGGGTCGTTTAGGTGCACCGGTGGCACTTATTTTTTTATTTGTGTTTACGGTGCAAGCTCAACCATGCGGTGCCGGAACCGGTTCATCCGCTCCATTACCTACCAAATGTTTTGAAATTGAAAGCATTTTGGTAAACGCTTGTTCCAGTGACGAAGGTTATGATGAAATGGTGCGTATGCGTATTGGCCCTAATGCCATTACACTCAATACCATTAATACTGTAAGTTGGCCTACCTCAAACACCTGGTTGGGTTGGGCAACATTTAATACAACCAATTTAAATAAGTTAACAACGATAAACAATTCTATTGCTACTGCGGGTAATTGCGGTAGATTAATCAAAGTAAATCCATCCGAACAAGTACCTGCTTATGCCCGTTTACTTATTATTACCAGCACACAGTTTAGCGCAACAGCCCATGATTTTTCAACCTTAAAAGATACCTTGTATGTGGCTTTGCAAAATAACAATGCTGTTATATCCGGTCATTTTTCAAACAACACCAACAACACCATTCGCACCTTAATTATTGGAACATCTACTTGCAAAGATACAGTTCGTCACAATGGAAGTTTAATGGTTAAAGCGGATGGCACACCCGGATCGGAAGATGGTTCGGGAGTGAGTTTTGATTATGCCGGAAATGCTACGTATTACAATTATGGTTGTGCCGTGCCGATTGCACCATACACAGCAGATGCAGGTACAACCTTGCCCAACTATTGCAGCGGAGCAACAGTAAATTTAGCCGGAACCACAACAGGTACTGCTTGTTCTTATTGGTATCCTGCCAATAGAAATACAGGAACGTGCGGTGATTCTACTCAATTATCAACCACTTTTAATATTAATCCAGCTTATACCGGAAATGTTAAGTTGTATTTAAGAGCCAATGCAAATTGCGGCTTTGTGCTTGATTCGGTTTCATTTAACGTAAGTGCACCAACGGGTAACATAAACATTACAGCCACAAACGATACCGTAAGGTGTAATAAAAATGCATTGAGTTTAACTGCAAACACTTCAAGCGCAAATCCGGTAACATGGACCACCACAGGGAAAGGAACTTGGTCTTCCAATGCATCACTCACGCCAACTTATACACCTTCCATAAATGATACCCTTGCTATTTGGTTTGCCGTAACGCAAAACGCAAGTTGTGGTGTTGCCAAAGACAGTATTCGCATTCGATTCACCAAATCGCCTTCTCCACTTTTTGTACCAACTGACAGTGTTTTTTGCACCACCGAAGCCGGCCGATTGGTTGCATTAAATCCCCTACAAACAGGAGGTGTTTTTAGCGGAAATGAGGTAAGTGGAAATCAATTTGTGGTGCCTGCCACACCGGGTACTTATCAGGTAAAATATGTGTTAAGTGCAAATGGTTGCAGTGATTCATTAACCCGAAAATTTTTTGTAAACGCGCCATTATCCCCAACTTTTGGTGTGAGTGATACCTTAGTGTGTTTAGGAGTAAAAAATGTGGTGTTTATTCCATTAAATGCAGGAGGAGTTTTTAGTGGTGTATCGGTGGTGAGTAATGTATTTACGCCAACCGTTCCCGGTGTGTTTAATGTAAAATACAAACTTGCTTCGGGGCAATGTATTGATTCAAGCAGCAAAACCATTTATGTTTCACCTCAACCCGATGCAAATTTTACGGTATCGCAACCTACATTGTGTTTAAATTCAGGTAATGCAGTATTAACACCAACCGTTAGCGGTGGCACATTTGCAGGTTCATATGTAACCGGCAATACGTTTACACCATCTGCAGTTGGTCCGCATCAAGTAAAATATATTATTCAAGCATTAGGATGCACCGATAGTTCATCGCAAACCATTACGGTGCTCAACAAACCGGATGCTTCTTTTTCTGTTGCCGATACAACTTTATGTATCAATCAAGGTAACATAACGTTGGTGCCTGCAAATACCGGTGGTGTGTTTTATGGAACAGGCGTTTCGGGTAATGTGTTTACACCTACAGCTGCGGGAATTTTTCCGATAAGTTATGTGTTGAATAATGGAACATGCAAAGATTCCGTGGTTCGCATAATTGAAGTATCTGCTCAACCAAATGCCGATTTTAACGTAGCCGATACTGTTTTATGCGAAGGCGATGATCCATTGTTGCTCGTACCGGTAACCAATGGTGGTATGTTTTCAGGAGGATTGGTGAATGGAAATGAGTTTAATCCAAGCGCAGCAGGATTGTACACCATAAAATATACATTAATAAATGGAGCGTGTGTTGATTCCGTTCAAAAAAATATTAGGGTGGTGGCTAAGCCTACAGCCGATTTTACCTATTTACCTTTAATGCCAATGGTGAATGATACCGTTGCATTTACCTACATCGGAAGTTCAGTTATCAAATACTTTTGGCAAATGGGTGATGGTGCAAAATATAATAGTACCAACCCCAATCATCCTTACACCAAAGAAGGTAAATACTCGGTGTGGTTATTGGTTGAAAATAACGAAGGTTGTAAAGATTCAATAGCCAAAGAAGTGAGTGTTACAGCCGACTTTGAAGTATTTATTCCAAATGTATTCACCCCAAATTTTGACTCGGTTAATGATCGATTTAAAATAAGATATAATGGGGTGAGTAAATACAAAATGTTTATTTACAACCGTTGGGGAAGTATGGTGTATGCATCGGAAAATATTGATGATGGCTGGGATGGATATTTAGATGGAACAGCTTGTCCGGATGGGGTGTATGTGTATTTAGCTGAAGTAACGGCTATTAACGGTAAAAAATATTTATACCGAGGAACAGTTACCTTAATCAGATAATTAGCAATCTGTTTTCAAAAGCAATTGAATAGGTAATGCCATGGGTTGATTGAATTCCTTATTTCAACTTCACCCTAAAAATTTAATCAATAAAGGCGTTAAAATACTTGGCTGGCAATGGCTTTGGTAGCTTCACTTAAGCCCATGGTGTAGTAGTGTAACACCGGCACACCTGCAGCTTTTAATTCTTTTGATTGTTGAATGGCCCATTCAATACCCACTTGTTTTACGGCTTTATCGTCTTTACAAGCCTCTACTGCATTTACCAAATCATCCGGTAAATCAATATGAAAAATTTTAGGTAAAGCCACCAACTGTTTTTTAGAAGCCATTGGTTTTAATCCCGGTATGATAGGCACATTAATGCCCATGGCTCGGCATTTTTCTACAAACTCAAAAAACTTTTTATTGTCAAAAAACATTTGTGTTACAATGTAATCAGCACCGGCATCTACCTTTTGTTTTAGCCATTTTAGGTCGCTGTTCATATTGGGAGCTTCAAAATGTTTTTCGGGATAACCGCTCACTCCAATGCAAAAATTTGTGGGTGTTGCATTTTCCAATTCATGATCAAGGTATTTGCCTTTATTCATGTTTTCCACTTGCTCGAGCAATTCTAAACTTGTTTTGTTGCCATCGGGTTCAGGCACAAAATTAGGCTCATTTTTTACGCTATCGCCTCGTAAAACCAATACATTTTGAATACCTAAAAAGTTTAAGTCAATTAATGCATTTTCAGTTTCTTCTTTGCTAAATCCGCCACAAATTAAATGAGGAACGGCTTGCACTTTGTAGCGGTTCATCAAGGCAGCACAAATGGCTACTGTTCCAGGGCGTTTGCGGGTAAATACTTTATCAAAACCACCGTCTTTTCGTTTGCGTAAGATAAACTCTTCTCTATGATAAGTTACATCAATAAATGCCGGTTTAAATTCCATTAACGGATCAATACCTGCATATAAATTATTGATGTCTTTACCTTTTAGCGGAGGTAAAATTTCAATAGAGAATAAAGTGTCTTTGGCGTTGTTAATTATTTCGGTGAGTTTCATTGCTTCAAATCATCTTAAAACGCAAATGTATAAGATTGAGTGGAATAAAAACAAAAGCTTTTGATAATTATAGTTGATTGTTTTCAAATCGTCTTATTCAGCAATAAACAAGGAGGTTGGCGGATAGTACTTCCTTCTTATCAACCTATGGATAATATACACCGTTAAAAATTAATCCTTATCAGTACCTTGCACATTCATCCTATGAAATACTTTTTATGAAAAATTTCGGGCTACTGTTTACCATTACATTATTGTTTACTTCTTGTGCTTTTCATTCCGGCATATTTCAACCCACTTCGTTTGAAAAACACCACCAATATGTTGCGTTTACTGCGGGTTCAGCCCGAACCATACATGTTTTTAACATAGGAGGATTATCTAAAGAGGCCTTGGTGTTGGAAGCGAAACAGGTGATGCAAACATTAAGGCCGCTTGGGCCGGATGAACGATATGCAAATATTACCGTTGATTTTAAATATACCTATTGGTTAATTGGGTTAACTACTAAAGCCGTAGTAGCAGCCGATGTGATTAAATTTGTACCGGATACGGTGCAACAAGTTTATTCCAACGAATATTACAAGGCGTTGTTTAATCGTTCCAATATTAATTCGATGGTAGCCTTAGGAGATTCTATCTACATTAATGAAAATATTTCGGGTATTGTTTATTCAGCGCTTAATAGCGGTAAAGCGTTTAGGGTATTTTGTTATGGCAAGAATTACCAAGGCCCTATTAAAATAATGCGCTTAAATTCACATCAAATCTTCTTCACATCAACTCAAAAAAATATTAATGGCTATAAAGTAGGGGATCAGGTACAACTCATTTACGATCATTTTGGTACGAAATCTTATTCCTTCAAAGGAGTAATACATGCATTAGGATTAAAAGATGTTAAAATATTTTTCCCCAAAACTGCCGAAATGGTTCAAGTTTCATATTCCGAAATAGTTAAAGCTCCTTGATACCGCCTTTTCTCAAATATTGCTGCTGTTAAGTTTAATATCTAAATAAGAACAAAAGATAAAAGCACTTCTGTCAGTTGCCTTTTTATATAAAATGAGGTGATAAATCTTGTTTTGTGTGCTATACCGCTGAAAATGAGTGTTTAATTTGATTTACTTAAGAACCTGCCTGTAAATGCCTCCTGCCAATAATTCCTTAATTTTAGCTTGGCTTTATTTGTGATGACATGCGGCAACATGGGCAAAATTTATTATTTTTACGCCCTTCATATAATAGGAAAAACAGCAACAGATGATAGGTTCTATCTTTAACGCACTTACCAAAGTATTCGGAAGCAAATCAGAACGTGATTTAAAAAATATACTTCCCCTGGTTAAATTAATTAATGAGGAATACGCGCAACTGCGTGATTTATCAAATGATGAATTGAGGGGCAAAACGCAACTTTTTAAACAACGCATAGCCGAGCATTTAAAAAATATTGATGAAGAAATTGCGGAACTTAAGCATAAATCGGAGCAAACTGATTTAACCTTTTTTGAAAAGGAAGAGGTGTTTGGCAACTTGGAAAAGCTAAGTAAAAAGCGTGATGAGTTATTGGAAGAGGTATTGCAAGAAATACTTCCTGAGGCATTTGCAGTGGTAAAAGAAACTGCACGCAGGTTAACGGAAGATAAAGAATTGGTGGTAACCGCCACTGATTTCGATCGTGAGTTAGCTGCCCATAAACGCATTAAAAAGCCTGTTCGTATTGAGGGAGACAAAGCTGTTTGGAGCAATACTTGGGAGGCTGCAGGCAGCACCGTTACTTGGAACATGGTGCATTATGATGTGCAGTTGATTGGTGGTATTGTATTGCATCAAGGAAAAATTTCTGAAATGGCAACGGGTGAAGGTAAACCGTTGGTTTCAACCTTGCCTTCGTATTTAAATGCCTTATGCGGACTTGGCGTGCATGTGGTAACCGTAAATGATTATTTGGCACGAAGAGACTGTGAGTGGAACGGACCTTTATTTGAATTCCATGGATTAAGAGTTGATTGTATTGATTACCATCAACCCAATTCACCTGAAAGACGAAAAGCTTATCAGGCTGACATTATTTATGGTACCAACAACGAGTTTGGTTTTGATTACCTCCGCGATAACATGGCACGTGACCTTACGGAATTGGTGCAACGCAAGCATCATTTTGCCATGGTGGATGAGGTGGATAGTGTATTAATTGATGATGCACGTACGCCTTTAATCATTAGCGGTCCGGTACCTAAGGGAGATGACCAACAGTTTCATGTACTTAAGCCACGCATTGAACGTATTGTAAATGCTCAAAAATCATACATCAATAACGCATTAGCAGAGGCTAAAAAATTAATTGCAGCAGGCAATGAAAAAGATGGTGGATTTAAGTTGTTACAAGCCTACAGAGGTTTGCCTAAAAATAGTGCTTTAATTAAATTTTTGGGTGAACAAGGTGTAAAACAAATTCTCCTCAAAACTGAGAATTACTACATGCAAGATCAGCAAAAGGAAATGCATAAAGTGGATGCTGATTTGTACTTCACCATTGATGAAAAAAACAATTCCATTGAACTCACTGAAAAGGGTGTTGATTTGATTACTGCTTCAGGCGAAGATGCACAATTTTTTATCATACCTGATGTGGGTGCAGCCATTGCCGAAATTGAAAAATCAAATTTGGGTGATGAAGAAAAAGCTAAAACCAAAGAGCAATTAATGCTCGATTTTTCTATAAAATCTGAACGTATTCATACCGTAAATCAATTGTTAAAGGCTTACTGTATGTTTGATCGTGATGTGGAATATATTATTGCTGATGGTAAAGTAAAAATTGTTGATGAACAAACCGGTCGTGTATTAGACGGAAGGCGTTACAGCGATGGTTTGCATCAGGCGATAGAAGCAAAAGAAAATGTAAAGGTTGAAGCGGCTACACAAACCTATGCAACCATTACCTTACAAAACTATTTCCGCATGTACCACAAGTTGGCGGGTATGACGGGTACTGCAGAAACGGAAGCCGGTGAGTTTTGGGAAATTTATAAGTTAGATGTGGTGGTGATTCCAACCAATCGTTCAATCTCTCGTAAAGATGAAAACGATTTAATCTACAAAACAAAACGCGAAAAATACAATGCGGTAATTGATGAAGTGCAACGACTAACAGAAGCCGGAAGGCCTGTGTTGGTGGGTACAACATCAGTTGAGGTGAGTGAAACCTTAAGCCGTATGTTGCAATTGCGAAAAATTAAACACAATGTACTCAACGCTAAACAACATCAACGTGAAGCCGATATTGTTGCGGAAGCGGGTCAGGCAGGCACGGTAACCATTGCCACCAACATGGCCGGTCGTGGTACGGATATTAAATTGGGTGAAGGCGTGAAAGAAGCTGGAGGTTTAGCCATTATCGGTACTGAGCGTCATGAATCACGCAGGGTTGATCGTCAGTTACGCGGTCGTGCCGGTCGTCAAGGCGATCCGGGTTCATCTCGTTTTTATGTTTCGCTTGAGGATGATTTGATGCGATTGTTCGGTAGTGAGCGTATTGCTTCTATCATGGATAGACTTGGCATGAAGGAAGGTGAAAATATTGAACACTCTCTTATTACTAAAAATATTGAACGTGCTCAACGTAAAGTTGAACAAAATAACTTTGGTATACGTAAACGTTTGTTGGAGTATGATGATGTGATGAACAGCCAACGTGAGGTTATTTACACCAAACGCAGAAACGCATTATACGGTGATAAATTAGATTTGGATTTTAACAACATGTTGCACGATTTGTGTTACGAGTTGGTTGAATCTTATAAGGATGCTAAAAGCTATCAAGATTTTAAGCTTGAATGCTTGCGTTTGTTTGCTTATGAACCTGTTATATCGGATGAGCAATTCTTAAACGGAAAAATGGAAGAAGTGGTGGAGCAATTTTTTGATGAAATGCTTCAGCACTATCATGATAAATGCGCAAACATTGCAGCAGAAGCGCTTCCGATAGTTAAAAATGTATTTGAAACCCAAGGCCAACAATTTGAAATGATTGGTGTTCCTTTTACGGATGGCATTCGCGGAATACAAATTGGGGTGAACCTTAAGAAGGCTGTTGACAATAACGGTCAAGAGGTAATAAATACATTTGAAAGGTTTACCACCCTACACATTATCGATGATGAGTGGAAAGAACATTTGCGCGAAATGGACGATTTAAAACAGTCGGTTCAAAATGCGGTATTGGAACAAAAAGATCCGTTGCTTATCTATAAGCTTGAATCCTTTAACTTGTTTAAAGATATGCTTAGTCGCGTGAATAGGGAAGTGTTAGGCATGTTATTTAGGGCATATATTCCAATGCAACAATCACAACCGGCAGCGGTAAACCAAGCGCCAAAAGCAATGCCTCAACCTAAGTTACAAACCAGCAGAACAGATGAGGTGGTAGCTGCTGTACAAGCCCACAAACAAGCCATGGAAAATTCAGGCGACCGACCAAAGCAGCAGCAAATTATTAATTCGGATAAAATCGGAAGAAATGATCCTTGTCCATGTGGAAGTGGAAAAAAGTATAAAGCTTGCCACGGCAAAGAAGAATAACATACGTAAATAAACTGTACTACCTGCAAACTAAAATTTAAAAAATGGAAGCGATAAACAACTATATTGAACACACGAATTTAAAACCGGATGCCACACAAGCTGATATTATTGCATTGTGTGAGGAGGCCATGGAGCATAAATTTTATGCAGTTTGTGTTGCCCCTTATTATGTTCAGTTGGCCAAAAAAACGCTCAAAAAATCGAATGTAAAGATTGTAACTGTTGTTGGATTTCCTATGGGCTATGGAACCGTAGCTGCCAAGGTTGAGGAAACCAAAAAAGCGATTATGGCGGGAGCGGATGAGATTGATATGGTTATGAATATATCGGCCTTTAAAAGCGGTGATGATGCCGTGGTGTTAAACGACATACAATCGGTGGTGATGGCTTGTCATTTGCAAAATAAATTGGCTAAGGTAATTATTGAAACAGCTTACCTCAGTGACGATGAGATTGAAAAAGCTTGCAGAATTTGTGTTGATAGTGAAGCTGATTACGTAAAAACCTCTACCGGATTTGCATCTTCAGGTGCTAAAACCGAGCATATTAGACTCATGCGAAAAATATTACCTGCAAAGGTTAAAATCAAAGCATCAGGTGGTATTCGTACACTTACATTTGCTAAAGAATTAATTGAGGCAGGTGCAAATAAATTGGGATTAAGTGCGGGTGTAAGCGTTATGGAAGAAACACAACAATTAGCTACCGAAAACCATGTATAAACTATTTCTTTTCATATGTTTTGTTGTTTTAGGTTGCCAGGTCTCTGCGCAACAGTCGGTTCAAATTGTAGGCGATGAAAATTTGGATTCACTGGTACAACAAAATATAGTAAAGAATGAAGATTTAAACGGAATTCAAGGCTATCGGATTCAAATTTTTTTTGGAAGCGATCGAAAAGCCGCCAATGATGCTCGTACCAAATTTTTACAACTTTATCCGGAAGTTGAAGCATACTTGGTTTATCAAGCACCTTACTTTAAAGTGAGGGTAGGTGATTTTCGCACACAATTAGAAGCACAAGCCATCTACAAAAATGTACTGTCTCAATTTGACAAGGTATTTATTGTTCCCGATAAAATAAATTTACCCCGACTTGTTAATTAATTTGGGTAAGTTTTAAAGCGATTATTCATCAACATAAATTTTATTACACATGAAGTTAGTAACCTATCAAAAAAATAACCATACCGATTTAGGTATATTAATACAAAACAAAATATACAGCGTGCATGCCTTAAACAATTCATTGCCTAATAATATGCGTGCATTTTTGTTTGCAGGTGAGGAGGCTATGAATAAAGCCAAATCACTGGATGCTCAACTTAAAGAAGGGAAACTTTCGGCTGAGGCAATTAGTGTGGATGAGGTAACCTTATTGGCTCCGGTGAATGAACCAACCTCTTGTAGAGATGGATATGCTTTTCGCCAACACGTTGCTGCTGCACGCAGAAATAGAGGTGTTCCAATGATTCCCGAGTTCGATCAATATCCGATATTTTATTTTACGAATCATAATGCTATTCAAGGTCCCGGTGAAATACCTTGTATGCCTGATCATTTTGAGAAGCTCGATTTTGAATTGGAAGTTGCTGTAGTAATTGGTAAAAAGGGAAGAAATATAAAGGCTGAAGAAGCTGACCAATACATTGCAGGGTATATGATTATGAATGACATGAGTGCGCGTACCCTTCAAATGGAAGAAATGTTACTGAATTTAGGTCCTGCCAAAGGAAAGGATTTTAGTACCGTAATTGGTCCGTACATGGTTACTCCTGATGAATTAGAATCTTATTTGGTTGCTGCAAAACCTAATCATGTAGGTAATAGCCATAACCTAACCATGAAGTGTTGGGTAAACGGTGTGCAGGTGAGTGAAGGAAATGTTGCCGATATGGACTGGACATTTGCAGAGATTATTGAACGTTGTGCTTATGGGGTTGATATCCTTCCTGGCGATGTGATTGGAAGTGGAACAGTTGGAACAGGTTGCTTTTTGGAACTAAACGGAACAGGATTATTGAATGATAAGAGTTTTAAACCACAATGGTTACAAGATGGCGATGTGGTTGAGTTGGAAATTACCGGATTAGGAAAGTTGGTAAATACCATCAAACGAGTGGATTCCGATTTCAGCATTTTGAAATTGAAGAAGAACCCGCTTCCGGCATAAGTATATTTCATATTATTTTGATAAGAAACCCCGCAAGGGTTTTTTTATGCATACCAGTACAGGCGAAAATTTGTATATGTCAGCCGAACCTCGCTGGAGGTTCCATCTTGGATGAATTCCATGTCGGATGCGAATGATGTGATTGTGATAACCAACCCCTTTAGGGGTTGCATTTCATCCAATATTCATTCCTCCATTCTTATTATTCGCTCCATTTCCGATAACCAACAGATCCTATGGATATCCGAAACATTTGATGTGCAAGTTTGAATTTTAAAATCTGATCAACAATATATATTCAAAGATCCGGCATGATGTACCGAAATGCAACCCCTAGCGGGGTTGGTCATGTTGGGTGTGCGGTGTACCGATGTGCAACCCCTGAAGGGGTTGGTTATGTTTGGCATGATGTACCGATGTGCAAACCCTAGCGGGGTTGGTATCTTTTTATAAACCACTCAAACAGTCAGGTTTTGGTGATTAGGTTTCTCTTTTGTTTGTTTATGAATTAGATGTTTTCCAATTAAAAGAAAAAGAGGAAAAGAAAGGAATAGGAAACAAATACCAGAATACAGAATAGCTGCGATATTGGTGTGCGTTGTTACTAAAAATCCCGTTCCAATAAAGAACAAGATGAGGGCAAAAAGATTTTGAGATAACATCATTTTTTTTGTACAAAACAATCAAGCTGATGTAACTAAATGGTCAAAACAACATGAACTTTTTGCGAACGTAATGTTAAGGCAAATTAAGTTGTACTTTCATTCAATTAAAACAAGTACCTGGCTTCCATTCTGCCTATGTGTAAGGTACGTTGATTTTGTCCGCTTCTACCGTCATAGGTTATACTAATTTGCATGTTGTTTCCAATTCTTTGTTGTAAACTCAAATTCCATAACATGTTTTCTCCCGGAACCAATCCTTGTAATATATCATAACCTAATGGTGATTGTGCATTACCTGTGTATTGCACTTCATAGTAACTGAATTTTCCGTTTAATACGCCAAACTTACTCATGGAATACCTTAACTCTCCGCCCCATTCGGTATTAAAGGCCATTTCATTTCCAAGCTCCTTTAAATTTCTCGCTTCAAAGTAGCTGAATAGCGCTGTTATACGCAGTTGTGTATTTGCCTGATAAACCACTCTGGGTTTGTATTCTTCAAAAATATAATTGAAATTATTTAGGCTAAAAAAGTCACTGCTGTAGACACGGTTGCCTGAAGTGCTGCCGGCAATAATACTCCAAACGGCATTTACATTCCAACGTATATTCACAGTGTGTTCAATCCTGTTTCTTGCATCAAATCCATTGGTTAAAAATACTTTACTGCGTTGATTTTGTAAAGTATAATCAGCACCGAATGTTGGGTTGCTTCTGTTTAAAAATAAGGTATTTCTAAACACCCCATTTAATGAAATTAATGCCGTATCATTCACATTCAAATAAAACGGATTGATAAACTGCTCAAGATTAAGCGAGGTAGTTTTTCGTTCAACTTTATAAGCAGTTTGATTACTTAATTTAGAAATCCACTTTTTCATCCCTCCCTTATTTCCCCAAATGTAGGCAGGGTTGAAATTAATAGTTTGGTTAAATTGATTGAGATTGGTACTGATAAAACTATTGGTAGGTAAAAACACCCGAATAAAATTAGCTTGTGTTCTTTCTGCTGCTCCAGCTAATAAAAACTCATTTAATTGTTGTAATCCATCACCATTAAAATCTTTCCAAACATATTGTCCTTGTCCTACTAATACTTCAACAAATTGGAAGTCTCTTCGTAATTCTTGACCGGAACCAAGTTGGAAGTAAGTGTTGGCGCTAATTACTCTTTTAAAAAAACTATAATCATATTCAATTCGGGACAGAATGGTTTTCTCCGGTTGCAGTCGGGTTAGGTTAGAATCCAAGATTTCAAATAAACGATAGGTAAAACCTGCAGATAATCTGTTGCCGTTTGGCTGATTCCAATCTAAAGCTGTATTTAAGGTTTGGGCTTTTGTTGATTCGCTTAACTTTTCTGATTTAGGTAAGTAGTCATCCCGTAAACTATATTCTATTTGATACTTGATTTTTGTTGAATCGATATTACGGAGAAATGCACTGTTTTGGTTGTATGCATAACTTCCGCTTAACAAAGAATCTGTGCCGGATTTAAACAAACTTTGTTCAAATTCCGAACGAACACCCCCTAATACATTTTTTATAGGATAAGACACTTCGGCTCGATAACGAAGCACTTCACTTTTTTGTAAGGTGTTTTTGTTGTTGGTGTTAACATTTTCTAATTCTCCATTTACATTTAGTTTACCCGGTTTAAAGGCCAATCCGGTTTGATGTTGGGTGCCTTGAAAAATGGAGGCTTTATCATAATAACCAAACTGATAGTAAACATTCCCTATTTTCTGATGTTGTAATTGAGATCGAAATCTTGCTATGTGTTCTTTAAATCCGGTATCTGTGCTTTGGTTGGTATTCGTTAATAATCTGTTCCATATTCGATCGAATTCTACATTTCTGTATCGTTCAATATACCTAAAATTAGCATCAGTAAATTCATAAAAAACTTCCGTTTTGAGTTGGGTTGATTCAGGTTTCTTTCCCAGCGTAAGGGTGTTGTTTATTTGTGATTTAACAGCGTATCCTGCATCGTTACTCTTATCAATTTCCGAAAAGGTATTTCTATCATTAAAACTGTTTGCAACCTCCACATTAATTAAGGTGTTTTTGATTCCGGTATAATCAAACCCTACACTCAACATTTGATTACGTTTCGGACTCACCAATAAAATTACCGGTTCATAATCCCCTTGCGGCATGCCATCAATTGGTTTTACCCATTTAAAAACCCGGCCATTTGCACCGCTTGCGCTTTGTACATAATTTCCTTTTCCTGTTCCAACCAAACTGAATTTCACCTCGTAAAAAATACTGTCACCTCCTTTTTCTGTAGCATACACATATACTCCTGTAAATGCTAAGGTGTCTATTTTTCGATAAAGAATCTTTTTGGGATCGAATGCAGATTTGATTTCATTTTGAATAAAGGCTTGTTCAATTCGATCACCTACTGCTGATAGTACTTTTTTACTGCTATCATCAAGGGTTTGTAAAAAGGGTTGATTTTTATTGTCTTGTTCAGTAAAATAATTTACACGTACCTTATACTTGGGTTGTTCAAACTGGGTACCGATATTAAACACGGAGCGTGCATAATTTCTATCGGAATATTGAAACTCAATTACAATTCGGCTGAATTGAGTAATGGGTCGTTTGGGCATGAAAGTGATTTCACCTGTGTTGTAGTCAATCACATAATCATTTTGTTCTCCACGCGTAAGTTTTTGCCCATCCACATACACAGCTTCGGTGCCGGAAATTACAATAATGAAGAGTTCTCCATTTTGTCCGCTTAATCGGTATGGACCTTGATTTCCTTCCCTTCCATTGATTATATTTCGTGCAAATCGGCCCCGGCTGAGTGCACCTGATGCATTTACTTTCAATACTCCATTCAATCCGGTTTTGAATTGCCCGTTAAATTGTGCTCCTCTTGATTTTTTATAGTAACTTAAAAAATAAGATTGATCGGGTTTGTTCATTTCAAAATCGCCCACAATAAGGCTTGAATTATTTTTACTTAATTGTACAAAAACCCGATCGAAATCTTGCAATTGTTGCGTATTGCCTTCGGGTTGTATGGGATTATTATCATCGCTTATGGCTGCCAACACTTCAATATCATTGTTCAGTGTTCCGGCCATTTGTAAGTTTAAATTTGCATTAACCACCAAATCTTGATTGTTACCAAAACCCAAGCCTCTACTAATAGATCCATTCAGTTTTAATCCGTCATTTTTTAAGGCTGTTGAACGGTTGTTGTTTGCCGTCCATCCTAAATCATATCGGTTGCTGTTTAATTCAGGAATTAATAATGTACGCGGTTTGTTTGTGTATGTTTTCCTAAA